>CAZGTQ010000295.1:0-35828 GCA_964528575.1 uncultured Planctomycetaceae bacterium | reverse complement strand
CCTCGTCGAGCACGAACGTCACGTGCATGTTGACGCGGAACATCGAGATGTTGCCGTTCTCGATGCGCACTTGCTGCTCCTTGACCCACGCGCCTTTGACGCCCTTGATCGTCTTCTCCGCGCGCGCGATCCCCTTGCGGATCGCGTCCTCGAAGCTCTCGGGCGATTCAGCGCTGATCTCGATGATCTTTGCGATCGTCATGGCTCTCCTCGGTGCCGGTTCTGGGGACGCGCGGGGAGCGGCGAACGCCGTGCCGCACGACGGCGGTGCATGGACACGGCCCGTGCGGTGCGCGATGATGCCCGCCGCCGGGTCGACCGGCAGGAGCACCGACGATGACCGACCAGACGACGCTCGAGCGCCTGCGGGCGGAGCTCGACGAGTGGCGCGCCCGGCTCGACCAACTGCGCGTCAAGGCCAACCTCGGCGGCAAAGAAGCGCGCGACAAGCTGCGCGAGATCGAGAAGCGCCTCGAGCCGGAGGTCGACAAGGCGAAACGCCGCCTCGACGAGGCGGTCGAGAGCGGCGCGAGCGAGGCGCGCACCATCGCGACGAGCTTGCGGGCGGGCTGGGACGAGCTCCTGCGCACGTACCGCGCGCTGTCGGACGAGGCCGAGCGCGAGCGCAAGAAGAAGGCGTAGCCGCGTGTCGCGCGCTCGCTTGCGCAGGACGCTCCTGCGCGTCCTCGTCGCGCTGCTCGCGCTCCTCGCCCTCCTGCAACTCGTCCCCGTCTCGCGCGAGAACCCGCCGGTCACGCAGGACGTCGGCGCGCCGCCGGAGACGGCGGCGATCCTGCGCGGCGCGTGCTACGACTGCCACTCGAACGAGACGGTCTGGCCGTGGTACGCGTACGTGGCGCCGATCTCCTGGCTCGTCGCACACGACGTCGAGGAGGCTCGCGGGGAGCTGAATTTCTCCGCGTGGGACGCGCTCGACGCAGACGACCGGGCGGACATCCTCGAGGAGGTCGCGGAAGAGGTCGGCGAGGGCGCGATGCCGCTCCCGTCGTACGCGCGGATGCACGCGGACGCGCGCCTTTCGGAGGCGGAGCGCGCGACGATCGTGCGCTGGGCCGACGACGAATCGCGACGACTCGAGCGCCGCGACCGCTAGCGGGCTAGCGCGACTCCACGCGCAGCGCTTCCGGCTCGGCCGCGAGCTTCTCGCTCAGGAGCCGCAGCACGTCGGTCGTCGTCAACATGCCGAGGAGCTTGCCGTCGCGCGTGACGGCGACCGAGCCGACGCGCCGGCGTTGCATGATCTCGGACGCGTCCGAGAGCAGGCTCTCGATGCCGACCGTCGCGAGGTCCGTGCTCATGATCTCGCCGAGCGGGCGCTCGACCTCGCCGCGGCCGATGCGCAACCGCAGATCGCGGTCGGACACGATGCCGACGAACCAGCCGTCGCTCTCGACGGGCAGGTGGCGCACCTCGTGGCGGCGGCACGCTTCGAGCGCCTCCGCGACCGTGTCCCGCGCGTCCAACGTGACGAGGTTCTCGCTCATCCGCGACGCGACGACCGCGTCGAGCGCGCCCATCGAGGGCGCTGCTGCGCACGCGCGCACGTGCGCGGCGAGCAACCCGCCGACGGTCACCAGGCCCTCGAGTCGGTCGGCCGGGTCCACGACCGGAAGACAGCCGACGCGGCGCTCCAGCAGCGTCGCGATCGCGCCCTCCACGTCGTCGTCCGCCGCGACCGTCTCGACGTGCACCGACATCGCATCGCGCACGACCTTCGGCCCGTCCGCGTCGGCGTAGCGCTCGGGCATCCACCCCGTCGCCTCGAGCAGATCGCGCTCGCTGATCACGCCGACGAGCTTCTTGCGCTCGACGACCGGCAGATGGCGCACGCCGCGTCCCGCCATCAGATCGATCGCCGCCCCGAGCCGCTGGTCGGGCGCGACGACGGCGGGGTCCTTCGTCATCAGCTCGTGTACCTTCATGGCCAGCTCCCGAGCACGTCCCGTGCCCGCGAGCCAGGGTAGACCCAGAGCGTGCTGACGATCGACGGTTCCTCGGGCGAGGGCGGCGGGCAGATCCTGCGCACGTCCCTCGCGCTCTCCGCCGCCACCGGGCGCGCGGTGCGCGTCGCCAACGTGCGCGCGGGGCGACCGCGGCCGGGCCTCGCCGCGCAGCACCTCACGGCCGCGCGCGCGGCGGCCGCGGTGTGCGACGGCGCGCTCGAGGGCGACGAGCTCGGCTCGACGGAGCTCGTCCTGCGGCCGGGCGGACCCGCGCGCGCGGGCGACTGGCGCTTCGACGTCGCGCTCGCGCGCGAGGGTGGGAGCGCGGGCGCGGCGACGCTCGTCCTGCAGACCGTGCTCGTGCCGCTCGCGACGGCTCCCGGCGCGTCGCGCGTCCTCGTCCGCGGCGGCACGCACGTCCCGTTCGCGCCGCCCCTCGACCACCTGCGCGACGTCTGGCTCGGCTTTCTCGAGCGCGCGGGCTGCGCGCCGCGCATCGAGGAGCGACGCACCGGATGGCATCCCGCGGGCGGCGGCGAGCTGTGCGTCGAGCTCGAGGGCGCGGCCGCCTTCGCGCCGCTCGAGGCGCGCGAGCGCGGCGCGCTGCTCGCCGTGCGCGGGCGCGCGCTCGCCGCCGAGCTCCCCGCGCACGTCCCCCAGCGCATCGCCGACCGCGCGCGCTCGCTGCTCGCCGCCGCCGGCGTCGAGGCGGCGCGCATCGAGCCGAGCCGCGTCCGCGCGGACTCGCCGGGCGCGGGGCTGTTCCTCTGCGCGGAGTACGAGGGCGGGCGGGCCGGCTTCTCCGCGCTGGGCCGGCCGCGCAAGAGCTCCGAGCGCGTCGCCGAGGAAGCGGTCGCCGCGCTGCTCGCGCACCGCGACACCGGAGCGCTGCTCGACCTCCATGCGGGCGACCAGGCACTCCTGCCGCTCGCCCTGGCGTCGGAGCCGTCGGAGTACACCGTCGAGCGCATCACGCGCCACCTGACGACGAACGCGCGGCTGTTCGAGGCGTTCGAGCTCGCCGACGTCCGCGTCGAGCCGCACGGCACGGGCGGCGGGCGCGTCGTCGTGACGCCGCGACCGCGGCGGCTCGTCTAGAGTCGAGCGGGTGCGCTTCGCTGCCGACCACATGCTCCACGAGCGCGCGCCATCTTGCGCTGCCTCGCGCTGGCTCGCCTTCGACGCGACCGTCGAGCCGCACTGACGGCCCGGCGCCCGTGCAGGCAGCTCACGCGAACGGGCTCTTCGCCGCGCCCGCTCCGTAGCGCTCGCGGATCGCGACCATCAGGTCGTGGTGCGGCTGCGCGACGTCGCCCTCGTCCGCGCGCTCCTCGATCGCGCGCACGCGGTTCGCGAGCACACGGTCGTCGAGCACGTCGTGGATCCAGCGCGAGAGGTCCCGCCGGCGCAGGTGCTCGCCGAGCGCGGGGGCGGCCGAGAGCGCGGCCATCAGCTCCGCGAGGCTGTGGATCGGAGTTCCCGCGCTCGCGCTGCGGCCGCGCAGCACGAACGCGCGGTCGTCCGGCGTGCGGCGGCTCAGGTACTTCTGCTGGTGGCGCACGTGCGGCGTCAGGCGCGCCGAGACGCGGAAGCGCACGAGCTCCTCGCCCGACTCCTCCGCTCCCGGCAGCAGCGCAGCGTACGCCCGCCCGAGGCCGTCGAGACGCTCGCACCACGCGTCGAGCGGGACGGCGCCGCCGCGCAGGGCGTGCAGCGCGCGCGCCTCCTCGGGATCGGACACGCGGGTCACCAGAATCGCCTCCGCGGACGCGAGCACGTCCGCGTGGAGCTGGGACGCGTGCCAGGTGACCAGCGTGTAGCCGCCGAGCTCGAGGTCGAGCAGGTCGGTGACCGTCGGGTCCTGCAGGAAGTAGTGCGCTTCGTCGACGACGATGCGGTGCGGCAGCCCGCTGCGCCGGCGCACGTCGCGCAGCCGCTCGAGGATGCGCCGCACGCACGAGCGCTTGGCATCGAGCTCCATCGCCGAGAGGTCGAGCACGACGCTCACGTCCGGGTAGCGCAGCGTGCGCTCGAGGTCGTCGACGTCCGGCTCGTGCGGGGTCGCGTCGAACACGACGACCGAAGGCAGCGCCTCGAGCGTCGCGTACTCGCCCTCGGGATCGATCACGCAGACGCAGTAGTGCTCGAGCGCGAGCTGCTCGCACAGCACGCCCGCGACCCACGACTTGCCCGACTGCGTGTCGCCCGCGACGAGGACGTTGCGGCCGCGCATCCCGAGCGCGAACGGCCGCCCGTCCTCGCGCACGCCCAGGTGCAGCTTGCGGCGGCCGAGGCGCCCGGGCGCGATGCGCGGCTCGTCGACGAGCGCGCGCACGTACTTCGCGACATCCGCGGGCCCGTGCCCCGGCAGCACCTCGTCCGCCTTCTCGCGCAGCGCCGCGCTCCCCCACGCGACCGCGATGCCGAGCTCGCAGAACGACAGCAACTCGTGGTCGTTCTCCGCGTCGCCGATGCCGACGGTGTTGTGCGCCGACAGCCGCAGCGCGCGCAGCGCCTCGCGCAGCCCGGTCGCCTTGCTCACCGCCTGCGGCAGGATCATCAGCCGCCCGCGGTTGAACAGGAGCGCGAGCGGGAGCTGCAGGTCGCGCACGACCGAGAGCACGTCGTGCGCGTGCGCCGCGTCGAGCTCGACGACGCTCTGTCCGGCGAGGAACGGGAGCTCGCGCCGGCGCAGCTCCGCGAGGAAGCTCTCGGGAGGGGCCGCCGCGAGCACGAGCGCGCGCCCGCTCTCGGGGAAGTGGATCACCGCCCCGTTCTCCGCGACGACCGCGTCGAACAGGCGCAGGTCGCCGAGCAGCCGCTGGAGGTCGGCGAGGATGCGGCCGGTCACGAGCAGCACCGCGAGGCCCGCCCCGCGCGCCGCTTCGATCGCTTCGCGCGCGCTCGGCTCCAACACGCCGTGGGTCGCGACGGTGCCGTCGTAGTCGAGCGCGAGGACCTGGAGCCGCATGGCACGGCCATCGTAGCGCGCCGGCGCGGCGAGGATGCGCGCGCGAGTCGAACGCCCCGCACCACGCGGCGCCGATGCGCTCACGCGCGCCGCGGCGCGAGCACGGCGGCGGGGAGCGCGGCGAGCGTGCACTCCGCGGGCACGCGGCCGGCGCTCGCGTCGAGCTCGTGCGCGGCGAGCAAGCAGCGCAGCGGGCCGCGCACGTCGGGCGGCAGCTCGATCTCGGTCGCCGCCCACGCGTCGCGCTCGTCCGGCCGCGGCGCGCGGCGCAGCGCGACGACGCAACGGCTCGCCGCTCCCTCGCCGCGGCGGAACGCGACGACGCGCTCGGCGAGCGGGCCGCGGACCGCGAGCGGCTCGTACGCGCCCTCGAGCCAGAGCCGCGGGTGCGCGCGGCGGTCGCGCAGGAGCGTGCGCACGACATGCAGCTTGACGCGGCCGTCCTCGGCGTGCGCGGCGAGGTCGGCGGCCGCGTCGGGCGCGAGCGACTCGGGGCGCGGCAGCTCGGCGGCGAGCGCGCGGCGGCGCGCGAAGTCGACGTCGCCGCGGTTGTCGGGATCGACGAGGCGCAAGCGCCACAGCTCGTCGCCCTGGTACACGTCGGGGACGCCCGGGACGGTGAGCTGGAGCACGAGCCGCGCGAGGCCGACGACGAGGCCGGTGCGCGCGAACGGCTGTGCGGCGGCGGCGACGTCGGCGAGCAACTCCACCGCGCGCACAGGATCGAGCGCGGCGCCCACGTACGCGCGCAGCGCGTCCTCGAACGACTCGTTCGGGTCGGTCCAGCTCGTGCGCTCCTTCGCCTCGCGCGCCGACTTGATCATCGCCTCGACGACCCGCTCGCGCAGCGCGGCGAGCTCGTCCGCGGGCGGGACCGCCTCCGTCTCGCCGAGCGGCCAGATGCCGAGCAGCGTCTGGAAGAACAGGTAGCGCGTCCCCGGGTCCGGCAGGTGCGCGTCGCCCTCGCCGGTCTCGAACGGACGCGCGAGCCGCTCCCAGCGCTCGAGCGCGGCCGCCCAGCGTTCGGGATCGTGCGTGAGCCCGTCGAGCCGCGAGCGCAGATCGGCGCTGCGCTTCGTGTCGTGCGTCGAGCCCGCCGTCAGCGAGCGCGGCCAGCGCGCGAGCCGCTCGGCGTTGCCGCGCCGGAAGCGCTCGAGCGCGTCGTCGAGCGCGAGCTCCGGCTCGGCGCCGACCTCGTTGCGCGACACGAGCGGCACGTAGCGGTAGAACGCCGTGTCCTCGACGCCCTTCGCGGTCGCGGAACCACAGAGCTGCTGCCAGCGCAGGACGAGCTCGCGGTCCGCCTCGCCCACCGCCTCGCGCGGGCCGAGGAGCACGTGCTCGAGCCATTGCAGCACGTCGCGCACCGGCCCACCCGCCGTGTGCTCGCGCGCCCCGGCGAGCGCGCCCCGGATCCGCTCGGCGTCCTCCTTCGACGCGACGAGGTCCTCCTCGAGGTACGTGCGGTACACGCCCAGGTACGCGATCGACTCCACGAGCGCCGCGCGCAGCGTGCGCAGGTCGTGCGCCGCCGCGGGCGCGTCGGCGTCCGCGGTCGCCGCGCGCGCGGCGGCGTTCGAGACGCGCCGTAGCTGCGCCTCGAGCCCCTGCGTCAGCGCCTCGCGCTTGCCGCTGCGCACGAGCTCGGCGACGTCGACCGAGCGCCGCGTGATCGCGCGGTACGTCGACTCGATCGCGGCGAGACCCGAAGGGTCGACGAGCACGTCCTCGACGCTCGCGAGCGCGTCGTAGCCGGTCGTCCCCTCGACGGGCCAGGCCGCGGGCAGGTGCTCGTCAGCCGCGAGGATCTTCTCCACGTGCAGCGTCGCGCGCTCGCCCGACGGGCGCGCCTCGTCGAGCGCCTCGCGCAAGCGCACGAGGTACGCGCGCGGGAACCGCAGCCCGTCGACGTGGTCGACGCGCAGACCGTCGACGAGCCCGTCGCGCACCCACGCGAGCACCTTCGCGTGCGTCGCGTCGAACACCTCGGGATCCTCGACCCGCACGCCCGCGAGCTCGTCGATGTCGAAGAAGCGCCGGTAGTTGAGCCGCCGGCCGCCCTCGCGCCAGAAGACGAGCTCGTAGTGCTGCTGCTCGAGGATCGCCCGCACGTCGCTCGCTCCGTGCGTGCCCGGCGCGAGCGGGAACGTGCGCTCGTGGTAACGCAGCACCGGCTCGCCGTGCTCCTCGCCGACCGACAGCTCGCCACGCTCGATCACCGCGTCGAGCGACGCGCCCAGGATCGGGAGCACGACACGCCCGCCCGCGGCCGCGCGATCGACGTCGAACCAGCGCGCGTACGGCGATCCGTCGCCACGGCGCAGCATGTCGCGCCACGACGGGCTCTGCTCGGACGCCGCGAGGTGGTTCGGCACGATGTCGAGCACGATTCCCATCCCGCGACCGTGCGCGTCGCCGGCGAGCGCGCGCAGGTCGTCCTCGCTGCCGCGCGCCGGGTCGATCGCGGTCGGGTCGACGACGTCGTAGCCGTGCAGGCTGCCCTCGCGCGCGCGCAGGAGCGGCGAGAGGTACAGGTGCGACGCGCCGAGGTCGTCCAAGTAGTCGAGCAGAGCGCGCGCGTCCGCGAGCCGAAAGCCCGCATGGAGCTGGAGGCGGTACGTGCTCGTGAGCGCGCTCACAGCCGGCCCCCGCGCTCGGCGAGCGCTTCGAGGCACGCGCGCGCGATCGGATCGTCCGCGATCTCGGCGAGCGTCCTGCGCATGCGCCGGCGCCAGCTCGGGTGGCGCTCCTCGCCGATCCCGGGCAGGTTGACCGGGTCGCGCTCGCCCGCGAGGTCGTCGAGCGCGACGCCGACCAGGCGCGCAGGCGTGCGCGCGAGGAAAGCGTGCACCGCGACGCGCAGGCGGGGCTCGTCCGGGCGCTCGCCCGCCGCGAGCAGGCCCTCGGCGACGAGGCGCCGCACGAGCGCGCGCACGTCGTCGTCGCGCGCCGCGTGCCCTGCGCGTCGCTCCTCCTCGTCGAGCTCGCCGGCGGCGAAGCGCAGCTCGACGTCGCGGCCGCTCGGCCAGCCGGCGAGCGGCACGTGGTCGTGCGTCGCCGCCGTCGCGAGCGAGAGCTCGGGGTACGCGCGCGCGGGCAGGAAGTCGCCCTCGTCGTCGCGCTCGAAGTACACGACGCTGCTGCGCAGCCAAGCCTCGCTCTCGATCCGCGGCCGAAAGCCCTCCGGCACGGTGCCGAGGTCCTCCGCGATGACGAGCGCGCCCGCGCGGCGGCTCTCGAGCGCGGCGATCGCCATCAGCTCGTCCGCGGGGAAACGCACGTACGCGCCCTCGGACGCGTGCGCCCCGCGCGGGATCCAGAACTGGCGCGCAAGTCCGAGCGCGTGGTCGATGCGCAACGCGCCCGCGTGGCGGAACGCGGCGCGCAGGACGCACGTCCACAGCTCCGCGCCGCCCTCGGCCAGGCGCAGCGGGTTCCACGGCGCGAAGCCCCAGTCCTGGCCGGCGCGGCTGTACGCGTCGGGCGGCGCGCCGAGCGACACGTCCTCGACCGCGAGGCCCTCGAAGAGCCAGCCGTCGGCGCCCTCGCGCTCGGCGGCGACCGCGAGGTCCTGGTAGAGGCCGACGTCGAGCCCGCGCGCGCGCGCCCGGACCGCGACGTCGCCGAGTTGGCGGTCGAGCTCGAACTGGAGCCAGCGATAGTAGTCGACGCTCTCCGCGTGCTCGGCGGCGAAGCGCGCGACCGCGGGGTCCTCGCGCCGGCGCAGCTCGCTCGGCCATTGCGCGCGCGGCAGCGGCCCGTGCGGCGTCGCGAGCGCGCGGTCGATCGCGAGGAACGTCGCGAACGCGTCGAGCAGCTCGCCTTGCTCGGCGCAGAAGCGCTCGTAGGCGCGGCGGCGCTCGGGGCGCGCGTGCTCGCGAAATGCCCGGTGGAGCGCCGTGCACAGCTCGTCGTGCAGCCGGCGGTGGCGCGCGTGGTCGACGAGCGGCTCGGCGTGCGCGCGCTCGAGCTCCGCGCGCAGCTCGTCGGACGCGAGGCGCGCGCGCACCGCGGGAGCGCGCTCGAGCTCGGGCACGGCCTCGACGTCGAGGTAGCCGGGGTCGCGGAAGAGGCGGCTGACGGGCGCGTACGGGCTCGCGGCGGCGTGCGTCTGGCGCTGCGCGTGGACCGGATTGAGGCCGACGAAGCGCGCCCCGTGCGAGACGGCGAGCGCGACGAGGCCGTCGAGATCGCGCAGGTCGCCGCGCCCCAGGCCGCCCGGGCGCCGGAGCGTGTAGAGATTGGCGAGCACGCCGAACACGCGCTCGTCGCCGAGCGCCTCGGCGACCGAGCGCGCGGTCGGGGGCGCGACGATGCGGCGTTGGCGCGCCGCGCGGGCAGCGCCACCGGCTTCGACGTCGTGCTCGAGCTCCAGCTCCAGCTCGAGCTCGTGGGCGCCGTCCGGCAGCTCCGCGAGCTCGCGCAGGACGAGGCGCGCGCGCCCTTCCGCGAGCTCCGCGCGGCCTTCGACGCGCTCCTCGCGGCCGTCCTCCCGCGCGATGCGCAGCGCGAAGCGCGCCGCGCCCCCGCGCGGCTCGGGCAGCGCGACCTCGAGCGCCGCCGCGCTCTCGCGGCCGCGGCGCACGATGCTCAGCGGCCGGACGAGCCTCTCGCGCTCGGCGGCGTCGAGCCGCGCGAGCGCGCGCTCCGCCTCCTCCTCGGTGCCGGCCGGATGGCCGAGCGCGGCCGCGAGACGCTCGCGCGACGCGTCGCTCGTCTCCCGCTCGACGCCCGCCAAGTCGCGGTAGCCGTCGAGGATCCCCAGGCGGCGCGCGAGGCGCAGGAGTGCGCCGCGCTCAGCCATGTGCCGGCGCGAAGACCACGGCCGCGAGCGGCGGCAGAGCGATGGAGACCGAATGGTCGCGGCCGTGCATCGGCGACTCCTCGGCGACGACCTCGCGCGGGAGCGCGTAGCCGCTGCCGGCGAAGCGCTCGTCGTCGGTGCACAGGACGACGCTCCACGCACCGCCGGACGGGACGCCGATGCGGTAGTCCTCGCGCGGCACGGGCGTCATGTTGAAGACGATCGTGAGCTCGGCGCCCGCGCCGTCCGAGCGCACGAACGAGAACGTCGACTGGGCAGCGTCCGAGCAGTCGATCCATTCGAAGCCGGCCGGCTCGTGGTCCTTCGCCCACAGGGCCGAGCGCTCGCGGTACAGCGCCCCCAGCGCCTCGAGGAAGCGGCCGAAACCGGCCCGCGCCGGATCGTTCGCGAGCGACCAATCGAGCGACACGTCGTGGTTCCACTCGGCGTGCACCGCGAGCTCGGTGCCCATGAACAGGAGCTTCTTGCCCGGGCGCAGGTACTGGTACGCGACGAGCAGCCGCAGGTTCGCCAGCTTCTGCCACGCGTCGCCGGGCATCTTCCGATAGAGCGAGCCCTTGCCGTGCACGACCTCGTCGTGCGAGAGCGGCATGACGAAGCGCTCGCTGTACTCGTAGACCATCCCGAACGTCAGCGCGCCCTGGTGGTGGCCGCGGTAGAGCGGGTCGCGCGCGAAGTAGTCGAGCGTGTCGTGCATCCAGCCCATGTTCCACTTGAACGTGAAGCCGAGGCCGCCTTCCTCGGGCGGGCGGCTCACGTTGGGCCACGCGGTCGACTCCTCCGCGACCATCACGACGCCCGGGTGCTCGTCGCGCACCACGCTCGTCACGTGGCGCAGGAACTCGATCGCCTCGACGTTCTCGCGGCCCCCGTGGATGTTCGGGAGCCACTGGCCCTCTTCGCGGCTGTAGTCGAGGTACAGCATCGAGGCGACCGCGTCGACGCGCAGCCCGTCGACATGGAACTCCTCGATCCAGTACAGCGCGTTCGCGAGCAGGAAGTTCGACACCTCGCGCCGGCCGAGATTGAAGATCAGCGTGCCCCAGTCGGGGTGCTCGCCGCGGCGCGGATCCTCGTGCTCGTAGAGCGCGGTCCCGTCGAAGCGGCGCAGCGACCAGTCGTCCTTCGGGAAGTGCGCGGGGACCCAGTCGAGCAGCACGCCGATGCCGCGCTGGTGCATGTGCTCGACGAACCAGCGCAGGTCGTCGGGATCGCCGTAGCGGCTCGTCGGCGCGAAGTAGCCGGTCACCTGATAGCCCCACGACGCGTAGAACGCGTGCTCGGCGACCGGGAGCAGCTCGACGTGCGTGAAGCCGTAGCGCAGGACGTGGTCGGCGATGCGCGGGGCGAGCTCGCGGTACGAGAGCATCTGCCCGTTCTCGTCGCGCGCCCACGAGCCGAGGTGCACCTCGTACACCGCCATCGGCTCCTGCCGCGGATCCTTCGCGTTGCGCTCCGCGATCCAGTCGTCGTCGGCGAACGCGTAGCTCGAGGCGGTGACGCGCGACGCGGAGCCGGGCGGCAGCTCCATCGCCTGCGCGAGCGGATCGGTCTTGAGCCGCAGCATGCCCTCGCGCGTCAGCATCTCGTACTTGTAGAGCGCGCCCTCGCTCACGTCCGGCAGGAACAGCTCCCACACGCCCGAGCCGCCGAGCAAGCGCATCGGGTGCACGCGGCCGTCCCACCCGTTGAAGTCGCCGACGACGCTGACCCGCCGCGCGTTCGGCGCCCACACGGCGAACGCGGTCCCGCGCGCGCCGTCGATCGTCCTGACGTTCGCGCCGAACGTCCTCCACATGCGCCGGTGGTCGCCCTTGCCGAGCAAGAAGCGGTCGACCTCGCCGACGGTCGGCGCGTAGCGGTACGGGTCCTGCGCCGTCCACTCGTGCCCCGTCCCCGTGCGCAGCCGCAGGCGGTAGCGCACGCCGGGGTCCGCGTCGGACAGGTGCACCGCGAACAGGCCCTCGCCGACCCGCTTCATCGGCACGCTCGCGCCGTCGACGACGCACGCGGCAGCGACCACGTCGGGGTGCCATGCGCGGACGACGACGCCGCCGCCCGCGCTCGCCGGGTGGACGCCCAGGACGCGGTGCGGCTCGCTGTGCGCGTGGGCGCGCAAGCGCCGCGCGTCCTCCGCGCCCGGCTCGAGGACGCCGGTGGTAGGTTCGGGTGCCGGGCTCATGATCTTCCCTCGTGTCCCAGGAGAATCAGCGAGTGGGCGGCCAAGTTCACGCCCCGGGCCTTCACCTGGCGCGCGCCTGGTCGCGCGGTGTTGAGCAACTGGACCCAGGCGCCGGGCTCGTCGACGTCGGGCAGCACGAAGTAGCGCGAGCGGTGACCGCCGTTGAGCAGGAGCAGCGTCGTCGTCCCGTGGAGCGGGCGGCCGCGCTCGTCGGCGAGGTCCGCCGCGCGCCCGTGGACGAGCATGCCGAGCGAGAGCGTCGCGGTGTCGGTCCAGTTCTCGTGGCTCAGCTCGCGTCCGTCGTTGCCCAGCCACACGACGTCGCGCAGGCCCTCCTCGCCGTGCGGCGCGCCGCGGAAGAACGAGCGGCGCAGGAACACCGGGTTCTCGCGCCGCAGGCGCATCACCTCGCGCACGAACTCGAGCAGCGCCCGCTCCTCTTCGTCGAGGGTCCAGTCGACCCACGAGAGCTCGTTGTCCTGGCAGTACGAGTTGTTGTTGCCGCGCTGCGTGCGCCCGAGCTCGTCGCCGTGCGAGAGCATCGGCACGCCCTGCGAGAACGCGAGCGTGGCGATCATGTTGCGCATCGCGCGGAAACGCGCGTGCACGATGCGGACCGACTCCGTCGGCCCCTCGGCGCCCCAGTTGCGGCTGAAGTTCGCATCGTGGCCGTCGCGGTTGTCCTCGCCGTTCGCCTCGTTGTGCTTCTCCTCGTAGCTGACGAGGTCGCGCAGCGTGTAGCCGTCGTGCGCGGTGACGAAGTTCACGCTCGCGTACGGACCGCGGCTCGAGCGCTGGAACACGTCGCTCGAGCCCGACAAGCGCGACGCCAGCTCGGACGCCTGCCCCTTCTCGCCGCGCCAGAAGCGCCGCACGCCGTCGCGGTAGGCCGCGTTCCACTCCGACCAGCCGCTCGGGAAACCGCCGAGCCTGTAGCCGCCCGGGCCGACGTCCCACGGCTCGGCGATCAGCTTCACGTCGGCGAGCACCGGGTCCTGCGCCACGATCCTGAAGAACGGCGCCGCCGCGCTGTATGCGTCGGGGTCACGGCCGAGCACGGGCGCGAGGTCGAAGCGGAAGCCGTCGACGCGCATCTCCTCGACCCAGTAGCGCAGGCTGTCGAGCACGAGCTGCAGCACGCGCGGGTTACGCACGTCGAGCGTGTTGCCGCAGCCGGTCACGTCCTCGTAGTAGCGCGGATCGGAGGCGAGGCGGTAGTACGCCGCGTTGTCGATGCCGCGGAAGCACAGCGTCGGCCCGAGCTGGTTGCCCTCGCCGGAGTGGTTGAACACGACGTCGAGCACGACCTCGAGCCCGGCGCTGTGGATCGTCTTGACCATCGACTTGAACTCGTCGATCGCGCGGCCGTCGCTGGCCCGTCCGCCGGTCGAATAGTGCTGCGACGGCGCGAAGAAGCCGATCGAGCTGTAGCCCCAGTAGTTGCGCAGCCCGGCGTCGACGAGGCGCCGCTCGTCGACGAACCAGTGCACGGGCAGGAGCTCGAGCGTCGTCACCCCGAGCGACTGCAGGTGCTCGATCACCGGATCGGTCGCGAGGCCCAGGTACGTCCCGCGCAGGTGCTCGGGCACGTCGGGGTGCCGCATCGTGAGCCCCTTGACGTGCGCCTCGTAGATCACGGTGCGGTTCCACGGGACGCGCGGCGGCCGGTCGTCGCCCCACGCGAACGTGCGATCGACGACCTCGCACTTGGGCACGTGCGGCGAGCTGTCGGTCGCGGAGCGCGCGAGGTCCGCGCGCTCGTCCCCCACCGCGTAGCCGAACAGCGCGTCGTTCCAGTCGATCGCGCCGCGGATCGACGTCGCGTACGGGTCGAGCAGGAGCTTCGCGGGGTTGAAACGGTGGCCGCGCTCGGGCGCCCACGGCCCATCGACGCGGTAGCCGTACAGCGTGCCCGGGCGCGCGTCGGGCAGGTACACGTGCCAGACGGAGTCCGTGCACTCGCGCACGTGCACGCAGCCGATCTGCGCGTGCGGCGGCTTGCCCTCGTACAGGCACAACTGGACCGAGGTCGCGTGGCCGGAGAACAGCGCGAAGTTCACGCCTTCGCCGTCCCACGTCGCGCCGAGCGGACGCGGCGAGCCGGGCCAGGCGCGCATCAGGCCCCCGCGCTGCGCCAGAGGACCGCGGACTCGGGCGGGAGCGTGACGAGGACTGCGCCGTGCTCGCCCGCGCGCGCCTCCAGTGTGTCGAGCGGACGGTCGCCGCCGAAGCGCGGCTCCTCGGTGCACAGCTCGGGCCGCCACCGGCCGCCCCATCCGCACAGCTCCGCCGTCTCCTCGCGCTCGCCGAGCTGGAACGTCACGAGCAGCGCGTCGCCCGACTCCGGCACGAGCCGCAGCGCGATCCACTCCGCCCCGCGCAGCAGCTCGACGCGCGCGCGGCCGGGCGCGAGCGCCGCCTCGCCGCGTTTCGTGCGGCAGAGCTCCGAGACGAGCGCCAGCCGCGCGCCGCCCGCCTTGCCCGCCGCCTCGCGGTCGGGCCGCGAGCGCTCGAACGTCGCGGGATCCTGCGGGTCGGGCACCGCCTCGCCCCAGCCGAAGCTCTCGAACTCGCGGCGGCGGCCCGCGCTCACCGCGCGCCCCAGGTCGGGGTCGCCGTGGCTCGTGAAGTACTGGAACGGCCGCGTCTCGCCGTGCTCTTCGCCCATGAAGAGCAGCGGCACGTACGGCGACAGCAAGAGGAGCCCCGCCGCGAGCCGCTGGCGCCGCGGCGACAAGAGCGTGCCGAAGCGGTCGCCCTGCGCACGGTTGCCGACCTGGTCGTGGTTCTGCACGTAGACGACGAAGCGCTCGGGCGGCACGTCGGTCGCCGGCGCGCCGTGGCGGCGGCCGCGGAAGCGCGAGAAGCCGCCGTCGTGCACGAAGCGCTGGGACAGGACCTGCGCGAGCGGGGCGATGCGATCCTCGCGGGCGAAGTCGACGTAGTAGCCGCGCTCTTCCCCGGTCAGCGCGACGTGCACCGCGTGGTGGAAGTCGTCGTTCCACTGCGCGTCGATGCCGTAGCCGCCGCGCGCGCGCTCGCGGACGACGCGCGGGTCGTTCAGGTCGCTCTCGGCGACGAGCGCGAAGCGCCGGCCCCGCTCGCGTTCGAGCGCGCGCACGCGCAACGCGAGCTCCTCGAGGAAGTGCGTCGCGCTGCGGTCGTGGAACGCGTGCACGGCATCGAGGCGCAGGCCGTCGACGTGGTGCTCGGCGAAGAAGTGCAGCGCGTTGTCGACGAAGTACCGGCGCACGTCGTCGCTGCCCGGGCCGTCGAAGTTGATCGCGCCGCCCCACGGCGTCGAGTACGCGTCGGTCGTGTACGGGCCGTACTCGTTCTGGTAGCTGCCCTCGGGTCCGAAGTGGTTGTAGACGACGTCGACGAAGACGGCGATCCCAGCCGCGTGCGCGGCGTCGACGAGGGCGCGCAGCTCCTCGGGCCCGCCGTAGCTCGCCTGCACCGCGTACGGGAGCGCTCCGTCGTAGCCCCAGTTGCGCTCGCCGGGGAACTGCGCGAGCGGCATGAGCTCGATCGCGTTGACGCCGAGCGCCGCGATCTCGTCCAGTCGCTCGCGGACGCCGGCGAACGTCCCGGCGCGGGTGAAGGTGCCGACGTGCAGCTCGTAGAGGACCATGTCGGCCACGTCGATACCGCGCCACGAGCCGTCCGTCCAGCGGAAGGCGCGCGGGTCGACGACGCGCGAGCGGCCGTGGACGCCCGCGGGCTGCCAGCGGCTCACGGGATCGGGCCGTTCGCGCTCGCCGTCGAGAACGAAGCCATAGTCGTCGCCGGCGCGCGCGTCCGTGACGACGGTGGTCCAGACGTCGCCGGCGCCGTGCTGCATCGGCACGTGCTCCATCGCGTCGTCGCGCGCGGCGCCCCCACGGGCGAGCCGCAGGTCGACCCGGCGCGGCCGCGGTGCCCACACCGAGAAGCGCACGCCGCCCTCTTCGAGCACACGGGCGCCGCGCTGCAGCGACCACCGCTCGCCCGCGGACCGGGCCCGCCCGCGCCCCGTGCTCTCCCCCCGTCTCGTGCTCGTCATTCTCGCTCCAGGATCGCCAGGATTCCGCGCAGCGGAATGGCCAACCAAGTGGGGCGATTGTTCAGCTCGTAGTCGAGCTCGTACAGCGCCTTCTCGAGCACGTGCACGTCGAGCAGGAGCGCGTAGTCCTGTTCGTTCCCCGCAAGCGTCTCCACGCCGGGACCGTGCACGCGGTAGGCCTCGAGGAACTCCCGACCGACGTCCGCCGCCCAGACGCGCGACCACGGCTCGAGCCGTGGCTGGTCGCCCGGGCGCACGTGGCCGGCCACGAGCTCCGCGCACGCGGCGTAGTGGAACGAGCGCAGCATGCCGGCGACGTCGACCAGCGGCGAGCGCTTGGCCCGGCGCTGCGCGAGCGGACGCAGCGGCTCACCCTCGAAGTCGACGATCACGAAGTCGCGGCCCGTCCACAGCACCTGGCCCAGATGATAATCGCCGTGGCAGCGCGCGCGGCGCGCCTCGATCTTGCGCTCGATGAGCTGCCGGAAGCGCGCGAGGACGTCGGTCTCGCGCGCGAGGACGCGCTCGGCCAGCTCGCGCGGCTCGCCCTCGAGGCCGGGCGCCGAGTCGCGCAAGCGCTTGAGCGCCCCGCGCGCGAGCTTGCGCATCGACTGGTACTGCGAGCGGCGGTACAGGCCGGTGAAGCTCTCGGGCGCGAAGTCCTTCTCGTCCGGGCGCGATGCGAGCGCGACGTGCAGGCCCGCCGTGCGCTCGCCGAGCAGCGCGGCGAGGCGGCGGAACGACGAGAGCTCTTGCGCGATCTCCTCGGGCACCTGATCGCGGGCGAGGGTGAGGCCGATCGGCTCCAGCGGCGGCACCAGCTCCCCCGGAGGCCGGGTCGCGAGACTCTCGTAGAAGCGGCCGACCTCGCCCTTGGCGAGGGCCCACGCGTCCCCCTCGTTCGCGACGTACTCGCTGACGATGGCGAAGGCGGACGCCTCCTTGCCCGGCTGCTCGTAGCGCACGTGCGCGAGAACGCGCGGCGAGTGGCGAAAGCGCGTGCGCTCGCTCAGGAACGTCCCGACCTCGACGTCGGGGTTGAGCCCGTCCTCGATCGTGCGCAGGAACTTCGTCACCGCGACGTCCGCGAAGACGATCGACGTGTTGCTCTGCTCGCCGTCGAGCCGCCGCGGCTCGGCCGCGATCGCGCGCGCGAGCCGCTGGCGGCCGGCGCGCGTCGGCACGGTGCGCAGCTCGCCGCGCCGGCCGGGGAAGCGCGAGCGGCGCAGACAGCGCTCCACGACGGGCAGCGCGAAGCTCGCGTGCCCCGTCGCTTCGACGAGCGCGCCCTCGCGCACGACCGATCCTTCGCTGAGCCGAGCGGGCGCGATCGGGTCCGCGACCGCCGGCGACCCGTTCTCGCTCTCCTGCACTCCCTCGGCGAAGCGCACGGGCAAGAAGTAGCCGTCGGGCTCGCCGTCGTCGTACTCGACCTCGAGGCACAGCACGAGCGCGTCCGCGACCGGGATCTCGTCGACGATCGAGAGGCCGGAGATCGAGCGCGCCTTCGAGCGGTACCAGCGCTGGCGCGGCAACCAGCGCCGCACCGCGCTCGCCGTCGCACGGCGCGCCGCGCGCGAGAGCTCCTTCTGCCAGCCCTGCTCGAGCTCGACCGTCTGCGGCGCCGGACGGTCCGCCACCACGATGTGCTCGGACGGGCGCGCCTCGACCACGAACCAGTGGAAGCCGTAGGGCCCGAGCGTGACGAGGTACGGCGACGACGTCACGGGCGGGAAAGCGACGCGGCCGAAGAGCTCGACGAGCCGGCAACCCTCGTAGGCCGCGAGGTCGAGCTCGACGTACTGCGAGTGGCGCGAGAGGTTCGCGACGACGAGGACGGTCTGCTCCTGCGACTCGCGCGTGAACACGAGCACCTTCTTGTTCGTCGGACCGAGGAAGCGGACCTTGCCGGTGCCGAGCGCGACGAGCTCGCGCCGTAGCGCGATGATCCGCTTCATCCACCACAGGAGCGAGCTCGGGTTGCGCTGTTGCGTCTCGACGTTGACGCTCTCGTAGTGGAACTCGGGGTCCTGCACGATCGGCAGGAACAGGCGCTGCGGGTTCGCGGTCGAGAAGCCGGCGTTGCGGTCGGGCGACCACTGCATCGGCGTGCGCACGCCGTTGCGGTCGCCGAGGAAGATGTTGTCGCCCATGCCGATCTCGTCGCCGTAGTAGACGATCGGCGTGCCCGGCAGCGAGAAGAGCAGCGCGTTGAGCAGCTCGATCCGGCGGCGATCGTTCTCGAGCAGGGGCGCGAGACGGCGGCGGATGCCGAGGTTGATGCGCGCGAGGCGGTCGCGCGCGTAGGTGCGGTACATGTAGTCCCGCTCCTCGTCCGTGACCATCTCGAGCGTCAGCTCGTCGTGGTTGCGCAGGAAGATCGCCCACTCGCACCCGGCCGGGATGTCGGGGGTCTGCTCGAGGATGTCGACGATGGGATAGCGGTCCTCCATGCGCACAGCCATGAAGAGCCGCGGCATGATCGGGAAGTGGAACGCCATGTTGCACTCGTCGCCGTCGCCGAAGTACGAGACCGCGTCCTCCGGCCACTGGTTGGCCTCGGCGAGCAGCATGCGATCCTCGTAGCGCGCGTCGACGTGCGCGCGGACCTCGCGCAGGAACGCGTGCGTCTCCGGCAGGTTCTCGCAGCTCGTCCCGTCGCGCTCGAACAGATACGGGATCGCGTCGAGGCGCACGCCGTCGACGCCCATGCTCATCCAGAAATCGAGCACGCGCAGCATCGCCTTGCGCACCGCCGGGTTGTCGAAGTTGAGGTCCGGCTGGTGGTGGTAGAAGCGGTGCCAGTAGTACTGCTCGGCGACCGGGTCCCAGCTCCAGTTCGACGTCTCGAAGTCCTGGAAGATGATGCGCGCCTCGCTGTAGCGCTGCGGGTCGTCGCTCCACACGTAGAAGTCGCGGTGCTTGCTGCCCTTCGGGGCGCGCCGAGCGCGCTGGAACCACGCGTGCTGGTCCGACGTGTGGTTCATCACGAGCTCGGTCACGACGCGGAGCCCGCGCGCGTGCGCCTCCCGCAGGAACTCGCGGAAGTCGCGCATCGTGCCGATCTCGGGATGGATCGACGTGTACTCGGCGATGTCGTACCCGTCGTCGCGCAGCGGCGACGGATAGAGCGGGAGGAGCCAGAGCGTGTCCACGCCCAGGTCCTGGACGTAGTCGAGCTTCTGGCGCAGCCCCTTGAAGTCGCCGATCCCGTCGCCGTCGCTGTCGTAGAACGAGCGGACGCGGGCCTGATAGAAGATCGCTTGGCTGTACCAGGGTGCCTTCGTCGTCGTCCCGGCCGTCGTCGTCTCGGCCTTCGGCGTCTCGGAGGGTGTCTGCGTCACGCGCGCTGCCCCTCCCGCGCGAGGCGCAGCACGTGCCCCGGCTCCTCGGTCGGCGAGAGTCGGACGTAGTTCGGCGCACCCTGCCAGGTGTAGCGGTGCCCCGTGAGCAGGTCCTCGACCTGGTAGGGCTCGTCCCACGCGAGGCCGAGCTCCTCGAGCGGGACGTGCACCGTCGTCTCTTGCGGCGCGCTCGGATCGAGGTTCACCGCGACGAGCAGGTCCTCCTCGGGCGCCGACTTGCGGTAGAAGAGGATGTTCGGGTTGTCGCTGTCGTGGAAGGTCAGGTTCGTCAGCCTGCGCAGCGCCGGGTGCTCGCGGCGGATCCGGTTGATGCGGACGATGTCGTCGTGGATCGCGTGGGCGCCATCCCACGAGCGCGGGCGGAGCTGGTACTTCTCGGAGTCGAGGTATTCCTCGCTCCCGCTCTTCTTCGGCACGTTCTCGCACAGCTCGAAGCCGCTGTAGATCCCGTAGCTCGGCGAGAGCGTCGCCGCGAGCAAGAGCCGCGCGCGGAACGCGGGCCGCCCGCCCGTCTGCAGGTACTCGTGGAGGATGTCCGGCGTGTTCGCGAAGAAGTTCGGCCGGTAGTACTCGGCCATCTCGGTCTGCGTCAGCTCCTCGAGGTACTCGCGTAGCTCCTCGGCCGTGTTCTTCCACGTGAAGTAGGTGTACGACTGCGTGAAGCCGATTTTCGCGAGACCCTTCATGCGCTTCGGCCGCGTGAACGCCTCCGCGAGGACCACGGTGTCGGGGTGACGTTCCTGGACCTCGGCGATCGCCCACTCCCAGAACGCGAACGGCTTGGTGTGCGGGTTGTCGACGCGGAACGTCGTGACACCGTGCTCGATCCAGAAGAGGAGGACGTCGACGCACGCGTTCCAGAGCCCCTCGCGATCCGCGCACCAGAAGTCGAGCGGGTAGATGTCCTCGTACTTCTTCGGCGGGTTCTCCGCGTGCTTGATCGTCCCGTCGGGCCGCGTGACGAACCAGTCGGGGTGCTCGCGCGCCCACGGGTGGTCCGGCGAGCACTGCAACGCGTAGTCGAGCGCGACCTCGAGCCCGCGGTCCCGCGCGCGCGCGACGAATGCGTCGAAGTCGTCGATCGTGCCGAGGTCGGGGTGGACCGCCGTGTGGCCGCCGTCCTCGGAGCCGATCGCCCAGGGGCTGCCGGGATCGCCGGGGCCGTGGACGAGCGCGTTGTTCGGCCCCTTGCGCTTGGTCTTGCCGATCGGGTGGATCGGCGGCAGGTAGACGACGTCGAAGCCGAGCTCCGCGATCCGATCGAGCTCCGCCGCGGCCGAGCGGAACGTGCCGTGGACGGCGGGGTCGTCGGTCTGCGAGCGCGGGAACAGCTCGTACCACGCGCCCACGAGCGCGCGACTCGCGTCGACGCGCACCACGTGCTCGGGCTGGTGGATCGTGCGCTCCTCGTCCGGCACGCGCGCCGCCATCGCCGCCGCGAGCGACTCCGACAGCGCGAGCTCCGCTCGCTCCTCCACCGACGCGCCCGCGTCCTCGAGGCGCTTCGCCGCATCCTCGAGATCGCCCGGGCGCGCGCCGTCGAGCCGCGCGGCCGCGCGCACCAACGCCGCGCCCTCGAGCAGCTCCTCCGCGATGTCCTGCTGCGCCGCGAGCCGCCGCGACAAGTCACGCGCCCAGGTGGCGAAGCGGTCGACCCAACCCTCGACCGTGTAGCGCCACGTGCCGATCGCGTCGAGCTCGACCTCGCCGTACCAGCGGTCGGAGTCGGAGTCGTAGCGCATCGGTGCGACTCGCCACGCCTCGTGGCGCGGGGCGCGGAAGCGCACGCGCGCGTCCATCAGCGCGTGCCCGTCGGTGAAGAGGTCGGCCCCCACCTCGAGCACGTCGCCGAGGATCCGCTTGCACGGCGTTCGGCCGCCGTCGACCGACGGCGAGAGCCGCTCGATCACGAGCCGCGGCGGGTCGGGCGGAATCGGGACGGCCCGGCTCGTAGAGCGGCGGCGCCAGGTTGCTGTCTTTCTCCCCATGGCAAGCGCTCCCCATGGCAAGCGCAGGTCGGTCCGACGAGCCAGCGCGGCGAGTCGGACGACCGGGGAGGCCGGACGAGCAAGTCGGATGCCGCCCAGGAGCGCGCCGCCGCTGTGCCGGGGCCTCGCCGTCGGGCGTGCCCTGCGGCGCCGTCCGTTTGTACAAAGCCGTTTGTACAAAGCGCCCGCGCGACCGGCTCGAAGGGCCGCGCGGGCGCATTCCCATCCGGCGCGAGCACCCGCGTCAGTGGTTCTCCTCGAGCTTTGCGAAGCGCTCGCCGAGCTCCGCCGAGCGGCGCTGCGAGAGCGCCTTGCGCGCGAGGGGGAAGATTTCCCCCTCTTCCTCCTCGATGTGGTGCTCGACCTCTTCCTTCAGCTCGCGCAGCTTTCCGATCCACGCAGAGCTCTGCATGTCCATCTCCGCCAGCTCCTCGAGGAGGTCGTCCGCCTCCTTGTGCTCGCTGACGCTGTGACGCGTCTTCTTCTGCGACTCCTCCTTCGCGAGGAGGTCGGCATAGAGCGTCAACTCCTCGGCCTGGGCGTGCGCCTGGAGCGTCTCCTTCAGCTCGGCGAACAGCTCCTCGCGACCGTCGCTCGCTCCGTGCGTCTCGGCCAACTCGGTGAGCAGCCGGCGCAGCACGACGTGGTCCTCCTCGATCAGGTCGAGGATCTTGTGGTTCGCGCTCATGGCCGGCTCTCGCTGAACGTGTCGACTTCCTTGCGCGCGCGGTCGCGGCTGTAGCCGTACGCCTCCTGGAGCTTGCCCTCGAGCTCCTGACGCTTGCCTGCGATGACGTCGAGGTCGTCGTCGGTCAACTTGCCCCAACGCTGCTTCGCGTCGCCCTTGAACTGCTTCCAATTTCCTTCGATGCGATCCCAGTTCATCGCGTCTCCTTCGTCCTTCGTGGGACGACTTCGGCGGTCTCTGGACTGGTCGGCGGATTTGCCGCGCTGTGGCACGCAAGTCGCGGACCACCAAGTCGCCGACCACGGCGTGCCTCGCGCGAACCCGTGCCGCCGGCCCCGCCGAGGGAGCGTTCTGCAAATCGTCGCTCACGAGGGCTCCTGCTTCGGAACCATGAGACCCTGGTCGCTCTCTGGCTCACGCTCTCTGGCTCACGCGGCTCGCGCGCGCTACGCACATCGGCCCCTTGCGGAGCCGATGCGATCCCCCGAGCATCGGTTCGCGACGTCGCGGACCGCTCCACCGACCTTGTCCGAGAGGAGGAGACGATGATGACGAAGCAGGATCACGTCTGGGCGATCGTCCTCGCAGCCGGCGACGGCACGCGGCTGCGCGCGCTCACGATCGACCGCAGGGGCCGCTGCGTGCCCAAGCAGTTCTGCTCGCTCGACGGCGGACCGGCGCTGCTCGAGAACGCGCTGCGGCGCGGGCGCACGCTGGCGGGGACCGAGCGCGTCGTCACCGTCGTCGCCGAGCAGCATCGCGAGCACTGGGCGCCGCTCGTGCGCTCGCTCCCGCGCGAGAACGTGATCGTTCAACCGGCGAACCGCGGTACCGCCGCGGGCCTCCTGCTGCCTTTGCTCGCGATCCTCGAGCGCGATCCCCGAGCGCGGGTCGCGGTCCTCGCGTCGGACCACTGGGTCGAGGACGAGGAGACGCTGCGCGCCGGTCTCGCGCACGCGCTCGAGCACGTGCGCGTCGCGGCCGAGGACGTCGCCCTGCTCGGCTTCACGCCCGACGCGCCCGAGGCGGAGTACGGCTGGATCGTGCCGGGGCCCGGCTCGGAGCGCCTGCGACCGATCCGGCGGTTCGTCGAGAAGCCGCGGCCGGAGCTCGCCGCCGAGCTCCACGCCCAAGGTGCGCTCTGGAATGGCTTCCTGCTCGCGGCGTGCGGCCGGACCCTCCTCGCCGCGTACGAGCGTCGCCTCCCGCGCCTCGTCGCGGCCTTCCGCCGGTGCGGCGGAGCCTACGAGCGGCTCTACGCGACGCTCGAGCACGCGGACTTCTCGCGCGACGTCCTGCAGGGCGACGAGACGAGCCTGCGCGTGCTCGAGGTCCCGCCGTGCGGCTGGACCGATCTCGGCACGCCGCAGCGTGTCGCCGCGTGCCTCGCACGGCGGCGGCGCGTGCGCGAGGGACCGCGTCGGCGACTCGCCACGGGCCTCCCGCCGGTCCTCAGCCACGCCCTCGTCGAGCGCGAGCGCGTGCGCATCCCGCGTCGTCGAGCGGCCGGCGCGGAGCTCGCGCCCGAGCGCGAGCCGCGCCTCCTGCGCCCCCTCGACCGTCCGAGCGTCTTCGCCCCTGGGCGCGTGCGCGGCGGCGAGGAGCGCGGCGGCGCGTCGCGTGCGTCCGAGGCACCGCCGAGCATCTGGTACGGGTGAGCGGCGGCGCGCTCCTTGCAGCGTCGATCGAGCCGCGATGAGCTCTCCCGACGACTCCTATGCACGCAGCTTCGAGTCGCTGCTCGGCGTCCCGTTCACGCACGGAAACAGCATCGAGCGGCTGCTCAACGGCAACGCGATCTTCCCGGCGATGCTCGACGCGATCGCGCAGGCCGAGTCGACGATCGAGTTCCTGACGTTCGTCTACTGGACTGGCGACATCGCGGATCGCGTGGCGGGCGCGCTCGCCGAGCGCGCGCACGCCGGGGTGCGCGTGCGCGTGCTGCTCGACGCGATCGGCTCGGCGCAGATGCGCGCCGAGCTGACGGAGCGCATGGAGAGCGCGGGTGTCGAGGTGCGGCACTTCCGCCCACCGAGCTGGCGCTTCTGGGAGACGCTGCACCGCACGCACCGCAAGGTGCTCGTGTGCGACGACCAGATCGGCTTCACGGGCGGCGTCGGCATCGCGGAAGAATGGGAAGGCGACGCGAGCGGACCCCACGAGTGGCGCGACACGCACTTCCGCATCGAGGGACCGGCGGTCTCCGGCCTGCGCGCGGCGTTCTACGGCAACTGGATCGAGGAGGTCGACATCGAGCGCGACGACCTCATCGCGACCGACCACGCCATGCCCGGCGAGGCCCGTGTGCAGGTCGTCCGCTCGACCGCGTCGTACGCCTGGAGCGACGCCGCGCTCGTCCTGCGCGCGTGCCTCCTCGCGGCGCGCCGCTCGATCGACTTGACCACCGCGTACTTCGTGCCCGGCGAAGCCTCGGTGCGCGCGCTGTGCGCCGCGGCCGAGCGCGGCGTGCGCGTGCGGGTCCTGATCCCCGGCCCGTACGCCGACCAGCGCGTCGTGCGCGTCGCGAGCCAGGACGTGTACGCGCCGCTGCTCGAGGCCGGCGTCGAGATCTGGAACTACCAGCGCTCGATGCTCCACGCGAAGGTGATGACGATCGACGGCGTGCTCGCGACGGTCGGCTCGAGCAACTTCAACCAGCGCTCGATGAGCCAGGACGACGAGGTCTGCGTCCAGGTGCTCGACCGCGATTTCGTCGGCACGCTCGACCGCGACTTCGAGAACGATCTCGCGGACAGCGTCCGGATCGACCTCACGCGCTGGCGCCGTCGGGACGGCTTCCAGCGCTTGAAGGAGCTCGCCACGCGCACGGTGCGCCGCCAGCTCTGAACGCTCCCGCCGTCAACGCTGGGCGCTGAACCAGCGGGGCACGCCGCCGCGGATCCCGAAGCCGGCGATGGCCAGCCCCAGCACGATCGTGCCCGCCGCACCGCGACCGCCGCCGCGGCGCAGCGACGTGATCCCGAGCGCGACGAGCGCGAGCCCGACGAGCGCGGCGAGCACGCGCAGCACGACGAGCAGCGGGCCGCTGGGGTCACGCCCGGGGACCGGGGCCGCGCGCCTGCGAGGAGCGGGACGCGCCGGAGCGACCGCGCCCCCTCGCCCCCGCGCGCGCCCCGCGGCGCCGCACAGTGAGCCGACTCCGATGAGGATCGACCCGGTCGGGACCGAGGCGAGGAACAGCAGGCCCAGGCCGACCGGGTTCGAGCCCTGGACGAAGCCGAGCGCCTCGGCGGCGGCGACCGCGGCGAGCGGCGCGCAGCCGAGGACGAGCACGACGACGCCGGCGAGCGCGATCTTCGAGCGCAGGAGCGGGTGCACGCCAACCTGGATCGGACGGCGGGCGGCTCCGAGTCGAGCGAAATGCGCGCAGTCGGCGGCTACGCTCTCGCCGCGATGGACGTCCTGATCCTGCTCGTCTCTCTCGTGGTCGTGACCGTCGGCGCCGAGGCGCTCGTCCGCGGGGCCAGCGCGCTCGCGCTGCGCGCGCGGCTCTCGCCGCTGTTCGTCGGCCTGACGATCGTCGGCTTCGGCACGTCGACGCCCGAGCTGGGCGCCAGCGTGACCGCGACGCTCGCGGGGTCGAGCGACATGAGCGTCGGCAACGTCGTCGGGTCGAACGTCTTCAACATCGGCGTGATCCTCGGCGCGAGCGCGCTCCTGCGCCCGATCCAGGTGCAGCTCGGCGCGGTGCGGCGCGACCTGATCGTCGCGCTCGCCGCGGCGCTCGCGCTGCTCCTCACGCCCGCGTTCGGCGGCGTCGTGCCGCGGGCCGGCGGCATCGTGCTCGTGAGCGCGCTCGCCGTCTACCTGACGTACGCATTCCGCGCCGCGCGCCGGGCTCCGCGCGCCGAGACCGCCCTCGCCGACGAGGAGCTGCGCGACGCGCTCCAGGTCGGCGGCGGCCCCGAGCCGCTGCTCGGCGCGGGCAAGAGCGCGGCGCTGGTCCTCTTCGGCCTCGTGTGCCTGGTCGTCGGCTCGCGCTGGTTCGTGGGCGCCGCGCTGAACATCGCGCGCGCCGCAGGGATCTCCGAGCTCGTGATCGGATTGACGGTCGTCTCCGCAGGCACGTCGCTGCCCGAGCTCGTCACCTCGCTCGTCGCCGCGCGACGCGGCAGCGCCGACATCGCGGTCGGCAACGTCATCGGCTCGAACATCTTCAACGTGCTCGGCATCCTCGGGATCGCGGCGATCCTGGGCCCGCAGTCCGTCGGCCCGAGCGTGCTCATGCTCGACGTGCCCGTCCTGATCGTCGCGACGCTCGCCCTCGTCCCGATCCTGCGCTCCGGCGGCCGCATCTCGCGCGTCGAGGGCGGCGTGCTGTGCGCGGGCTACGCGCTGTACCTCGCGGCCCAGCTCGTCCGCGGCGGCTGACGCGCTCGCTCGCCGAGGACGTGAGCTCGACGCGCTCGCGAAAGCGGGTTCACTGCTGCTCGACCGACTCGAACGCCGCCGCGGACTGGATCGTGTGCTTCATGGCGGGCGCACCAGGCACGGGCTCAGTAGGGAGTGGACGCTCTGTACCGCGGTCGACTTGCTCGAAGGACGGCTCGCCGGCGCCGACGCGCGCGGCGACTCGCGGCGGGCCTAGTCGTCGGGCTCTATACTGCCGGTCCGACCTGCGCTCGCGGTCGGGAGGGAGGAGTAGCGCATGGCGTCTGAGGATCGTTCGATCACCGAGGCCGGGGAGAGGGCCGACGCGGAGGTTGCCGCGAGCCGCGGGGACTTCGAGGCCTTCGTGACGTCGCGGCCCGAGCTGGCGGACGCGCGCCGGCGGTTGCACGCTCTCTTCGCGCGATTCGAAGAGGCGGTGACCGGTCCGTTCTCGCGCGGCTCGCGGAGCGCTTCGGCGCAGATGCCGATCCTCCCGTGAGCCTGCCCGGCGATGACGAGGAGCCGGCGGGCGCGAGCGGCTTCTCCGCCGAGGTGCTCGAGCGACTGGGCGAGCGCAAGGGCGCGTTCGGTCGCTACGTCCTGATGGGCGAGATCGGCCGCGGCGGCCAGGGCGCAGTGATGCGGGTGTGGGACGAGGACCTGCGCCGCGCGCTGGCGATGAAGGTCCTGCTCGGCGAGGTCGAGCCGGACGCGAGCGGCACGACGCCTCCGGTCGACGGCCGCACGCTGGGACGCTTCCTCGAGGAGGCGCAGGTGACGGGCCAGCTCGACCACCCGGGCATCGTGCCGGTGCACGAGCTGGGGCTCGACGCCGACGGGCGCGTGTACTTCACGATGAAGCTCGTGAGGGGCCGCACGTTGAAGCAGGTGCTCGACCTGGCGGCGGCGGGCGAGGAGGGCTGGAGCCAGACGCGCGTCCTGGGCGTCATCGCGAAGGCGTGCGAGGCGATGGCCTACGCGCACCACAAGGGCGTCGTGCACCGCGACCTGAAGCCGGCCAACGTGATGGTCGGGCGCTTCGGCGAGGTGTACGTGATGGACTGGGGCCTGGCGAAGGTGCTGGGGCGGGAGGACACGAAGAACGTGGCGATCGCGCCGCCGGCGATGACCCAGTCGCTCTCGAGCGAGCGCCGCGCCCGGGCGGAGGCGGCGCCGGACTCGCCGCTGCTGACGATGGACGGCGACGTGGTCGGGACGCCGGCCTACATGCCGCCCGAGCAGGCGCTGGGCCGCGCCGACGCGCTCGGCCCCCACTCGGACGTGTACGCGATGGGCGCGATCCTCTACCACCTTTTCGCGGCGCACATGCCGTACGTGGAGCCCGGGATGCGGCTCTCGAACTACGACGTCTGGTATCGGGCGCAGAAGGGGCCGCCGGCGCCGCTCTCGGAGCGGGCTCCGCACGTGCCGGCGGAGCTCGCGGCCATCTGCGAGCGGGCGATGGCGCGCGAGATCGAGGAGCGCTACGCGGGCATGGCCGATCTCGCCGCGGACCTCTCGGCGTACCTCGAGCGGCGCGTGGTGTCGGCCTACGAGACCGGCGCCTGGGCGGAGGCGAGGAAGTGGGTGCAGCGCAACAAGCCCCTCGCCGCGTCGTTCTTTGCGGCGGTGGTGCTGCTCGTCGGCGGGCTCGTGACGAGCCTCGCCTTCAAGGCGCGTGCGGACGAGAACGCCGAGCGCGCACTCGAGCAAGCGGAGCTCGCCGAGCGCCGCGCGGAAGAGACCGCGGAGCAAGAGCGGATCGCGCGCGAGAGCGAGCGCGTCGCGACGGCGCGCGCAGAGGACGTGCTGCGGCTCTCGGCCTTGCAGGACCTGGAGGATCTCCTGGCGGACGCGGACGCGCTCTGGCCGGCGCACCCAGAGAACGTTGCGGCGTACCGAGAGTGGATCGCCCGCGGCGAGGAGCTGGTGGCCGAGCTGCCGCGGCACCGCGCGAAGCGCGCGGAGCTGCGGGCGCTCGCGCTGCCGCGCAGCGCACAGGAGCGGCAGAGGGAGCGCGAGAGCCACCCCGAGCACGCGCGGATCGCCGGGTTGCGAGGGGCGCTCGACGCGAGCCGGCGCGCGCTCTTCCAGCGGCGAGACGGGATCGCCGCGGAGCTGCCCGCGGTGCAGGCGGCGCCGGACGCGAGCGCGACGGCCTTGGCCGCGGCTACGGCGGAGCAGAGGGAAGAGTTCGCGGGCTACCTGGCGAAGCTCGAGCAGGCGATCGCTGCGGCGACGAGCGACGAGGGGCTGGAGGAGGCCGCGCGGGAGCTGGGCGAGCTGGAGTCGCAGCTCGCGTCGCTGGAGGCGGGCGTGGACGAGCGGCGGGAGTGGCGCTTCCCCGCAGAGCACGGCGAGGCGCGCTGGTGGAACGCGCAGCTCACGAAACTGGTCGAGGGGTTGGAGGCCCTGGTGGATGAGGAGGCCGGTCTCCTGGCGGCGCAGGCCGTCTCCGCCGAGCACGGCTGGAGCGTGGCCCAGCGGCTGGCGTTCGCGCAGCGGCTGGAGTCGGGCTTCGCGCAGGGCGGCGCGTACGCAGATCGCTGGGCGGCGACGCTGCCGGCGATTCGCGCGGCGTACCCGGGGCTCGAGCTCGAACCGCAGATCGGTCTCGTGCCGCTCGGACCGGATCCGAACTCCGGCCTGTGGGAGTTCGCGCACCTCGCGACGGGGGAGCCGGCGTTGCCGGGCGCGGACGGGAAGCTGGCCTTGACCGAGGAGACAGGGGTGGTGCTCGTGCTGATCCCGGGAGGAACGTTCTGGATGGGTGCTCAGGCGGTCGAGCCGGAAGGGCGGAACTACGACCCGCAGGCGCAATCGGACGAATCCCCGGTGCATGAGGTGGAGCTCTCGGCGTACTTTCTGTCGAAGTACGAGCTGACGCAGGGTCAGTGGAAGCGCTTCGCGGGCAGCAACCCGAGCAACTACGGCCCCGACCGCGCCTGGGACAGCGAGTGGAGTCGCGCGAGTCGGACGGCGAGCTTGTTGCACCCGGTGGAGCGCGTGAGCTGGGACGACTGCGCGGGCTTCATGGTGCGCACCGGGCTCGCGCTGCCCACGGAGGCGCAGTGGGAGCGCGCGTGTCGCGCGGAAACGGACACGCCGTGGTGGACGGGCCGGGAGCTCGAGGGGCTGGGCGCGGTCGCGAACGTCGCGGACGGCTACGGCAAGAACCACGGCGCCGGTACCTGGACCGCGTGGGAAGCGGCGCTCGACGACGGCTTCACGAACCACGCGCCGGTCGGGTCCTTCCGCGCGAACCCGTTCGGTCTGTTCGACGTGCACGGGAACGTCTGGGAGTGGTGCCGCGACGGCTTGGGAGACTACGACTTGCCGATGGCCCAGTGGGACGGAGAGCGGCAAGGGGCGGGCCCCCGCTACCGCGTGAACCGCGGCGGCGGCTTCCGCGACGTCGCCGCGTACGCGCGCTGCGCGAACCGCGGCGCGTACGACCCCGAGTACGCCGTCAACGAGCTCGGCGTCCGTCCCGCCAGGGTCATCACGGGCTCCTTCACCCCTTCACACTCTTCCCCGAGGTGACATCGCCGCCCCGCACGGAGGCGCCGGACCGTCGCGCGACCGCGTCGACGAGGAGCTCGGCTTCGACACGCAGCTCCTCGGCGACCAGGCGGCGACGGCGCGCTACGTGCTCTCGCAGAGCACGGGCGCCGTGCTGCTCCTGACCACCGCGATCGAGTGGCTGACGCAGCTCCACTACACCGAAGCCTTCGCCGAAGATGCCGAGCTCGACGCGTTCACGAAGACCGTGTTCCACGCGCACTGGCTCGAGGAGTCGCAGCACGCGCAGATGGACCATCTCGAGACGCTGCGCGCGTTCGCGGCGATGGACGACGCGGGGCGCGAGCGCGCGGTCGACGAGCTGATCGAGCTCGTCGGCGCGGTGGACGGTCTCCTGCGCACGCAAGTCGGCTACGACGTCCTGAACCTCGCTCGCTATCTCGGCCGCGACTTCACGGCCGCCGAGCGAGCGGACCTCGGGGGCGGTCTCCTGCGCGCCAAGCGCTGGACGTTCCTCGAGAGCGGCGTGACGCACCCGCGCTTCACCGAGCTGCTCACGCAGGTGACGACGCCCGCGCAGCAGGCGCGCGTCGGCGCGGCGTTGTCCGGCCTGTTCGCGTCGGCGGCGGCCTGAGCGATCGGGCGCGGCTCGCTCGCGCGCTCCTCCTCCGCGTGCGGCTCGGGCGAGCGCGCTGCGCGGAAGAGCGGCTCAGCCTCCAGCCTGGCGCTTCGACCACGCGAGCCAACGCTCCTCGATCTCGTCGTCGTCGAGGCCGACCGCCTTCTCGAGGTGCGTCGTGGCGCCCTGCCCGCCGAACGCGCGGACGAGATACGCGCCGAGCGCCGGGCGCAACGCTCCGTCGTCGGCGTGCGCGAGGAAGTGCATGAGCGTGTAAGCCTGCGCCCCGTACAGCTCGGGCGTCGGGCCGCCCTCGAACGCGCCCCACGCCGCTTCGACGACATCGGAGAGCGAGAGCGGCTGCGGCGCGGTCGCGTGCGCGCGGAAGTGCGCCGCGATCGGCTGCGATAGGTCCCACGACGCGCGCCCGGGGTCGCGGCGGAAGCCCGCCGCGAAGGCTTGGCCGATCGCCGAGCGCACCCACGCCGGGGCGGAGCCGGTCTTGCCGAGGGTGCGCTTGAACGCGTTGAACACCATCAGGTCCGCGAGCTCTGCAACGACCGCTTGCGGCACCACGGTCGCGCGCTGCGCGTCGACGTAGAGCTCGTTACCCGGCCGCGAGTACCACGCCACCTGGTCCTCGATCGGCGGCCGCGGGTAGTCATCGGTCGACGCGTAGACGTGGATCTGGGGCACCTCGTCGAACGGATAGAGGCGCAGGACCGGGCCGAGCAGGTCGTAGAACGCGAGGTACGCACGCTCCAGATCGAGCGCGAGGTCGAGCGCGCGCTCCGGGTCCGCGTCGGTCTTCAAGAGGAAGTGAGCAGTGGGAAGCTCCATCGCGTTCTTCCAGTCGCTCACCCGCTCGCGCAGTTGCTCGATCGAGAGGAAGCGCCCGCGGACCTTGATGCGCCAGCCGCGCCGGTCGGTGTGCACGCCGCCGAGCTTCGTCCACGCCTCCTCGTTCTCGGGATCGAGCGTGAGCACGCGGATGCGCAGGTGGCGCGCCTCGCCGTGCAGCTCGCGCGACTCGCAGAAGCGCGCGAGGTCGAGCAGCCCGGCGACGTCGCCGGGCGACAGCGCCGTGAAACGATCGAGCGCCTCACGCAGACTCCGCTCGATCGACTGCACCGAGGCGACCTCGCTGCGCGGGACCTCCTCGGCCTTGCGCTTCTCGGTGTAGACGACCGTCTCGTCATCCTCGTAGAGGACGCGGCACTCGATCTCTTCGCCGTCCTGCAGCACGATCAGGTCGGGCGTGTCGGACGATGCGTCGAGAAGGACGAATGCGAGAGCGAGAGCGAGGCGCGCGGCGGTCGACATGATTCGGTCCTTCCGTTCGAATGGTGCGGGCGGCGCGCACTCTAACGTCCCCTACCGCGGGTAGAGCAAGGTCACGACGAAGCGGAAGCCGAGCCCCTCCGGACCCGCGCGAGCGGCGGGTCAGCCGCGCTCGTCTCAGGCGACGGCGCTCGGCGTCGATCGCTCGGAGCGTGCCGTCGGAGCCGGAGCCCGTCGCGTCAGCGCGCGGATCTCGTCGACGAGCTCGGACGGCGGGAAGACCGCGATCTGCACGGTCCGACCGTCCACCAGCACCGCGTACAGCACCTCCGACAGCGGCACGTGCGTGTCGAAATCGCCGGGGCTGCCCAGGCGGTCGACCCCGATGCGCTCGATCTCGTCGAGCCGGACCGACGCGCTCGGTCCCCACGGCCGCGACGCCGTCATCGTCCGCGTGCGCGGATCGAGCACGAGCCGCGGCCAGTGGACCAGGCCCGCCGCGACCAGGACGAGCGAGACGACGAGCAGGAGCACGAAGAACGGCGCGGCGAGGAGGAGCACGCCTGCCGAGACCTCGGCGGCGACCTCCTCCCAAGGGGAGAGGCTCGACGCGAGCAAGCCGAGGAAGATCACACCGAAGAGGACGAGGACGAGGTTCTGCCAACGCGCCGGCGTCCACACGACGCGGCCCTCGTGGTCGACGCCGCGCCGGACCGGACGCTGCAGACGGAAGCAGACGTCGAAGTCGTCGAGATCGTCGGGCGCGTTCGGTCGCTGGGGCGGCATCGGAGCGGCGGCTCGGACGATGGACGAGCCGTGCCCTTTCTATCGGCCGGACCCCGCCCGAGGAGGAGCGCGGGACCGCCTCGGGCATTGGACATCGACTTCGATGTCGGCGCGGCCGGGCCCCAGGGCCCGCGCCCCGTCACGGCAGCAGCGTCACCGGTACCGCGTTGCTCGCGAACGGGATCTCGAACGTCGTCGCGTCGATGGCGATCGCCGCGTGGTGCAGCGTCGATCCCGCGAGCGACGGCGCCGCGGCCGGCGGAACCTGGAGCGTGAAGCTCGCTCCGCCGCTCCCGTCGAGGATCGCCGGCGAGCCCGCGAGCGGAACGCCGGGGCTCGAGAGCACGAGCCAGAAGTACCCGTCGATCGCGAGCGGCACAACGACCGAGCCGAGCGGGAACGCGGGGTGGTTCCCGCTGGCCGATCCGGCGAGCACGGCCACGCGTCCGGCGTGCGCGCTCCCCGCGTCGAGCACGAGCGACTGCGCGCCGCCGGCACCGAGCGAGAGCTGGTTCACGTCGTACGTCAGCGAGCTCGCCCGCGCGTGCAGGCGCTGCCCCCAGATCTCGAACTCGTTGTCGACGAGCGGCGGGATCGGCTCGTCGCCCGCCCACACGACGAGGTATTCGCCGAAGCCCGACGCGGCGACCGACGGCCCCGATTGGATCGAGATGCCCGACGTCCACACGCCGTCGGTCCCGATGTCGCTCACGCGGGCGGAGAGCGCGCCCACGGTGGCGAGCGTCGCGCCATCGAGCCGCTGCACGAACGCCTCTTTCTCGTTGACGGCGAGCGCGTCGTCCTCGCCGCGCCACGCGACGAGGAACTCGTCGTCGCTCGCCGAGTACGCGAGCGACGGGACCCGCGCCTGGTACGGGGCGACCTGCGGCGGTCCGGACCAGCTGATCTGGAAGTCGTTCGCGCCGATCTCGGAGCCCGTCGGGTCGAGGAGCTGCCCGAAGATCTCGTGCTCGTCGTACCCGGACGCGTCGTCGACGCCGTGCCAGACGACGAGCCACTCGCCGCTCGCCGCGCGGCACGCCACCGCCGGGAGCGTCGCATACACGTATTGCGCCGTGCCCTGCGGCCCCATGTCCGAGAGCTGCCGGTCGAGGGGGTCGAGCACGTTCCCGTCCGCATCGACGCGTCTCCCGAAGATCTCCGAATCGTCGAATGCGTCGGTGCCGCCGGGGTCGCCCTCCCACACGACGAAGAGCTCGCCGGTCACGGGGTTGAACGCGGCGGCTGCTCCGAACGCGTCCTCGCTCTTCGTCCCGTCGGTGCCGACCGCGCTGATGCGGAACGCCGCACCGAAGGCCGCGCCGGTGCCGCGCAGGATCTGCCCGTAGATCTCCATCTCGTCGTCGACGAGCGGGCCAGCGTCCGTGTCCCCCTCCCACACGACGAGGTAGCGGTCGTCGGCGAGGGCGACGACGTCGGGTCGGAGCGCGTCGTAGTCCGTCGCTCCGGTCCCGCCCTGGAAGCTGATGCGGAAGTCGTTCGGCCCGACCTCGGCGCCCGTGGCCGCGTCGATGCGCTGCCCCCAGATCTCGAACTCGTTGTCGACGACGCCTTCCTTCGGATCGTCCGCGTACCACACGACGAGGAACTCGTCGCGCACTGCGTTGTAGGCGACCGCCGGCTCGCGCGCGAGCCACTGGTTGGTCCCGTCGTTGCCCACGTCGCTGATGCGGAAGTCCCCGCCGATCTCGGCGCCGGAGCGCGCGTCGACGAGCTGCCCCCAGATCTCCGACTCGCTCACGGCCAGCGTGTCGTCGCTGCCCTCCCAGACGACGAGATAACGCTCCGGCGCGGACGAGTACGCGACGTCGGGGAAGTTCGCCCGGTGGAGCGGATCGCCGTCCTGGCCGAGGTCGCTCAGACGGAAGTCGTTCGCGCCCACCTCGCCCTGGGCGAGCGGCGCGCCGGCGAGCACGACGAGAGCGAGGGAGCGCGCGGCGAGCATCGCGTCCAGCTTAGCCTGGCCGCGCGATCCCGGGGACGCCGCCTACGGGAAGCCTGCGCGACGTAGACGGGGACGCGACGTGGCGTCAGCATGACGAGCGATGGCTCGCACCGCCGCGCTCTTCGCCGTCCCGACGATCGCGACGATCGCGATGCTCGTAGCGCGCTTCCCCGCGTCCGACCTCGAGGCGGACGAGCTCGCGCCGATCCGCGGCGCCGTCGTTCTCGCCAGCGAGGGCGAGCCCGCGCCGGCCGTGCGCTCCGCGTTCGTCGACCTGGCCGGCGGCGGAGCCGCGCGCATCGCGGTGCTGGCCGGTCGCGCGAGCGCGGGCGAGGCGATCGACTGGGCGGACGCGGGAGCGCGCGCGCACGAAGTCGTCCCGGTGCGCCGCGCGAGCGACCTCGGCGACGAGAAGAGCCTCGCGGTCCTGCTCGCCGCGGACGGGCTCTGGCTCGTCGATCTGCCCGACAAGGTCGTCCGCGACCCGCTCTTGCGCGCGCTGCTCGCGAACGCGCTCGAGCGTGGCGCGGCGGTGGGCGCGAGCGGAGCCATGGCGCGCGCCCTCACCGGCGTTCCCGGCGTCGACGAGGATCGGCTGTGCCTCGTGCCGCGCGTCGAGCTGCTCGCGGCGCCGGCGGGCGGCGACGAAGACGCGGCGCAGCGCGCGGCGGTCGACCTCCCGGCGCGCGTCGTCGTCGCCCTGCCCGAGGGCGCCGCGATCGCCGTGCACCGCGGCCGCCGCGTGGCGCTGCTCGGCGCGGGCGACGTGGCCTTCGCGACGAAGCGCGCGAACGGCGAGCTCGTGCGCGAGCAGGTGCTCGCCGCGCGCGATCGGCGCGACCACGGCGACCCGCTCGAGTACCGACTGGACTTCGTCTCGTGGTTGCGCAGCGCGCGCGCCGCCGAGCGGCCGCCGTTCCCGCCCGCGGAGCCCGACGAGCCGCGGATCGCGAAGGGCGCGCTGATCGTGCACGGCGGCGGCGACGTGAGCGACGAGACGTGGGAGCGCTTCGTCGAGCTCGCCGGCGGCAAGGATGCGCGCATCGTCTGCATCCCGAGCGCGGGCGAGATGGACGACGACGCCGCGCCGGACTCGTTCAGCGCGCGCGAGCTCGAGGAGCGCGGCTGCACGCGCGTGCTCGTCGTCCACGCGGCGCAGCGCGCGCGCGCGAACCACGACGCGCACCTCCTCGGCAGGATCGACGAGGCGGACGCCGTGTGGATCGACGGCGGC
>CAZGTQ010000294.1:0-6061 GCA_964528575.1 uncultured Planctomycetaceae bacterium | reverse complement strand
GCTAGCCCGGGTTATTCATGAGGCTTTGCCGAGATCGTCGTAGATGCCGCCAGGTTGGCCCCTCAACAATCGTGACGGTTGCGGCCGACGGGCGCGGAGGCGACCCTGATCGGGTCGTCGAGCACCCGGCGGTCGCAAAGTACCGAGCTGGCGAGCAGATACGGCGATCTCGGTGAAGCCTCATGAATAATCCGGGCTAGCGCCGTCCGGCCGTCTCTTCCGTCGTCTTGTCGAGCACCGCGTCGACGAACGTCTCGGCGTCGAACGGCTCGAGCAGCTCGAGCGACTCGCCCGTCCCGATGTAGCGCACCGGCAGGCCGAGCGCCTCCTTGATGCCGAAGACCGCGCCGCCGCGCGCGGTGCCGTCGAGCTTGGCGACGACGAGACCCGTGACCTGGACCGCGGCGGTGAACTCGCGCGCCTGCTGGATCGCGTTCTGGCCGTTCGTGCCGTCGAGCACGAGCAGCACGTGGTGCGGCGCGCCGGGCACGCGCCGCGAGACGACGCGGCCGACCTTCTGCAGCTCGGCCATCAGGTTCTTCTGCGTGTGCAGGCGGCCGGCGGTGTCGAGGATCACGACGTCGAGCCCGCGCTTCACCGCCGCGTCGACCGCGTCGAACGCGACCGCCGCCGGGTCGGCGCCCTCGTCCTTGCGCACGATGTCGGCGCCGGCGCGCTGCGCCCAGACCTCGAGCTGGTCGGCCGCGGCGGCGCGGAACGTGTCGCACGCGCCGACGAGCACGCTCTTGTTCATCCGCCGGTAGCGGTGCGCGAGCTTCGCGATCGTCGTGGTCTTGCCCGAGCCGTTGACGCCGACGACGAGCACGACCGTCGGCGCGTGGTCGAGCGCGATCTCCTCTTCCTCCGGCTGGTCGAGCCGCAGGTAGAGCTCGTTCCACAGGACCTCGCGCACGTCCTTCTCGCCCTGGAGCTCGCCGCGCTTGTGCAGCCGCTGGAGCACGTCGAAGATCTCGGTCGCAACCGGCCCGAAGTCGGACGTGTAGAGCACCTCCTCGAGCTCGGAGAGCAGCTTCTCGTCGATCGGGCGGCCGCCGCGGAACAGGCCCGTGACCTGGTCCGAGAGCTGCGTGCGCGTGCGCGTGAGGCTCTGCTTGAGCCGGTCGAACAGGCCCATCGGTCAGCTCTCGCGGGTCCCCTCACGGGACGTCCCCTCGAGGGTCGTTGCGGGGCGCGGCGGCACCGACGCGGGCGACGCGTGGCGGTCCTTGATCTTGTCGAGGATCCCGTTGATGAAGCCGCCGGAGTTCTGCGTCGAGTAGCGCTTGCCCAGCTCGATCGCCTCGTTGATCGAGACCTTCGGGGGGATGTCGGCGCAGTGGAGCAGCTCGTAGCTCGCGAGCCGCAGCACGTTGCGGTCGATCACCGCCATCCGCTCGATGTCCCAGTTCTGCGCGACCGATCGGATCACCTCATCGAGATCGTCGCGGTGCTGCGCCGTGCCGCGCACGAGCAGCACGGCGAACTCCACCGTCGCGCGATCGGGCTCCTCGCCGCGGACGAACGCCTCGGCCTCGGACAGGAAATCGCGGCCGCGCAGGTCGAGCTGGTACAGGAACTGGAGAGCGAGCTCGCGGGCTCGCGTGCGCTTCTTCACTGGACTTCCTCCGCGGCCTCGTCGATCGCGTGCAGGCTCGCGAGGGCGTGGATCGCCGCCCGCGCCACCTCGCGTCCCTTGTCGAGCTGGCCGCCCTGCTCGACCGGCAACGCCCGCGCGCGCGCCTGCTCGATCGTCGCGCACGTCAGCACGCCGAACAGGCAGGGCTTGCCCTCGTCGAGCGCGACGCGCACGAGGCCCTCGGCCGCGGCGCCGGCGACGTACTCGTCGTGGCGCGTCTCGCCCTTCAGGACGAGGCCGAAGCAGAGCACCGCGTCGACGTCCGGCCGCCGAGCGAGGCGCTGCGCGATCAGCGGCAGCTCGAACGCCCCGGGCGCGGTCACCAGCTCGAAGTCCTGCTCCGCCAGGCCCGCGCCGACGAGCGTGCGACGCGCCGACTCCGCCATCGCCGCCGTCAGCTCGTGGTGGTAGACGGACACGACGGCGCCGACGCGAACGCCGGGGGGGAGCGTTGCGGGGGAGGACTGGAGCGTGGGATCCAGGGCCATGGTCGGCGCTCGACCTGTCGGGCTGGAGCGTGAGAAGGATCGGGGCAGGCCGCCCGGGTTGCGGCTGAGCAGTGTAGGGCGCGGCGTCGCCCCTGGCAGGCAGCAAATGGAAACGCGGGGCGCAGGTCGGAAGCCCGCGCCCCGCGGTGGGGGGCCCGTGGAAACGGGTGGTCGGTCCCTATCCAGATGAAGGGTCGGACGAATGGTCTGGATGAGGCGTCTGGATGGAGCGTCTGGATGAACGGCGTCCGGATCAGAAGCCGCCGCCGGCCGGTCCGTCGTTGCCGCCGCGGCCGCGCCGGCCGCCCTCGTCGTCGCCGCCGCGGCCGCGGCCGCCGCCGAAGCCCCAACCGCGGTCGAGCTCCTGGTACTTCTCGTACTGCGCCGGCGTCAGGACTTCAGCGACCTTCGCTTGCGTCTGGTCGCGCAGCTCGCGCATCGTGTCGCGGACGTCGAAGAAGTCGCCCGACTCGCGCGCCTGCGCGAACATCGCGTCGCGTTGCTCGTCCTCGGCGAGGAGGATCGTGCGCATGTCGTTCGTCTGGTAGGGCGCGAGCCCGAGCTGCTCGGCGAGGTCCTCGAGCCGTCGGTCGAGCCGCTCGAGCTCCGCCTGCCGGCGCCGCTCGTCGCGATCGCGGTCCTCCTGCTCGCGGATCGTGCGCAGGGCGTCCTCGACCGCGCCGTGGAGCTGCGTCGGCGGCACCGCCGCGGCCGTCAGCGGCTCGGTCGCGGCCGCGCTCGCGCGCGCGACCTCGACGGGCGCGGCGACGGCCTCGCGGCTCTCGCTCGGCGCCGGCCGCGTCTCGAGCGCGGTCACGCGGAACACCAGGTCGCGGTTCTCGGTCCGCAGCTCGTCGAGCTGAGCGCGCAGGGCCGCGTCGCCGGCGCCGGTGGGAGCGATCGAAGCGGCGGGCGCCTGCGCGGGCGCGTCGCACAACGCGAGGGTCGTCACCGCCGCGCCGACCGAGCCGGCGGCGGCGGCGATGGCCGCGGTGATGAGCAGTTGCTGTGCGTTCATTCTTCGTCCTTCGTGGTCTCGGTGACGGTGACGACGTAGGTGAGCGTGCCCTCTTGCGTCGTCTCCATCACCATCTCGCGCTCGCCGCGCGTGCTCTCGACGAGCGTCTCGATGCGCACCGGGCCCTCGAGCTCGAGCGCGACCGGCCTGCGCGAGTCGAGCGCGAACAGCAGCCGGCCCTCGAGCTCGACGGACATCTCGGTGCCGCGCGCGCGCGCGCCGAGCTCCGCGGACGGAGCCGCGCTCTGCTCGCGCCGGCCGCCGCGGCCGCCCCACTCGGGCATCGGCAGCTCGCCCGAGCCCTCGAGCTTCAGCTCGATCACCGCGCACGTCACGCCCTCGTGCTCCTCGCTCGTCGAGACGAGCTTCGCTTCGCCGTCCCAGTCGAGCTCGGAGAACGATTCGATCCCCCCGCGGCTGCCCATGCCTCCGCCGCCGCGCCGCCCGCGCCCGCCGCGGCCGCCTTCCTCGCCTTCGGCGCGCTCGGGCCGCTGGAACAGCTTCGACTCGAGGCCGACGCCGAGCCCGCGCACGATCGCGTCCTTCTCGACCGACCACGTGTCGTCGACCGCGACCTCGCCCTTCGGCAAGAACGCGTCGACGAGCAGCGTGAGCGCGTGTCCCTCGAGCGCGCCGTCCCCGCTCGGCTCGTCGCCGTCGACGACTTCCGCGACGACCGCTCCGTCCTCGCGCACGAGCTCGAGCGTCACGCCTTCGAAGTCGCTGTCGAGCTCGTCCGAGCGCTCGCTGTCGCCGAACGTCATCGAGCCGGAGCCGTCGAGGGTCTCGAACGTGCGGCGCACCTTGGTCGGCTCCCCGCCCTCGTGCGCGAGCACGACGTCCTTCGTGACGACGCGGTGCGTCGACGAGGAGCTGCCGCCGCCGAAGCCGCGGTCGACGGGCTCGCCGTCGATCGTCACGTCCATCGACGTCGTCTCGAGCTCCATCGCGCTGCGCGTCTCGACGCGCAGCGCGCGGTCCCCCGTGTAGTCGGTCGTGTAGTCGCTCGTCAGCGCAACGGCGCCCAGCGCGGCGAGGCCGGCGGGTGCAAGGATCCAGGGCTTCATGCGAATCTTCCGGGTAGAGGTCGAACGTCGACACTAACCGGCCGCCGGGGCCCCGGTCTCGGCGTTGGAGCGAACGGTCGCTCCCGTGTTGGGAACGGACGTACCCGGCCCCGGATCCGAGCGGTGCTCGGTACCCGACAGTTTCCGAACGCTCCTCAGCCCAGGCGCGCCCGTAGGGCCGCCATCCGCGAGCGGGCGACCGGCAGCCACAGGTCGTCGCCGAGCTGGACGCGGCCCACGCCCGTCGGCGTCGCGACGAGGCGCCGGATGCGGTCCGTCGCGACGATCGCGGAGCGGTGGACGCGCACGAAACGCTCCGGGTCGAGCGTCTCCTCGAGCCGCGAGAGCGACTCGCGCATCAGGTGCACGTCGGTGTCCGTGTGCAGCCGCACGTACTGGTCGGCCGCCTCGATCCACACGATCGCGCCCGTGTCGACGAGCTCCACCTTGCCCTCGCCGTGGATCGCGAGCCGCTTCGGCCGCGCTCCCTGCTCGCCGAGCAGCGCGCGCAGGCCCGCCGGGGCGCCGCCCGAGCGCGCGCGCTCCTTCGCCCGCGCCAGCGCGACCGCGAACCGCTCGTCGTCGAACGGCTTCAAGAGGTAGTCGACGGCGTGCACGTCGAACGCGCGGACCGCGAAGCGGTCGTACGCGGTGACGAACACGACCGCGCCGGCCGCTTCGGGGCCTACCGCGGCGAGCACGTCGAAACCGCTCGGCCCCGGCATCTGCACGTCGAGGAAGAGCAGGTCGGGCGCGTGCGCGCGCACCGCCTCGATCGCCGCCGTCCCGGTCGCGCACTCCGCGACGAGCTCGACCTCGCCGTCGGCCGCGAGCAGCCGCCGCAGCGTGCCGCGCGCGAGCGGCTCGTCGTCGACGACGATCGCGCGCAGCCGTTCAGCCATCGTTCGCGCCCGGTGCGCGCTCGGTCAGCGGGACGCGCACCGTCACGCGCGCGCCGAGCCCCGTCACGCGCGTGCCGCGGGCTGGCGTGCGCGTGCCGCGGGCCGGCGTGCTCGTGCCGCGGGCCGGGTGCGCGTTCTCGAGCGAGAGCGACGCCGCGTCGCCGTGCAGCACGCGCAGCCGCTCGCGGCTGTTCGCGAGGCCGATCGCGCCGCGTTCGCCCGCTCCGCCGGGGTCCCGAGCACGCAGCACGCGCTCGGGGAAGCCCGGTCCGTCGTCCTCGATCGTGATCGCGACGTGCTCGCCCTCGCGCCGCGCGCGCACGGCGACCGTGCCGCCTTCGGGCCGGTCCGCGATGCCGTGGCGAACCGCGTTCTCGACGAGCGTGAGCACGAGCAGCGACGGCACGAGCGTGTCGCGCACGTCGTCGGGCACGTCGATCTCGACGCGCAGCCGCTCGCCGAAGCGCAGCGCTTCGATCGCGAGGTAGCGCTCGGCGATCTCGAGCTCGTCCGCGAGCCGCAGCTCGCTCGCGCCGCCGCGCTCGAGCGTCGCGCGCAACAGGTCGCCGAGCAGCGCGAGCGTGCGCAGCGCGCCGCGCTCGTCGCCCGCGCGCACGAGCCCGCCGACGCTGTGCAGCGCGTTGAACAGGAAGTGCGGGTGGACCTGGCGCCGCAGGCTCTCGAGTTGCGCGGTCGCGAGCTCGGACTCGAGCCGCGCGGCACGCAGCTCGAGCTCGCCGGCGCGCCGCTCGCGCTGGCGGCCGTGCAGATAGCCGTGCACGCCCGCGCCGAGCCCGAGCAGGCCCCAGTACGTCAGGAGCCCGCGCGCGAGCCAGAACCCGGCGAACCGCCCGCGCCCGTCGCCGCGGCCGAAGCGTTCGCGGCCCGGGCGGTCACGATCGGAGCGCTCGCCGTCGCCGGCGCGCTCGGGCTCGACGTCCGCTGGCTCG
>CAZGTQ010000293.1:0-7477 GCA_964528575.1 uncultured Planctomycetaceae bacterium | reverse complement strand
CCCGCTCGCCTCTCCCGCCCTCGCTCGAACGGGTGGCCTCGCGGCCCCCATTCACCCTCGCCTTTGTCCCTCTCGCCTTGCTCCCGGTCCTGGAACGCAACCGCAATGCCGTTCTCGCGCGCATCGCGCGAGCCTGCGAACGCGCGGGGCGTCCCGCCGCGGACGTGGAGCTGGTCGCGGTGACCAAGACCGTCGCGCCGGCCGTCGCGGAGGCGCTGCGCTCGCTCGGCCAGCGCGACCTGGGCGAGAACCGGCTGGCGGCGCTCGAGGAGAAGCGCGCGTGGTTCGCCGAGCGCGGCCTCGACGCCCGCTGGCACTTCGTCGGCCACGTGCAGCGCAACAAGGCACGCAAGATCGCGCTCGCGGCCGACCTCGTCCACTCGGTCGACTCGCTCGCGCTCGTCGACGCCCTGGGGCGCGCCTGCGCCGAGGTCGGGCGGCCGCTGGGCGTGTTCCTGCAGGTCGCGCTGACGGGCGAGGAGCACAAGAGCGGGCTCGACGAGGCGGACGTCCCCGCGGCGGTCGAGCACGTCGCCGCGCGGCCGCCGCTGCGGCTCGAGGGGCTGATGGCGATGGGCCCGCTCGCGGCGCCGGGCGACCAGGCGGCGGCGGCGCGCGCCGTGTTCGAGCGGCTCGCGGCGCTGGCGGCCGAGCTGCCGGCCGAGCGTTTCGCGGCGGGACGGCCGCGGCTCTCGATGGGCATGACCGAGGACCTCGAGGAAGCGGTCGCGGCCGGCGCGGACCTCGTGCGGGTCGGGCGCGCGCTGTTCGAGGACCTCGAGCCGGCGGCGCGCGAGCGAGCGAGGCGGCGCGGATGAGCAAGCTCGCGATCGAGGTGCTCGGGGACGACGGACCGCCGCGGCCGCTGCCGGAGTCCGGCGCGCTCGTGATCGGCTCGTCCGCCAAGCGCGCGGCGATCGTGCTCGCGGGCGAGGGCGTCGCGGACGCGCACTGCGCGATCGGGCGGCTCAAGGACGGCGGCTGGGCGCTTAAGGACCTGGGCGCGCCGGCGGGGACGACGGTGAACGGCAAGCGCGTCCAGTCGGCGCGGCTCTCGCACGGCGACGTCGTCGCGGTCGGCCCGCGCAAGCTGCGCGTGCTCGACCCGTCCCGAGCGACGGAGCTGCGCAAGAGCGACTTCGGCGGCGGCAGCCGCAGCGGCGGCGCGCTGCCCGAACGCATCGGCGGCTTCCGCGTCCAGAAGCGGCTCGGCCGCGGGAGCATGGGCGACGTCTATCTCGCGGTGCAGGAGAGCCTGAACCGCCCGGTCGCGCTCAAAGTGCTCTCGCCGAAGATCGACGCGGACCACGACTTCGTGCAGCGCTTCATCAGCGAGGCGCGCGCGGCGGCGGCGCTCTCCCACCCCAACGTCGTCGTCGCGTACGACGTCGGCGAGGCGGACGCGCACCACTACCTGGCCCTCGAGTACATGGACCGGGGCAGTCTCGAGGAGAAGCTGCGCGACGGGCCGCTGCCCTGGACGGACGTGCTCGACGTCCTGCACGACGCGGCGAGCGGGCTCGTGTACGCGGAGAGCCTGCGGATCGTCCACCGCGACATCAAGCCGGCGAACCTGATGCAGAACTCGGTCGGCGTGACGAAGATCGCCGACCTCGGACTCGCGACGAGCATCGAGGCGGACTCGGTCGAGTCGGGCGGCAAGGTGTTCGGCACGCCGCACTTCATCTCGCCCGAGCAGGCGCGCGGCGAGACGGTCGACCAGCGCTCGGACCTCTACTCGCTCGGCGCGACGGTGTACCGCCTCTTGACCGGGCACACGCCGTTCGAGGGCGAGACGACGCGCGACATCTTGCGCGGCCACTTCCAGGACAAGCCGCGGCCGGTCCAGGAGCACGTGCCGGGCGTCCCGGGCGAGCTCGCGGCGATCGTCGCGACGCTGCTCGAGAAGAAGCCGGCCGACCGTTTCCAGTCGGCGAAGGAGCTGCTCGAGCGCGTCGACATCCTGCGCGCGCGCGCGAAGACCGGCGCGGTCGGCGCGGGCGGGAGCAAGCGGCTCCTCGTGCTGGCGGCGCTCGTCGTGCTCGCGCTCGTGGGCGCGGCCGTCGCGGTGCTCACGACGGGCGGCGACGACGGCGGCGGCGAACCGCGCACCGCGGGCAATGGCCCGCGCGTCGGGGACGGCCCCGAGGGCCCGCCCGAGATCCCGACGCTGCCCGATCCACCCGACGTGGGGCCGGAGAACGGCGGCGGCGCTCCCGCGTCCGATCCCGAGAAGGAGGTGCTGCGCGCGAAGCTCGCGTACCGCGACCTCGATCGGATCGAGGACCTCGCCGAGCGCCGCGACGCGCTGCGCGCGCTCGTCGAGGAGTTCCCCGGGGTCGCGGTCGCCGACGAGTGGCTCGCCGAGGCGGACGAGCTCGACCGCGAGGTCCGCCGGCTCCACGCCGAGCAGGAGGCGCGCGCGAGCGCGCGCGAGCGGCTGACGCAGACGCTGCGCGCGAGCGCGGGGCTCGACGCCGACCCGTTCCGGCCGGCCGAAGCGCTCGCCGCGCTCGGCGCGGCGACGGCGCCGCCGGCCGATCCCACGTCGCCCGAGGGCGCGACGTACGATCCCGCCGCGGGCGCGAGGCTGTTCGAGGAGGTGCGCGCCGAGCTCGAGCGCGAGGCGCTGACGCGCGCGATCGACGAGGCCGGCGCCGCGCTCGAGGCGGGCGACGCGGCCGCGGCACGCGGCGACTTCGAGACGCTGGGCGCGCAACTCGAAACGGTCGTCGCGCTGACGACGCTGCCCGCGTGGGACGCCGAGCGCCCGGCGCCCGACGAGCTCGAGGCCCTGGCGGCGGTCGGCGAGACGGCGCGCGCCCGGCTGCCGCGCGTCGAGGAGGAGCGCGCGACGTGGCTGCGCGAGCGGCGCGCGCGCGAGCGCGAGGAGATCGCGGCGCGCGTGCGCGCGGGCGCGGGCCTCGAGGGCGAGCTGCGCGCGCTCGACGTCGACGCCGCGGTCACCCGCCTCGATTCGATCGCGTCCGAGCTCGGCTCGCCGACGCTGCGCGCGCGCCTCGTCGCGCTGCGCGACGACCTGCGCGACGGGCGCGCGGTGCTGCGCGCTCTGACCGCGGAGTACGACGCGGGCTGGCGGCGCAAGTCGGTCGTCGACCCGCGCGAGAGCCGCACGACCGTCGTCGACGTCGTCGCGGCGGACGACGAGGGGCTCACGCTCTCGGTCGGCGGCGTCGAGCAGCGCGTCCAGTGGTCCCAGTGGGGCGGCTCGCCCGAGGCGCTCCACAAGCTGTTCAACGGCCGCCTGACGCGCAACTACACGCCGGCCGAGCTGCGCGGGATCTCGGCGCTGACGCTGTCGGCGGCGTGCGTCGCCGCGCTCGCGGAGGCGGACGACGTGCTGCGCGGCGAGGCGAGCGGCCGCTTCACCGAGGACGAGGCGGCGCGGTTGCTCGCGCCGTACGAGGCGGCGATCGAATGGGCGGTCGCGGCGGGCGCCGAAGAGCGCGCGTCGCTCGAGCGCGAGGCCGCGCGCGCGCTCGCGAAGGCGCTGCGCGCGCTCTCGGAGGGCGCGCCGTCGGTCGCGGTCGTGCAGCTCGAGACGCTGCTGGGCGAGCACGCGGACTCGCTGCTCGCGCTGCTGCTGTCGGACGGGACGCCGTGGCGCGAGCCGGCGCCGCTGAAGAACGCGTCGGCCGCTCCGCGCGAGACGCAGGCCGCGCCCGCCGGCGGCGGAGACGACCGGTGACGCGCGAGCGCGCGTGCGCCCTCGACGAGGCCGTGCTCACCGCGCGCGACGCGCTCGACTTCGCGGGCGCCGCGGCTCCGCAGGCGCTCTTCCTGCTCGGCACGGGCGCGTCGACGCTCGTGCAACGGCTGCGCGTGCGCGGCACGATCGAGCTGGGCACGATCGGCGGCGTGCCGGCGCGCTGGCGCGGCGCGCTGCTCCACCACGGCGCGATCGAGACCGAGAGCCGGCCGCTGGGCGCGTGGCTGGTCGACGACACGTCGGGCGACGCGCACGCCGAGGACGAGGCGCCGTGGGAGGTCGGTTTCCCGCTGTGGCTCGCGGCCAGCGCGGGCGCGACGCAGCTCGTGCACACCTCCGCCGGCCAGGCGCTCGCGCCCGAGGGCCGCTCGCCGCTGCCGGTCGGCGCGATCGCGTGCGTGCAGGACCACCTCAACCTGTCGGGCGCGAGCCCGCTCGTCGGCCTCGCCGGCTCGAAGCTCGGACCGCTGTTCCCCGACCTGACGCGCCTGCACCACGCCCGGCTGCGCGCCGCCGCGCTCGCGCACGCGCAGCGCCTCGGAGTCGACGCGCGCGAGGCGGTCGCCGCGTGCACGCCCGGGCCGACGCGCGAGACGCCGGCCGAGCGGCGCTTCTTCGCGCGCGCCGGCGCCGACGTGTCGGTGCAGGGGCTCGCCGGACCGCTGCTCGCGGCGGCGCACGCGGGGCTGGCCGCGCTCGCGCTCGTCGCCGTCGTCGACGACGGCGGGGAGTCGGACCTCGCGTCGCTCGTCGCGGCGGCGACCGCGGCTGCGCCGGCGCTCGAGGACCTCGTCTTCGCGCTCACGCCCGACCTGATGCGCGCAGCGGGCGCAATGACAGGGTTGGACGCGTGAGCGAGCCCGCGATCGCGGTGCTCGCGTCGGGCGGCGGGCGCTCGCTCGAGAACCTCGCCGAGCGGATCGCGGCGGGCGAGGTGCCGTGCAGCATCGGGCTCGTCGTGTCCGACCGGCCCGGGAGCGGCGCCCTGCAGCGCGCGGAGCGGCTGGGGCTGCGCTCGCTCGTCGTCGAGCGGCGCGCGTGCGCGGACGATGCGGACTTCTCCGCGCGCGTGTTCGCGGCGATCGAAGAGGCCGGCTGCGAGCACGTCGTGCTGGCGGGCTTCCTGCGGCTGCTCCTCGTGCCGCAGCGCTGGGAGGGACGCGTGCTGAACATCCACCCCGCGCTCCTGCCCGCGTTCGGCGGCGCGGGATACTGGGGCGAGCGGGTCCACGCGGCGGTGCTCGAGCGCGGCGCGTGGTTCACCGGCTGCACCGTGCACTACGTGACGAACGAATACGACGCGGGCCCGATCCTCCTGCAGCGCTGCATCCCGGTGCGAGCGGACGACGACGTCGCCGCGCTCGCCGCGCGCGTGTTCGAGCAGGAGAAGCTCGCCCTGCCCGAGGCGCTGCGCATGCACCTCGCGGGGCGGCGCGGGCTGCGCGAGCGAAGCGGCCCCCGCTGACCCCGCTGAGCCCTTCCGGAGACGCTCCATGTGCCCCATGCTCCGCGTGCTGTGCGCGGCGAGCTGCGCGCTCGCCCTCGCTCTCCCCCACCACGGACAGGATCCCTCCACGCTCGATCTCGCTTCGCTCGCGGTCGAGGCCGACGACGCGGCGAGCCGGCTCGCGCTCGCGATCGGGCTCGCCGCCGACGGGGCGAGCCGCGCCGCGGTCGCCGAGCTCGAGCGGGTGGCGCAGCTCGAGCTCGACCGCGCGCTCGCCGAGCGCGTCGCCCTCGAGCGCGAGCGCGCCCTCGCGTGGATCTCGGTGCGCGACCTGTACCTGACGGACCTCGCGCGCAAGAACGGCTCGCTGCGCATCGAGTGGAAGGGCGACAAGCTCGTCGCCGACGTCGTCGCGTTCGAGGGCGGCGTGGTGCGGCTCGCCGCGAACGAGCGCGGCGTCGAGGAGATCGCGGTCGAGGACGTCCCGCCGCTCGATCTCATCGCGCGCATCGGCAGCCAGGTCGACGAGTACGGGCCGCCGTGGGTGCGGCTCTATCCCTATGCGCTCGTCGGCGACGAGAAGGTCGGCGTCCTGATGCGGCGCGATCCGTCGCGCGAGGTGGAGCAGTTGCGCGCCGACGCCGCGAGCTTCTACCGCGAGACGCTCGCGCGCGGGCGCGCGCTGGCCGCGCTGGACCGGCTGGCGCAGAGCGAGCCTCCGCGCGACGCGGCCGACGCGCGGAGGCTCTACCGTCTCGTCGAGCGGGCGCAGGGCGCGCGCGAGCTCGAGGCGCTGCGCGAGCGCGCGCCGGTGCTGCGCGAGCTCGCGCAGCTCTGCCTCGACCTGCGCTTCGCCGCGGACGGCCTGCCGGTCGTGCTGCGCGGCGACGTCGAGTCGCTCGGCGAGGGCCGCGTGCGCCTGACGTACGACTTCGAGGACGAGCGCGAGCTCGACGACTTCGCGCGCGACGACCATTTCCTCGCGGCGCACCACACGCAAGTCCCGAAGCTCTCGACGAACGACACGTCGGTGCACGTCGAGGAGGGCGCGCTGCACGCCTGGGGCGCGGCCGCGTTGCGCCACGTGCTCGAGCTCGAGGGCCAGACGGCCGTGCTCGCCGAGGTGCGTTGGTCCGAGCGCCCCACCGGCCGCGGCAAGCTCCCGATCCTGCGTCTCGGCTGCGCGGCGGACCGTGGCGGCAACTACGTGCTGCTGAGCGGGCTAGGCGACCTGTTCGTGCAGAGCGGGCTCCCCCGCTTCCAGCAGAACGTGCCGGCGCGCGACACGCAGACGATCCTCGTCGGCCGCGACTACGTGCTCGAGCTGCGGCACGACGGCACGAGCGAGGCCTCGAGCTGGGTCGACAAGGGCCGCCAGGCGCGCATCGACTGCGGGCCGCGCACGCACGGGCTCGTGTTCCTGTGGTTCCACTCGGACCTCGACGTGCGCATCGACGAGCTCGTGATCGAGGGCCGCCCGCGGCCGGCGTCGCTCGACGCGCTGCGCAAGCGTTGGGTCGCGAGCGAGCTCGCGCAACTGGGGCTGTCGTGAGCGCCGGTCGTGCTCGCCTACGCGACGGCCGCGCTTTCGCCCGGGCCGTAGCCGCGCTCCACGAGCAGGTGTAGCCTGCTCGGGTCCTTCGTCCCCGACCCGGAGTCACGCCATGAAGATCCTGTCGATCGTCCTCGTCCTTTCGTTCGCATCGCTCGCCTCGTTCGCCGCGTACGCCGTTCAGGACGGCTTCGAGCCGGCCAAGCCGACCGCTGAGCACGAGTGGCTCCAGCAGCTCGTCGGCGAGTGGACCATGACGATGGAGGCGCAGGCGGGCCCGGACATGGAGCCGATGAAGATCGAGGCGACGGAGAGCGTGCGCTCGCTCGGCGACCTCTGGGTGATCGCCGAGGGGACGATGCCGATGGGCGCCGAGCCGATGCGCACGGTGATGACGCTCGGCTACGACGCGCGCAAGAAGGCGTTCCTCGGCACCTGGATCGACACGTTCCAGTCGCACATGTGGGTCTATCGCGGCGAGCTCGACGAGGCGAAGAAGGTGCTCACGCTGAAGGCGGAGGGCCCCTCGATGACCGATCCGAGCGCGACCGCGCTCTACCGCGACTCGATCGAGATCGTCGACGCCGACCACAAGGTGCTGCGCGCGTCCGTGCAGGGCGAAGACGGCACGTGGACGACTTTCTTGGTAGCGCCCTACCGCCTCAAGAAGTTGCGGGCGCGTCGGTGTCGCACACCTTGTTGTCGTTCAGCGACAGGGAGGTGCCTGGTGCAGCACCTGGCACCTCCC
>CAZGTQ010000292.1:0-24116 GCA_964528575.1 uncultured Planctomycetaceae bacterium | reverse complement strand
AGCCACAGCATCGGCGCCTGTGCGGTCCGCAGCGACGGGAGCGGGTCGTGGTGGGCGACGAGCGCGTACCAGCGCGCGAAGCGGTCGCCGCGCGTCGTCGCGCCGTATCCGGAGCGTTCGTACCAAGGCGCACGTCGCGCGCGCTCGACGTGCTCGGCGTAGCGCGCCCAGGCGGCGTCGTCGTCCGGCCGCGCGATGGCGCGCACCTCCTCGCTCCACAGCGCGACGAGCTCCTCCTCGGCCGCCGCGTCCAACCCGGCGCGACGCGCGGCGATCCGCGTCGCGTGCGTGTCCGCCTCGTAGGGCGAGACGAGCGGCCCGGAGACCTGGACGACGAATGCGAGCGCCGGGTCCGCGGCGGCGACGAGACCGGCGATCCAGCAGCCCTGACTCACCGCGAGCAGGCCGACGCGCTCGGGGTCGACGCGCGCGTCGGCGCGCAGGTGCGCCACGGCCGCCGCGACGTCGCCCGCGCGCGTCTCGAACGGGACGGTGCGCCACGAGCCGGTCGACGCGCCGTTGCCGCGCTTGTCGTAGAGCAGGACCGCGAATCCGCGACGCGCGAGGTGGTCGCCCCAGAAGCGGTACGGCGTCGCCGCGCGGCTCGAGTCGCCGCCGCCGTGGACGACGACGACGGCGGGGAACGGCCCTGTGCCGGACGGCGCGAGGACGCTCGCCGCGATGCGCGCGTCGGGCCGCTCGAGCACGACCTGCCGCTCCACGGTCGGCGGGAGCGAGCTCGGCGCCAGATCGAGCGCTGCGCGCTCGCCGCCCTCGAGCTGGAGCGCCCCGACCAGCCGGTCGCCCTCGGGTCTCAGCTCGACGCGGCCGATGTCCCAGGGGAACGCGAACGCGAGCGAGCCGTCGGGGCCGCGCTCGAGCGCGACCGGCTCGTCCGCGATCCACAGCGATACGACGTCGAGGCGCGCCTCGTCGCCGGCGAGCGCGAGGCCGAGCTCCCAAGCGCGGTCCGACGCGGTCGCGGTGCCGAGCCAGTAGCGCGGGTCCTCGCCCGTCCCCGAGGCGAGGGCGGCGAGCGCGACGGCCGCCGCCGCCACGAGCGCGCTCATCGCGCGTCGCGCGCGAGGCGCAGCCCGCTGAACTGCCAGCGCGCGTGCGCGGGGAAGAAGTTGCGGTAGCTCGCGCGCACGTGGTCGCGCGCGCTCGCGCAGGAGCCGCCGCGCAGCACGATCTGGTTGCACATGAACTTCGCGTTGTACTCGCCGATCGCGCCGGGCGGGGTGCGGTAGCCCGGGTAGGGCGCGTACGCGCTCTGCGTCCACTCCCAGACGTCGCCGAACATCTGCGCCGGCTCGCCGCGCGGTCCGGGCGCCGCCGCCCGCGGGTGCAGCGCGCCGGACTCGACGAAGTTCCCCTCGATCGGCAGCTCGGCCGCGGCGACCTCCCACTCGGCCTCGGTCGGCAGGCGCGCGTCCGCCCAGCGCGCGTACGCGTCGGCCTCGTAATACGAGAGGTGGCACGCCGGCGCATCGAGCTCGAGCGGACGCAGCCCCGCGAGCGTGTGCTCGCGCCACGTTCCGCCGTTCGACTGCACCCAGTACAGCGGCGCTCGCCAGCGCTCGGCCCGCACGCGGTCCCAGCCGTCGGACAGCCAGAGGTCGTGCCGGCCATAGCCGCCGCCCTCGACGAAGCGCAGGAGCTCGCCGTTCGTCACCGGCCGCGACGCGAGCTCGAACCCGTGCACGAACGTCCGGTGGCGCGGGTGCTCGTTGTCGAACGCGAAGCCGTCGCCGCGCGCGCCGATCTCGCGCAGGCCCTCCTCGTAGCCGCACCACTGCGGCGGCGCGGCGTTTGCTCCGGTCTGGGACGTGGCGGCGCTGGGCGTGGCGGTGCTGGACGTGGCGGTGCCGCGCGTCGCCGTCGCCGGGTCGTACGCGGGAAAGAGCGGGTTGCACGACAGGACGTGCTTCACGTCCGTGAGGATCAGCTCCTGGTGTTGGCGCTCGTGCTCGAGGCCGATCTGCGCGACGCGCAGGAGCTCGGAGCCCTCGGCGGCGCCGGACGCGAGCCAGGCGCGCACGCGCTCGTCGACCGCCGCGCGGTAGGCGCGCACCTCGTCGAGCGAGGGGCGCGAGAGCAGGCCGCGGCGCGGGCGCGCGAACTGCTCGCCGATCGTGTTGTAGTACGAGTTGAAGAGGTAGTCGTAGTCGGCGCGGTAGGGGGCGTAACTGCGCACCGCGTGCGCGAGCAGGAACGTCTCGAAGAACCACGTCGTGTGCGCGAGGTGCCAGCGCGTCGGGCTGACGTCCGGCATCGACTGGATCGCGCAGTCCTCGGGCGAGAGCGGCGCCGCGAGCGCGAGCGAGAACGCGCGCACCTCGTCGTAGCGCGCGCGCAGCGCGTCGGGGCGCAGCGCTGTGGAGACGGCAACTGAAGCCATGGGCCGCACGACGCAGCCTACGGGCTGCGCCGTGCGAAGGCGAGCGCTACGGCTCGTGCTCGACCAGCGCGGTGGGGCTCGACGACTACAGGGACAGGCCGAGCTGTACGGCCCCGCTGGCGCAGACGGGGGCGCCGGTGCCGGGGATGTCGAACACGACGTACGCGTGGTGCAGAACCAGCCCGATGAGCTCGACGGGCGAGCCTGCGGGCGCGTTGAACGACGCGGTCGCCTGACCGTTCGGCCCGAGCTGGCCGATCGTGTTCGTGTACACCGCTCCGTTCGCGTTCGCGATGCTGAAGAAGAAGAAGCCGCCGGTTCCGTCGACGTTGAGCGGGACCGACAGGCCGCCGAGCGACAGGCCGGGAATGGTGCCGGCGCTCGTGCCGGCCAGGACGTACACGCGGCCGGCCAGCGACGGGCAGGCGTTGAGCGAGAGGATCTGCGTGCCGCCTTGGCTCAACGAGACGAGCGGCGGGTTCGCGGCCAGGTCGCAGTACGTCGCGGTCAGGGAGACGTCGTACGCGGAGGCGTTCCCGACGATGAGGCCCGCGTCGCCCTGGAAGCTGACCGAGCGGCCGTAGCCGCCCGGCAGGCTGTCGATCGGCTGCACGCGGCCGGTTTCGCTGTAGACGAGCCCCTCGCGGTGGAAGAAGTAGCTGGCCCCCTGCGAGAAGCCGAAGTCCTGGGGGGCGCCGACGAGGAGCTCGGGGTCGTCCATCGAGACCGAGGACCCGAACGCGTCGCCCTGCGCCGCGTCGCTGGCGGTGAGCTTCGTCAGCGGGATCCACGTCGTCCCGGCGCGCCGGAAGACATACACCGCGCCGGAGTCGATGCCGTCGTCGTCGTCTCGCGGAGCGCCCACGGCCGCGAGCGAGCCGTCGATCGTGACCGCGGCGCCGAAGAGGTCGGTCGGCTCGCCGTCGCTCGCGGTGAGCTTCGCCCTCTGCACCCAGCTCCCGGCGTCCTTCTCGAACACGTACGCAGACCCCGCCCCGAGGTTCGGCTCGATCGTGCGCGACGCGCCGACGATCACCGTCTCGCCCCGGACCGCGACCGCGCTGCCGAACGACTGGAACAGCTCGCCGTCGTCGGCGGTGAGCTTCGTCGTCTCGCTCCACGTGCCCCCGGTCCGCTCGAACACGTACGCGGCGCCGGCGGCGGGCACGCTCCCGCCCCCGACGGGATCGAAGCCGGGCGCGACGAGCGCGCCGACGACTGCGATCGTGTCGTCGACCGAGACGGAGCCGCCGAACTGGTGCGTCGCGCCGCCGTCGCTGGCGTTCAGCTTCTGGTGGAAGCTCCATGTGCCGGTGACGTTGCGCCGGTAGACGTACACGGAGCCGGAACCGGAGCCGGCCGTGTCGTCTTCGGGCGCTCCGACGAATGCGTAATCGCCCGAGAGCGCGACCGAAGCACCGAAGCGATCGCCGGGCGCGTTGTCGAGCGCGACGATCTTCTGGACCTCGCTCCAGCTCCCGCCGATGCGCTCGAAGAGGAAGGCGGACCCGGACTTGCAGAGCGCTACGCCGGGGCACGCGGGGTCGTCCGACGGAGCGCCGAAGATCGCCCGGTCGCCGTCCATGGAGACCCTCTCGATCGCGGTGCCGTCGGACGTGAGCAGCCGTTGCGTCTGGCACTGGGCGGACAGCGGCGGTGCCGCGCCCAGCGCAGTCGCCACGCCCGTGAGCGCGGCGATCGATGAGATCTTCATGGTTCTCCTCTTTCCGTGGTGCAGGTCGGGCTGGGGGGAGCTGCCCGGAGCCGCAGGGGCCCGGGAAGCCGCCCGATGATAGGCGCAGGCCCGGCTTTGGGGTGCTCGGATGCATCTGCGTCTTTCTAGGGGCCGACACCGGGCGGCGCGGACGGACGGACGATGAGCGTCGCCGCGCTATCCTGCGGTCCCTACTCTCCCGAACCTGCTTCCAGTCGGAGCCACTCATGCGTCTGCGCACCGTGATCGCCGTCCCCGTCCTGATGTCCGCCGCGCTCGCCCTCGGAGCGGCCCAGGAGCGCGTCAAGCCCAAGGGAACCGCCAACTTCGCCAGCGCGCACGAGGAGCTCGCGAAGGCCTGGGCGGAGGAGCGCTACGGGCGCTGCATGTCCCTGACCCGCGACCTGTTGGGCCTGATCTCGGCGAAGCGGGCGGAGGCGATCCGCGCCGCTCTCCCCGGCGCGCCCAAGGGATTCGAGGTCGTTGCGCAACGCAAGGAAGAGGAAGCGGCGAACCCGCTGGCCGCCGCCATGGTTGCCGGAGCCGGGACCGCGGTCGAGCAGCGCTACACCGAGGCCGGCGGCGGCAAGGGCCAGATCCACGTCACGGTGACCGCCGATTCGCCCCTGGGGGCCCTGTTCTCGATGTGGGTCGCCAACCCCGCGCTCGCCGGCGAGGGCGCCGAGTCGATCAAGTACGGCGACATCGACGCCCTGCTCAAGAAGGAGGGCGAGGCCTGGGCGCTCCAGATCCTGATCGACGAGAGCATGGTCGAGGTGCGCGTCCGCGGCCGCGACGACGAGTTCCTGCTCCAGTTCTTCAATCAGAGCGCGGTCGACCGCGTCGCCGCGACGCTGCGTAAGTAGCCGGCGATCCCCGCCGGCAGGTGTAAGTAGCCGGCGATCCCCGCCGGCAGGCTGCGCGAGCGCGCGGGAGGCGGCCCGAGTCTTTTCGAGAGAACCCGGAGTGGGGGGGTTGTCGAGCCGGGGAATTGCGCCATCCTGGGAACCATATGCGATTTCCTGTGCGCCACCGAGAGAGGTGACGGGGGAAACCGCGTTTCCCCGACGGCGAGGTGCTCGGCGCCTCCCGACAACCACGAGTTCGAATCCAACATGAAGTCCCCGATGCTGTCCGTCGCGCTCGCGGCGGCCGCGCTCGCCCCGGCGGCTCTCGCCGATGGCCGGCAGGCCGGCAGCGTGCTCGTGTACCCGATCCACCGCTCGACACTGTTCAGCGTCGCCCCGCTGCAGCTCCAGCCCCCCCAGCAGTTCTTCACCGTCATCAGCGTGACGAACTCGAACATCTCGCCGGTCAACGGCGGGACGAACGTGATGTTCGAGTACGTCAACACGATCCCGAACCCGGCGAACCCGAACCTGCCGCTCGGCTGCTTCATCGTCGACCGCGTCGAGATGTTGACCCCCGCCGACACGCTCTCCGTGCTGACGAACTGCCACAACGCGGCGGGCGGCCAGGAGGGTTACCTCGTCGTCAGCGCGCAGAATCCGTCCGTCTTCAAGCAGGCGTGGTCGTTCAACCATCTGATGGGCTCCGAGCTCGTCGTCACGTCGCTCGGCGCGACGTACTCGATCAACGCGATCCCGTTCTCGTCGCCGCTGCCCCAAGGGCAGGCGACCGACCTGGACGCGGACGGCATGCTCGACTTCGACGACCAGGAGTACGAGGCCATCCCCGATCGCCTGTACATCCAGAGCTTCGTCGCGCTCGCCGGCTCGTCGTTGACGCTGATCAACATGACGGGCAACGCGAACGCGACCGCGATCGTGAAGTTCGACGTGTTCAACGACAACGAGTTCCCGCTGTCGGCGACGCTCTCGTTCCGCTGCTGGGTCGAGGAGCGGCTGGACGAGTTGAGCCTCGTCTTCAACCACTTCTTCCTGGGCAACAACACGCCGAACGATCCTTCCGAGCTCGACCTCAACTGCGACAACGACGACGATCTCGAGACCGGCTGGGCGATCATCGACGGCATCGTCGCGACCGACGGCCAGGGCTCCGAGGTCGATCCGGCGCTGCTCGGCGCGCTGACGGCCGGACCCGCGATCATGTACGGCGGCAGCGCCGACGGCGAGAAGTGGGTGTCCGCGCCGATCGACGGAGGCGTGCTCCTGTTCGAGTCTGTCGAGAAGCAGACGAACGGCGCGTTCTTCGACTTCTCGGGCTCTGCGCTCGGCGACTGAGAACGAGTTTCCCAGGACTGACGCAAGAGGTTCTGCCCGGGCGGGGTGTCCCCAGGAGAGGGGCGCCCCGCCCCCTGTTTTCGTCACGGCGTTGCGGCCGGGTCGGACCGCGGCGCCACAGCGTGCTAGTCTTGCGGTGAGAGGGCTGGAGGAAGCCCTCGCAACGGGCCCGAACGCCCGGCGCCAACGTCCCGAACCGCCTCCCGGCCCCATGAACGATCTTCGTCGTCCGCGCCCCTGGGGCGCCCTCGCGCTGCTCGCCCTGCTCCCGCTCGCCGCCTGCGAGGAGAGTGCCTTCGAGCCGTCCGCCCCGTCTTCTCGCGAGCCCGCCGAAGAGGCCGCCGAGCCGAAGGCGTGGCTCGAGTACGAGCTCGCAGAGCACGACTTCGGCGAGCTCTTCCCCGACGCGCTGCGCCAGACGCGCTTCCCGCTCGTCGCCGTCGGCGAGGAGGACGTCGTGATCGAGGAGATCCACCGGACGTGCGGCTGCCTCGAGGGGCGGCTCGAGATCCTGCGCGAGGATGGATCGCGCGAGGTGCACCAGCCGGGCCAGCCCTACCCTCCGGGCACGCGCTTCGAGCTGATCGGCACGATCGACACGAAGGGCAAGTCGGGCCAGCAGCACCAGCAGATCTACATGAAGCAGACCGGCCGTCGTGAGCCCTACCGCTTCACGCTGAAGGCCGACATCAAGCCGTTCCTCAACATGGACCCGCCGATGCTCGCGCTGAACAACACGAGCACGCTCGCGGGCGGAACGGGTCATTCGATCGTCAGCAGCCGCACCGGCGAGCCGTTCCGCCTCGACTGCCGCCGCGAGCCGCTGCGCGAGGGATTCGACGTGAGCTTCTCGCCGATCGACCCCGACGCGGACGGCCGCGCGATCGCGTGGCGCATGGACGCGACGGTCGAGCGTGGCGTCGAGCGCGGGCAGCAGCGCTACATGGTGCTGCTCACGACCGACGTCGCCAACGAGCAAGCGCCGCCGCAGGCCGAAGGCGGCGGATTCCTGACGCACGGTCTCAAGGTGTGGGTCACGGCGGAGGTCGAAGGCGTGATGCTCGTGCGCCCCGAGCGCCTGATGTTCGCCGGGCTGGAGCCCGGCCGTCCCTTCGCGCGCAAGTGCTCGATCCGCAACCGCGATCCCGAGTTCGACATGTCGGAGATCGAGGTCGGCCTGTACGAGATCGACGGCTCCGGCCCGTTCAAGTACATGGACTCCTGCAAGGTCGACGCGAAGCAGGTCGATCCCGGCCGCGCATGGGACATCGAGGTGACGATGCAGGACCTGCCGGTCGAAGGCACGTTCAACGGCGTGGTCGTGATCCGCACGAAGCACCCGCTCGAGAACATCGCGACGATCCCCTTCACGGGCGACATGAAAGCCCCCCGGCCGGCGACCGATCCCCCGGCTCCGTCCGAGTCGAACTAGCCCGAACTCAAGCGCGCGCGCGCAGCGGCCAGACGAGCACCATCTCGACGGCGGCCGCGGCGACGAGGGACGGTCCGAGCGGCCAGTCCAGCCGCAGGCTCGTCCAGATCCCCAGGGCCGCGGCGCCGGCGCCGAGCAGCGCCGCCAGCACGAGGAAGGAGCCCATCGAGCGCGCGAGTCGCTGCGCGATCAGCGGCGGCACGACGAGCAGGCCGAACAGCACGAGCGGGCCGACGATCAGAGTGCCGATCGAGACGGTCAGCCCGACGAGCGCGAGCAGCAGCACCTCGAACGAGCGCACGCGCTTGTTCAGCACGCGCGCGAACTCGCGGTCGTAGCTCACGACGAGCAGGTCGCGCCAGAAGACGGCCAGGGCCACGACGACGACGCCGAGCACGACGGCCAACGTCTCGAACGCGTGCAGGTCGACCGCGAGCAGCTCCCCGCGCAGCATGCTCTCGATGAACTCCTTGCCGGTGGGGGAGGCGAGCGCGAAGAGCACCGTCGCGGCGTTGGCGATCGCGAACGCCGCAGCGACACGTCCCGTCTCGGTCTCGGGCCGTCGGCCGAAGAACGCCATCGCCCCGAGCCCGCCGAACGTGAACGCGCCCGCCCACGCGAGGTGGTAGTTCACGACCGCGTGCGCGTGCGGGTCCTGGTACGCGGCGGCCGCGTCCAGTCCGCCGAGCCCGACGTGCGCGGACCACCACGGCAGGAGCGCCCAGCCGCACGCGACGCCCGCCGCCGCGAACTGCGGCAGCGCGATCCCGTAGAAGCCGGTACGGCGGACGAGCAGATAGCAGCCGACAGGCGGGCAGACGAGCCCCGCGCACAGCGCGGCGAGGAACGCCCAGCGGAACAGGCTCCACGCTTCCGACCAGGAGATCTCCATCCCGCGTCAGGCGTCCCGCGCCTCCGCCAGCTCCGGCACGAGGATCTCGTCGGGTCGCGCGAGGCGCACCGTCCCGCCCGCGACCCACAGGACCTCGTCGGCCACCTCGCGCACGAGCGTGACCGCGTGGCTCACGAGCAGGACCGCCAACCCCTGCGCGCGGCTCGTCCGCTCGAGGAGCGCGAGGATCGCGCGCTGCGCGTCGACGTCGACGCCGCTCGTCGGCTCGTCGAGCAGGCACAGACGCGGCCGCGTCATCAGCGCGCGCGCGATCAGCACGCGCTGGCGCTGGCCGCCCGAGAGCGACGCGAAGCGCGCGCGCCGCCGATCGGCGAGCCCCACCTCGGCGAGGCACTCCAGCGCGAGCGCGCGCTCGGCGGGGGCGAGTCGGCGCGCCCCCGCGAGCCGGCCGTACGCGCCCATGTGCACGACCTCCTCCGCCGAGAGCGGGTAGACCGGGTCGAGCGACTCGCGCTGCGGCACGTAGCCGATCGGCACGTCCGCGATATGCACGCTGCCCGCGAGCGGCGGCACGAGCCCGAGGATGCCGCGGAACAGCGTCGTCTTGCCCGAGCCGTTCGGACCGAGGATGCCGACGAGCCGGCCGGGCTCGACCTCGAGGTCGACGTCGCGGATCACCGGGACGCCGCCGTAGCCGAACGCCGCGCCGCGCAAGCGGACGAGCGCCGCCTCGCTCACTGGCGGACTCCGAGGAACACCGCGAGCCGGTGGTGCAGCCGGTCCATCATGTCGATCCAGGTGTCGCAGCCCGGCGCCCCGCCGACCATCGTCGGCAGCTCGAGGACGCGCGCGTCGGTCTTGTCCGCGACCGCGGCGACGTGACGGTTGTTCGACCACTTCGCGGTGACGATCACGTCGATGCCGCGCTCCTTCATCGTCGCGACGGTCCCCGCGATCGAGCGCGGCGCGGGATCGACGCCGGGCCGCGACTCGATCACCGCCGCGACCTCGACGCCGCACGCGCGCGCGAAGTAGTCGAAATCGCTGTGGTAGGTGACGATCGCGTGGCCGCGCAGGTCCTTCGCGAGCTCCGCCCAGCGCTCCTCGCCGCGCCCGAGCTGCTCGAGATACGCGGCGTAGCGCGCGTCGTACCCGGCGCGGTGGTCGGGGTCGACGCGCACGAGCGCCGCGTGCACGTGCGCGGCGAAGTGGCGGCCGGCGCGCGGGTCGAGGTTGATGTGCGGATTGCCCTCGGGGTGGATGTCCGCCGCATCGCCGCGGCTGATCTGGTCGGGCACCTGGATCGGTTTCCAGCCGGCGGAGCAGTTGACGAAGCCCGGCGCCCCGGGCCGGATGCGCGGGTTCTGCGCGGCCTCGAGCAGCGCGGGCACGTAGGCGTGCTCGAGCGAGAGCCCGACCTCGAGGAACAGGTCGGCGCGGCTCACCGCGACCATCGCGGAGGGCCGCAGCGGGACCGCGTGGACGTTCTCGGTGCCACGGGCGAGCGACGTGACGTCGACGCGCTCGCCGCCGACCGCGCGCGCGACGTCGGCGAGGTCGGGGATCGTCGCGACGACTTGCAGCGGCTCGTCGTCGCGAGCGAGAGCGGTGGGGGACAGGGCCAGCGCCGCGAGGAGCGCGAGCGCCGTGCGGCGGGACGAGGAGACGGAGAGCGTGAGCATGGTTCGGTCGGAGCGAGGGCACGCGGAGGCGCGGCGCGCGGAGCGCGCACGCGCAGGAACCCGGCCCGCGGCGGGGAGCCACGGCCGGGACGCGCGACTCAGCTCGCGGGGGGGCCGCGCTCGCCGTTCGCTCGCTCGCAACCGCGCGCGCGGGGCTCGTCGCGGCGAACGACGACGGCGACCGCGAGCCGCGGGAGCGCGCGCGGGAGGGCGTCGGTGTCGGCCGCGGGCATCGCGGGCGCCAGGCACGCCGGGCACGGCGCCTCGTGCGCGCCGTCGGCGTGCAGCGCCGCGTGCGGAGCGCCGAGCGCGAGGTGCGCGGCCAGCACCGCGAGCGCGAGGAGGCGCAGCGCGAGCCGGGGACGCACGGCGGTGCGGGCGGACCGGGCCATGAGCCAACCAGCGTAGGACCGGCCGGCGGCGCGGGCAAGCGGGCCCGAGGCGGTGTGACGGGCGCGGTGCGACCGCGCCGGCGTGACCGCGCCGGCGTGACCGAGCTGGCGTGACAGAGCCGGCGCTACCGCGGCAGCTCCCGCACGCAGCGGAAGCCGAGGTTCTGGAAGGAATAGTCGGGGCGCGCCAGGCCGCGGTTGGCAGAACGGCAGTTCGCGGCCCGGCCCATCCACCCGCCGCCGCGCTGGACGCGGAACTCGCTCGGCCGCTCGTTCACCGGATCCTCGTCCGGGGAGCGTTCGTAGTAGCGCTCGTCGTAGAAGTCGGCGCACCACTCCCAGACGTTGCCGTGCACGTCGTACAGGCCCCACGCGTTCGGCGCGAAGCTCGCGACCGCCGTCGTGGCGCCGCGGAACACGCCGACCGGAGCGCCGCCGAACGGCTCGCGGCCGTCGTAATTCGCCTGCTCGGTCGTCAGCGTGAAGCCGGTCGCGAACGGCGTGCGCGTCCCGGCGCGGCACGCGTACTCCCACTCCGCCTCCGTCGGCAGCCGGTAGCCCGCGCGGCGACAGTAGTCGCGCGCCGCGTTCCAACTGACCTGCTCGACGGGCAGGGCGTCGCCGCGCCGCTTGCTCGGGTTCGTTTCGAAGAGCCGCTTCCACTGCGCCTGCGTCGTCTCCGTGCGCGCGATATAGAACGGCGAGCGGATCGTCACGTCGTGCTGCGGCGACTCGGCGTCGGTGAGCGCCTCGGTCGCGGGCGAGCCCATCGCGAACCGGCCCGACGGCACGAGCACGAACGTCACGCCCGTCGACGGGTCGAGCGCCTGTCGCGCCCAGCCACCCTCGCCCGGCGTCGGATCGACGATCTCCCAGCCCGGCGGCACACGCGCCTTCGGCAGGCGATCGAGGACGAGCTCGCCCGCGCCCTCGTTGCCCGCCGCGTCCGTCGCCGTCCACGCGACGCGCCACGCGCCGTCGCCGTCGGGCACGCGCGTCTCGAGCGTGGCGCGCGCCCCGTCGATCGCCGCCGGCTCGCCGGCGATCGTCGCGCCCGCCAGCGCCTCGTCGAACGAGAGCGCCAGCGCCGCCGTCGAGCCCTGCGCGAGCCGCGCGTCCTTCCCCGGCACCGCCGTCACGAACGCCGGCGCGCGCACGTCGCGCACGATCTTCAGCGTCGCGCGTCCGACGTTGCCCGCCTCGTCGGTCGCCACGATCTCGATCGCGCGCTCGCCGTCGCCGGCGAGCGGCACGACGCCGCTCCACGTGCCGCCGTCGTTGCGCTCGAGCGCGACCGCGCCGGCGCGCACGGACGCGGGGTGCGGCTCGTCGAGCGCGACCTCGAGGACGACGCTGTCCGCGCGCGTCGCGCGTGCGCTCGGCGCGACCACGCGCACGACGGGCGGCGTCGCGTCGCGCTCGTACGCGAGCACCTCGCCCGCGCTCCGGTTGCCCGCGGCGTCCTCGGCGACGAGCGGCGCCTCCCACGTCGACTCGCCCGACGGCACGACGACGCGTCCGCGCGCCGTCGACCCCGCGACCGCGCCGAGGCTCTGCGCGCCCAACCAGGCGCCGCGGACAGGCTCGTCGAACTCGAGCTCGACGTCGATCGTCTCGCCGGGCCGCACCGCCGTGCCCGCCGGCGGCCGCGCGGAGACGAGCGCCGGCGCGCGCACGTCGCGCACGACGGCGACCGGCACGCGCGTCTCGTTGCCCGCCCAGTCGGTCGCGACGACCTCGCAGCGCTTCTCGCCCTCGTCCATCAGCGACACGGGACCCGCGAGCCACGTCCCGTCCTCGCCGCGCGTGAACGCGAGGTCGTCGAGGTGCGGCACGTCGCGCAGGTTCTCGTCCTCGACGCGGATGCTCACGTTGAAGCTCGCCGCGTTCGTGCGTGCGTCGGCGGGCGGCCCGAGCACGGTGACCACGGGCGGCTCGTCGTCGTGGACGAGCTCGAAGCGCAGCAGCTCACCGTGCTCGACGCTCGAGAGCGTGCAACTGCGCCGTTCGCCGTCCATGAGGAGCAGGTCGAACGAGAAACGGCCGTCGGGACCGATCGGCGCGCCGAGGTAACCGCCGCGGCCCTCGCGCACGAGGCGCAGCTCGCCCGACGTGGCGCCGTCGACGCGACCGTCGAGGTAGCACGTCGTGCCGCGCACGTGGACCGCGCCGCTCGGATCCGCCGGCAGGTCGAGCGCGACGTTCGGGCCCTTCGGCGCGGGTTCGGGGCCGTCGTCGCGCTTCGCGCCTGCGGCGAGCACGCGCCAGGTCCCGAGGCCCGCGAGCGAGAGCACGAGCGCGACCGCGGCGAGCGCGAATCGCCGGCTGCCGCGCGGCGCGGGCGCCGCGGCCGGCGCGGAGGTCGCAGCGCTCGCGGCGACGGCGGCCGCGGTGCGCGGATCGTGCAGCGGCGCGCCCTGGATGCTCGCGAGCGTCAGCGCCGGCGGCGGCGCGACGACGACCGTCTCGGCGTCGTCGCCTCCGGAGTGCGCGAGGACCGTGTCGCCCTCGGGCGCGGCCGCCGCGAGCGCGTCCGCGAACGCCGCCGCGTCGTGGTAGCGCGCGGACGGCTCGCGCGCCGTCGCGCAGGCGATCACGTCGGCGAGCGCGGCGGGGACGTCGGGCCGCTTCGCGCGCACGTCGGGGAACGGATGCGTCGAGATGTAGTTGAGGATCTCGAAGAAGTCGCCCGAGGGAATCGCGTCCTCGCCGGCGAGCAAGAAGTAGAGCGTGGCACCCAGGCCGTACACGTCCGACGGCGGCCCGACCTCCTTCGTGTTGCGCCACTGCTCGAGCGGCATGTACCGCGGCGTGCCGAGCACGGCGCGCGACTGCGTCATCGCCGTGTTGCCCGACATCGGCTTCGAGAGCCCGAGGTCGGCGACCTTCACGTCGCCGCCCGTCGAGATCATGATGTTGTCGGGCTTGATGTCGCGGTGGATCAGGCCCTCGGCGTGCGCGTGCGCCATCCCGCGCGCGGCGCGCAGCGCGATCTGCACCGCCTCGCGCAGCGGCAGCGGCCCCTTGCGCTGCACGCGCGCGCGCGCCGTCTCGCCCGCGACGTACTCCATGATGATGTAGTGCACGACGCCGTCGGAGCGGCGCTCCGACTGCACGGGCATGGAGCACACGTCGTACACGCGCACGACGTTGCGGTCGTTCAGCCGCGCCGCGGCGCGCGCCTCGCGCCGGAAGCGCTCGACGAACTGCTCGTCCTGCTGCGCGAGCGAGGGGTCGAGCACCTTGACGGCGACGTCGACGTGCAGGTTGAGGTGCGTCGCGAGGTACACGGCGCCCATGCCGCCGCGGCCGAGCGTGGCGTAGATCACGCACGGGTGCAGGACCTTGTAGCCCTCTCGCTCGGGAACGTCCCGCAGCAGCGGATCGTCGAGCGGGTCCGCTCGTTGGTCGGTCGACATCGGCGAGCCGAGCCGAGTCTATCGACGCGCGTCAGGCGGAGCGCGGGCGCAGGCCCAGGTTCTCGCGGAAGATCGCCGCGAGGTGCTGGCGCTTGAGGTCGGCGAGGTAGGCGTCGGGAGCGAGCCCCTGGACCGAGCGATGGCCCGACGCGAGGCCGCGCTCGTGCCGCTGCACCTCGGCGAGGGTCTGCTCGAGCACGTGCAGGAGCCGCGTCAGCTTCGCGACCCGGCGCTCGAGCACCTGCACGTCGCGGCGGTGCTCCGCGAACGCCTCCTCGAGCGCGCGCTCGCGCTCGGCGACCGCCGCGTCGATCGCGAGCTGGATCAGCGCCTCGGACTCGGGTCCGGGCTGCGCCGCCTGCATGCGCGCGCGCACGCGCACGCCGACGGCGACGCGCACGTCCGCGCGCTCCCGCTCCATGCGCACGCGGTTGCGCTCCTGCGCCTCGCGCACGCGTGTCTCGAGGTCGCGCGCCTGGCCGCGGAGCGCCTCGATCTCGCGCCGCGCCGCCTCGCGCTGGCGCAGGAGATCGTGATGCGAGCGCTCGAGCTCCTCGAGGAAACGGCGCTTCGAGATGCCGCGCACGATGCGTCCGTGCTCCTCGAGCACGCGCACGAGCGCGTGGTGCAGGTCTTCGAGCGCGTCCGCGATCGCGCCCTCGCCCGCGGCGGACAGGCGCCGGCCGAGGACGCGGCGCGCTTCGCTCTCGAGCGCCTGGACGAAGGCGCGCCGGCCCACGCGCCGCAGGCGCAGGTCGGGCGTGGTCAGCGCGAGGTCGCGGATCCACGACACGTCCTGGAACGTCGCTTGATCGCCGTTCGTGCCGTTGGAGCCGTTGCCGTTGGACCCGGAGCCCCGCTCCAGGCCGTCACCGGCACGCTCACGCTCGAATCCTTGCTGCTCGCTCCTGCCCATGGGAGAGGGTGGTCGGCGCCTCCCCTCGGGCCGCGGCCGGAACGACCGTCGGCGCCTCCGACTGCCACACCGAAGTATACTCCGGCCCCCGGGGCAAGGCTTCGACGAGACTCCTAGGCCCCTGGGCGGGCCCGGGCCACCCCCCAAACGGGCCTCGGCCCCCGAATTCCACTGGTTCACCGACAGGAGCTCCCCCGCATGGCCGCACCGCTCGAGCTGCTCCAGATCGCCGGCTCCCCCAACAGCGTCAAGGTGCGCGTCGCCCTCGGCTACAAGGAACTGCCCTACACGAAGTGGGACCTGCCGATGCAAGGGCCGTTCCCGTTCGACCGCGCCGAGCTCGTGCGCATCTCGACCCAGCCGCGCACGCCGGTGATCCGGCACGGGAGCGTCGTCCTGTTCGGCTCGGACGCGATCCTGCGCTACCTCGACGCGAACTTCCCCGACACGCGGCGGCTGTTCTCCGAGGACTTCGACACGTTCGCCGCGATCGAGCGCTGGGAGCTCTTCGGCCGGTCGCAGCTCGGGGAGCCCGTCGGGATGGTCTTCGGGCAGGCGCTCAGCGGGAAGCCCGACCCCGCGGTCTGCGCCCGCGCCCGCGCGCTCTTCCACGAGCGCACGGTCTGCATCGAGGATCAGCTCGGGTCGACGCCGTTCCTCGTCGGGGACGCACTGAGCGCGGCGGACGTGACCTGCGCGCCCGCGTTCGGGCTCACTCTCCTCGGCGACGGGCAGCCGCTGAGCCCGATCGCGCGGGTCTTCCGCGAGCACTTCCAGCTCGACGCGAGCCGCGAGCGCAGCCGGGACTGGGCGCAGCGCGTCCTCGCCTACGACCGCGGGTAGGCCGTTGCGCGGCGACGTCTCGAGCCCGGGACCGAGCGGCCGCTCGTAAGCGGGCCGGCCCGCACGACTTCGGGCAGCGCTGCGCTGGAGTCCCCGGAGCGGCCTGCTCCGGCGCAGCGCGGGGGCGCGGCCGGGGGCTAGGATGCGCGCGCCAGCCGGGAGTGGGGGGCCGAGCCGCGCGCCGCCCCCGCTCGCGGAGCGGGCAGCTCGGAGGAGGAACCAGTCGATGACGAGCGAGAAGAGGGGCGCCGGGAGGCGCGAGTCGGGTCCGAAGGACCGTGAGCGAACGCGCGTAGTCGGCCCCGACGAGTTCTACGAGCTCGTCATCTCGCGCCGGCGGCTCTCGGCCGTGCGCGACGCGCGGCGCGGCCTGTGCGCGCTCGTCGATCCGGCGACGCGCACGCGCTACGTCATGGCCGACGAGCCGCTGCGCCGCTGGTGCATCGCGAGCGGCTCGTGAAGCGCGCGTGAAGCGCCGCGCGCGACGCCGCTACCTCGACCCGGCCGCGCGCTCGTACTCGACGCGCCCGCCGACGATCGTGTAGTCGACCTCGGTGCGCGCGAGCGCGGCGTCGGGCACGGCGAGGACGTCCTGCGACAGCACGGTGACGTCGGCGAGCTTGCCGACCTCGAGCGAGCCCTTGACGTCCTCCTCGAAGCCGGCGTAGGCGGCGTCGATCGTGTACGAGCGCAGCGCCTCGACGCGCGACATGCGCTGCGCCGGGTAGAACGCGCTCCCGTCGTCGAGCTCGCGCGTGACGCTGCTGAAGAAGCACGCGATCGGGTCGACGTCCTCGACCGGCGCGTCGGTGCCGTTGACGACGAGCGCGCCCGCGTCGAGCAGCGCGCGCCAGACGTAGGCGCCGCTCTCCGCGCGCTCGGGCCCCAGCCGCTCGGCGACGAACGGCGCGTCGGACGTGCAGTGCACGCCCTGCATCGAAGCGATCACTTCGAGCTCCGCGAAGCGCGGCACGTCGAGCGGGTGCAGGTGCTGCGCGTGCTCGACGCGCCAGCGCCAGTCGGGACGCTCGGGGTGCTTGCGGAAGGTCGCCGCGAACACGTCGAGCGTCTCGCGGTTCGCGCGGTCGCCGATCGCGTGGACGCAGAGCTGGAACTCGTGCTGCGCGGCGATCGCGGCCGTCTCCGCGATCGACGGCACCGCTTCGGTGTTCAGCCCCGCGCTCGCGGGCAGGTCCGCGTACGGCTCGAGCAGCCACGCGCCGTGCGAGCCGAGCGCGCCGTCGATGCCGCGCTTGATCGCGCGCACCGTCAGCCGGTCGTCGCCGAGCCCCTCGATCGCGTAGTCGGCGAGCTGGCTGCGCAGGCGGTCGTTCGGCTCGCGCACCATCACCCAGAGCCGGCAACGCAGCTCTCCGCGGTCGGCCATGCCGCGCAGCACGTCGATCGTCGCGAACGACGAGCCCGCGTCGTGCAGCGTCGTCACGCCCTTCGAGAGCACCTCGTCGATCGCGAGCGTGGCGAGCCGCCGCGGGTCGGGCGGCTGCGCGCCCTCGGCCGCGGCGCCGAGCAGCCCGGCCGCGGTCTCGCGGAACGCGCCGATCGGCTCGCCGCTCTCGTCCCGCACGATCGTCCCGCCGCTCGGATCGGGCGTCGAGGCGCGCACGGCCGCGAGCTCCATCGCTTTCGCGTTCGCGAACGTCATGTGCCCGCTCGCGTGCGTGAGCAGCACCGGGTTCTCGGGCGACGCCGCCGAGAGCGCGGCGTGCGTCGGCAGGCCCTCGACGAGCGGCTCGGGCGCCTCGATCCACTTGTCCTGGTGCCAGCCGCGGCCGCGGATCAGCTCGCCGGGCTGCGCCGCCGACGCCGCCTGCGCGACCAGCGCGACGATCTCCGCCCAGCTCTTCGTGCGCGTGAGGTCGAGCTGGGTCTGCATCGCGCCGATGCCGAGCAGGTGCGCGTGGCAGTCGATCAGCCCCGGCACCGCGAGCTGGCCCGGCGCGAGCTCGACCACGCGCGTCTCGGGTCCTATGTGCGCGGCGATCGCCTCCGCGCTGCCCACGGCGACGATGCGGCCGCCGCGCGCGGCGAGCGCGTCGGCCTCGGGCCGGCGCGGGTCCATCGTGACGATGCGCCCGCCGCGCAGGACGAGCTCCGCCGGCGGCGGCGGGTCGGGCACGAGCGCGTCGGAGATGCGCTGCGCGGGGTCGCGCTCCGTCGCGCACGCGGCGCAGACGAGGACGAGCGCGAGAACGAGCAGACGGGGGCGGATCATCGTCGTTCGCAAGGGTCGGATCTCGGCGTAGGGAACTCGTGAAGACGGATCTACGGCGCGACGCCCTCGGCGCGCTCTTTCACGGCGCGACGACCTCGAAGCGCAGCGTCTCGACGAAGCTCTGCCGCAGCACGTTCCCCGCCTTGTCGGCGAGGTCCATGCGCACCAGTCCCCACGTGCCCGGCTCGGAGCGCGGCGGCAGCACGACCTCGATCGCGTAGCCGCGCCAAACGGTCGGGTCGCCCTCGAAGTGCTCGCCGTGGAAGCTCTCGTGGTAGTGGTAGCGGTGGTGCTCGACCCCGCGCGGGTCGCGCAGCACGTAGCTGACGTTTCCCAGCCCCGCGGCGTCGTCGCGCGCGCTGTAGTCGATGCGCACGCGCGTCTCGCCGTCGGGGGACGCGCCGGCGGGAGCGCTCGGCTCGGCGTGCACGGCGAGGCGTGCGAGGTCGAGCTCGGGCGGCGCGCCGTCGGGATGCGCGGTGCGCACGACGACCGCGGGCGGGCGCTCGTCGCCGGGCTCGTCCGAGAACGGCACGCGCGTCGAGTTGCCCGCGCGGTCGCGCATCGCGATCTCGCGCGCCGCGTACGCGCCCGAGGGCCGATGCTCGCCCAGCACGACGCGCGCGCTGCACGTGCGCGTCGCCGCGTCGTAGGTCCCGTACGCCGCGACGCTCGGGCCCCGCGGCGCGGCGAGCGCGATGCGGCACGCGTCGGGCCGCTCGGACATCGCGACGTCCTCGTCGACGCGCCAGCGCGCCGTGACGACGTGGCCGCGCGCGTCGTGCTCGCGCGCGGCCGACAGGGTCAGCGAGCCGGGCACGTAGCGCGGCGGCCGCTCGTCCTCGAGCGGGTTGTCGACGACCAGCTCCCACGCCGCGTCGACCGGGCGCGCGAAACGCTCGTTGCCGGCGGCGTCGGTGAGCACGAGCTGCGTCGCGCGCCACGCGCCTGCTTTCGCGAATCGCGACACGACCAGCTCGCCGCGCAGCAGCGCGCCGCGCGCGCCGTCCTCGCCGGCGGGCACGAGGTGTACGTCCTCGTGCGCGCCCGCCGCGTTCACGAGGCGCACGAACGCGCGCTCCGCACCGCCCGCCGCGCCGGGCGCGAGCGCGACCTCGATCGTGACGTGCTTGTCCTCGCGCGGCCCGCCCGCGACGCGTACGTCGACCGCGCGCACCGGTCCGGGCGCGGCCCGATCGGGCGCGACGCTGCGCACCTGGAACGTCGCCTCGGGCCAGACCGCCGAGACGTACGCGCTCCCGCCGAGCACGACCTCGCGCACGAACGCGTATTTGCTCGGCGCGCGCGAGCGCAGCTTGTCCGGGCACAGCACCGCGTGCGCGAGCGATTCCGCGAGATCCTCGTCGGGACCGTTCGCGTGCGCGTACGCCGAGACGAACGCGGTGTCCTCGTGCGTCGTCCAGCCGCTCGGGCTGCTCTCGTCGCGCGTCCAGCCGCCGAGTGCGCTCCAGCGCTCGCGCTGCACGTCGTCGAGCCCGTTCGCCCACGCGAAGTGCGCCGCCTCGTGCAACACGAGCCGCTCCGCGTGCGCGCCGAACGCGGCCTCGCAGAACTCGACGTAGCCCTCGCTCGGCCAGCTCACCGCGTGCGCGTCCGGCCGCGTCGGGTGCGTCGTCCCGTCGAGCCGCCGCACGACGTGGCGCAGCCCCGGAACGGGCCGCAGCGCCGGCGGCAGCTCCTCGAGCGCGCGCAGCAGCACGAGCCTCTCCTCGGGCCGGAACGGCTGGAACCGCGCGGCGGTCTCGCGCGTCGTCGCGCGCGTCAGCTCCGCGTGATCGTCCGGCCGCAGCGAGCAGCCGAAGCGCGCGGCGAGCAGCCGCTCGCACGCGTCCGCGTCGCGCCCGGCGTCGGTCGCGACGCGCACGAGCGCGTGCACGAGCCGGCGCGACGAGACGAAGCCGTCCTCGCCCTCGAACGTCGCCGGCGCCGGCCGCGCGCGCTCGAACGCGCGCGCGGAGATCCGCACCGCGAGCGCGTCGCGCTCGCTCGCGAACGCGACGTCGTACGCGAGGGAGCCGTCGACGAGCGACCAGCGCGACGGCGCGGGCGGCGCGCCGACATCGCGCAGCGCGCCGACATCGCGCAGCGCGGCGAGCAAGCGCTCGGCGTGGCCGACGCTCCAGGGCAGCTCGTCGTCCGCCAGCGCGACGCGGTGCTCGTCGCGCAGCGCGTGCGCGGCGTCGCTCCCAGCCGCCGGTGCCGTGGCGGTCGCCGCCGGCGCCGCAGCGAGCTCGAGCGCCCGCGCGGCGGGCACGAAGCCGTCGTCCGCGGTGCCCGCCGGCGCGAGCGCGGGCGCCGCCGCTCCGCTCGCCCGCCACGGCGCCAGCGCGGCGGCGGCGAGCGTCGCGGCGACCAAGGCGAGCGGCGGGACGAGGAGCAGGTGGCGCGCGTCCATGGAAGGCCCATGGTACGCCAGGCGCCGAGGGGCGATTCGAGGTACTTTCGACGCCGGCGGCATCCCTACTCCCGACGATGGCTCCGCCCGATCCTGAGACGCTCGAGGCCGCGCTCGAGAGCCACGGCTGGCTGCGGCGGCTGGCGCGCTCGCTCGTGCGCGACGAGCACCGCGCCGACGACGCGGTCCAGGAGACGCTCGTGCGCGCGTTCGAGCGTGGCCCGACCGACCGAGCATCGCTCCGCGGCTGGCTCGCCGCCGTGCTGCGCAACCACGTGCGGCAGGAGCGGCGCGGCAGCGCGCGGCGCGGCGCGCGCGAGCGTGCGCGGCACGAGCATGCGAGCGCGAGCGAAGCGGCGCCCGCGACCGACGAGGTCGCGGCGCGGCTCGAGCTCGAGCGGCGCGTGCTCGACGCGGTGCGCGCGCTCGAGGAGCCGTACCGGCGGGTCGTCGTCCTGCGTTGGTTCGAAGGTCGCTCCGCGCGGGAGATCGCGCGGCGGGACGGCGTGCCGCTCAAGACGGTGCGCACGCGTCTCGACCGCGCGCTCGCGAAGTTGCGGGCGCGGCTCGAGCGGGACGTCGACGGCGGCTTGTCCGCGCTCGTCCCGCTCGCGCTCGCGCCCGCTCTCCCGTGGAGCGACGTTCCGTGGAGCACGAGCGGGACTTGGGGGACGATCGTGGGGACGAAGGCGAAGGCAGGCGTGGTCGCGGGCGCGGTGTGCGTCGCGGCCGTGGGCTCGATCCCGCTCATGCGCGCTCTGGCGCCGGCGGACGGCGCCGCTGCGGTGCAGCCGGCGGACGCGCTCGCAGCGCTCGCGCCGGCGGCGGACGTGCGCGAGCGGGCAGCGGACGGCGGCGAGGCCGCGCTCGCCGCCCAGTCGGCGCCGACCGCCCGCGAGCGCGTGGGCGTGGGCGTGCCTGCGCGGAGCGCGTCGCCGCGAGCAAGCGGCGCGCCGCCGGCGAACGAGGGGACGTGGCTGGTCACCGTCGTGCGCGCTCGGACGGGCGTCCCGATCGAGAGCGTGGGGCTGCGCGTGCAGGCGCCGGCGGCGCCCGGCGCGCCGCTCGACGTCGCACACGAGCTCACGAACGCGCTCGGCCGTGCCGACGTCGACGTGCCGAGCGGCGTCGCGCTGGCGCTCACGGCGGATCACGAAGGCGCGCAGGACCCGTACGACCCGACGCGGCGCGTGCAGGTCGAGCTCGAGCCGCTGGAGCAGGGCGAGCGCCGCGAGCTCGTCGTGCGCCTACCGCACGGCCTCGACCGCGCGTTCTTCGGACGCGTCGTCGCGGCGGACACGGACGAGCCGCTCGAGGGCGCGCGCATCGCGTACGGCAGCGGGCGCGAGTCGCCCGACGACGTCGCGACGACGAGCGCCGCGGACGGCTCGTTCCGAATCCCGTACGCGTCGTGGCAGCCCGGCGCGCTGCACGTCTCGCTCGCGGGGTGGGCGACCGAGCGCATCGACGTCCTGCGCGTCAACCACGACGAGCTGGAGCCGCACCTCGTGCGCATGCGCGCGACGGCGTCGCTCGTCGTGCGCGTCGCGTGGAGCCGCCGCGCGCCGGCCGACTGCGAGCTCGTCGTGCGCGGCGACGCGGTCGGCGTGCGCGTCGCGTTCGACGGGCTCGGGGTGGCGACGGTCGAGGACCTGCCGCCCGGCGTCGCGCTGCGCGCCGAGCTGTGGGCGGCGGACGAGCTCGCGTGGCGCGAGCCGGAGCCGCTCGTGCTCGAGCGCGGCGAGCGGCGCGAGCTCGCGTGGGACCTCGACGCCGGCGCGCGGGTCGTCGGCTCGCTCACCGACGACGCGGGACGGCGGGTCGCCGGCCACGCGATCTGGGCGGTGCCCGCGGACGATCGGCCGGGCGACCGGCGGCTGCTCGCCGACTGGGAGGTGCGCGAGGCCGCGACGACGACGACGACGGACGAGAGCGGCGCGTTCGAGCTCGTGCGGCTCCCGCCGGGCGCGTACTGGATCGGCCCGGGCGCGTACGCCATGAACGAGGAGCCGCCGGACGACGCCGTCGCGCCCGAGGCGGCACGGATCGTCGTCACCGAGCCGCCGTCGGATGCGATCGTCGACCTCGTCTGCGCGCGCGGCCTGTTCGTCCGCGGCGTCGTGCTCGGCCCCGGCGACCGACCGCTGGTCTACGCGGCGGTGCGCGGCCAGCCCGAGCACGGGCGCGGCGAGAGCCGCACGACCGCGCGCTCGGACGGGACGTTCCGCCTCGGCCCGCTGGCGCCCGGTCCGTACCGCCTCTCGGCGTGGGGGAGCGGCACGTTCGGGATGTCGGGTGGCTTCGAGGCGCGCGCGGGCGACGAAGGCGTGGTCCTGCGCCTCGGCGTGAAGCACACGGTCGCGGGCCGCGTCGTCGGCACGGACGGCGCGCCCTGCGACGCGCACGTCCACCTGCTGTTCGGGGGCGGCGGCGGCTCGCTCGGCCAGGGCACGTCCTCGCGCGACATGGGTGCGTTCCTGTTCACCGATCTGCGGCCCGGCACCTACAGCGTGCAGGCCGAGACGGCGGACGGCCGCGTCGCGTGCGTCGGGGGCGTGACCGTCCCCGAGGGCGGGCACGCGCGCGACGTCGAGCTCGTGCTCGAGCCCGCGACGCGCGTGCGCGTCGTGCTGAGCGGAGAGCGCGGCGGCCGGGTGGCGATCTTCGCGCGCGGCATCCGCGTCGCGGACGCGACGGTGGCGCCCGGCCGCGAGGCGCTCGAGTATGCCCCCGCGGGCCCGCTGCGCGTCGAGCTCTACTCCGGCGGCGAGACGCTCGCCGTGCGCGAGCTCGTCGGCGCGCCCGGCCGCGTCGAGACGCTCGAGCTCGAGCTGCCGCCCGAAGAGCGCTGAATAGACCGTCGAACGGGCACCCGCGCGCCGTGCCCGCGGTTTTTCGCCGGATTCCGTCGTATGCGGCGGGCTCCGCGGGACTTCAGATGCCGGCATGGACGCGGCGCATCCGGACATCGAGCGGCTGTTGGCGGACGCCGACTGGGTGCGGGCCGTTGCGCGCCGCCTGATCGACGATCCGAGCGTCGCCGACGACGTCGCGCAGGACGCCTGGCTCGCGGCGCTGCGGCGGCCGCCCGCGCGCGACGCGACGCCGCGCGCTTGGATGCGGGTGGTCGTGCTCAACGCGCTGCGCCAGCTCCGGCGCGGCGAGGCGCGCCGGCGCGAGCGCGAGCAGCGGCGCGTACGGCCGCGCGACGAGGTCGCGCCCTCGACGCTCGAGGTCGTCGAGCGCTTCTCGACGCAGCACGCGGTCGCCTCGGCCGTCCTCGCGCTCGACGAGCCGTACCGCGAGACGCTCCTGCTGCGCTTCTACGAGGATCTCTCGGTGCGCGCGATCGCTGAGCGCACCGGCGTCCCCGCCAGCACCGTCCAGTCGCGCGTGGACCGCGGCCTCGCCAAGCTGCGGCGCGAGCTGGACCGTGAGCACGGCGGCGACGGCCGCGCGTGGGCGCTCGCGCTGCTCCCGCTCGCGTTCCCGCAGGGACTGCGGGTCCCCCTCGGCGCGGCGCGCATCGCCGCGGGCGCGCTCGCGGCGGGGGCCGCCGTCGCCGTCGCGCTGGTCGCATGGCGCGCGGCCGGCGCGCCCGCGGCGCCGCC
>CAZGTQ010000291.1:0-2216 GCA_964528575.1 uncultured Planctomycetaceae bacterium | reverse complement strand
TCGCGAGCTCGCGCGGCCTGCAGATCATCACCCAATGAAGCGCCTACTCCTCGTCGCCGCGCTCGCTCCTGGCTCCGCGGCGCAGTTCCAACAGAACACGACCGACATCCCGCAGGGCTCGCCCGCGAACGCTTCGTACACCGAGAACGTCGACTTCGCGGACGTCGACCTCGACGGCGATTGGGACGTCGCGTTCGCCGACGGCGGCGACATCGGGAACGACCAGAACCGCATCTGGATCAACATGGGCGGCCTGCAGAGCGGAGCGATCGGGACGTTCGTCGACGAGACGCTCGCGCGGCTGCCCGCGATCTCGGACCCGAGCCGCGACGTCGAGTTCGCAGACATCGATGCGGACGGCGACGTCGACCTGTTCGTCGCGAACGACTCGGGGATCACCAACAACGCGTCCCGCTTCCAGATCAACGTCGGCGGAGCGCAGGGGCAGACGCTCGGCTTCTTCGTCGACGAGACCGCGACGCGCTGGCTCGGGCTCGGCGGGCCGGGCTCGTCGGTGGCGCCCTCGGCGGTGCTGTCCGGCGGCGGCTTCATCACGTTCAGCGGCGACGGCGACTTCGGCGACTGGGACAACGACGGCGACCTCGACCTCGTGAGCTCGGAATACGGCCCCTTCTACAACGGGCAGAACCCGACGCGGCTGTTCCTGAACGACGGCGCGGGGCGCTTCTCCGAGTTCAACCCGGCCGGGACGACGCTCACGCTCGGCGCTCCCGCTCTCTGGGCGGAGGGCAACTACGCGCCGAACACGCTCGCGGTCGACGGCTCCGAGGCGGACATCGCACAGGCGACGGTCGACCTGGATCTGGGCGACGTCGACGGCGACCTCGATCTCGACATGCTGCTCGGCGATCGGAGCGGCCGTCCGCGTCTCTTCGTGAACCGGCGCGAGGAGAACGGCGGCGCGGTCTCGTTCCGCGACCGCACCGCCGCGCAGATCGCCGGGCTCGCGACCGGACAGTTGGCGTACGAGCAGGAGTTCGGCGACATGGACGGCGACGCCGACCTCGACCTGCTCGGGCTCAACTGGGCCAGCTTCAACGACATCGTCGCGCGCAACGACGGGACGGGCACGTTCGGGAGCCCGTACACGCTGCCGAGCTCCGCCGCCGACGCGGAGGAGATCGACGTGATCGACTTCGACAACGACGGCGACCTCGACATCTACGTCGCGAACTTCTCCGGCGCCGACCAGCTCTACCGCAACGACACGGTCGGCGCCGGTCCGTTCGCGTTCGTCAGCCTCGGGAGCCAGCCCGGTACGACCGGGGTCTCGAAGGACGCCGACGCGTGCGACGTCGACGGCGACGGCGACTACGACGTCTTCAGCGCCTTCTCGAACAACGCCGCCAACGTCTACCTCGAGAACGTGACGCAGGTCCCCGACACGTCCGCGCCGTACTTCGGGGCGATCGAGGTGCCGCCGCAGTCGGTCGCGAGCCCCGGAATGCGGCCGATCCGCGCGCAGGTGTACGACAACGCGCCGTACTACGTCACCTGGTACAACGACACGTCGCTCGTGCTGACGATCAACAACGTCCCGCTCGGCAGTGTGCCGATGCAGCCGTCGATGGGGCAGGTCTTCCGCGGGGAGATCCCGAGCAACCTGGTCGGCTCGGTCGGCTACCGGGTCCTCTCGATCGACGAATACGGCAATCGCGCGACGTCGGCCCAGCAGACGTATTTTTCGACGTACGCTCCCGCCTACCAGATTCCGTTCGGCAACGCGACCAACGGTTCGCTCGGCGCGCCGACGCTGAGCTTGCAGTCGGTGCCGTTCGCGGGCACGACGCTGTACGTGCTCGGCGCGAACGCGCCGCCGGGAACGTTGTGGCTGCTCGCGCTGAAGACGGCGCCCCTGCCCGCGCCCGTGCCGGTCCCGGGGCTCGCGCTGCTCAACGTCGACCCCGCGAGCCTGGACGTGCTGCCGCTGCTCGCGGGCCTCACCGACTCGAACGGCCTCGCGATCCTGCCCTTCGACCTGCCGCCGACGCTGCCGTCGGGCGTGTCGATCTACGCGCAGTACTTCACGCTCGACGGCGTCGGCGGCGACCTGCTCGCGAGCTCGCGCGGCCTGCAGATCATCACCCAATGAAGCGCCTACTCCTCGTCGCCGCGCTCGCTCCTGGCTCCGCGGCGCAGTTCCAACAGAACACGACCGACATCCCGCAGGGCTCGCCCGCGAACGCTTCGTACAC
>CAZGTQ010000290.1:0-46901 GCA_964528575.1 uncultured Planctomycetaceae bacterium | reverse complement strand
GTGCCAGGTGCAGCACCTGGCACCTCCCTGTCGCTGAACGACAACAAGGTGTGCGACTCCGTATCACCGGGTCGCGCGGCGCGCGAGCTTTGCCCGCAGTCTCTCCGCGCGGCGTGCCAGGTCGTTCGACAGCCGCTCCCGTTCGCGGCCGACCGTCGTCTGCTCGACGAGGCGCGCCGCGCGCCCGCAGGCGTCGAGCGCCGCGTCGATGTCGCGCGTGCGGTGCTCGCGCAGCTTCGCGATCTCCACCCAGGCGCGCGCGGCATGCGCGTCGCGTTCGCCGTCGGCGAGCGCGAGGTAGGACTCGAGCGCGCGCTCGTGCTCGCCCGCGCGGCACAGTGCGCCGGCGCGCTCGAGGCGCAGCGCGCGCGCGTCGGCGCCCGGCGCCAGCGCGAGCGTGCGCTCGATCGCGCGGTCGAGCCACAGGAGCTCGCTCTCGCGCTCGCCGCGCTCGCGAAAGAGGCGCGCGAGGGCGTGCGCCCGCGACGCGGACGGGCCGCCGAGGGCCGCGCCGTCGGGGCCGCGCTCGTCGAGGGCGCAGCCGAGGTGCGCGGCGATCGTGACCAGGCTCAACACGTCGTCGCGGTTGTGGCGGAAGACCGACTCGAGGCGGTGCGGGCGGCGGCCGAGGAAGTCGAGCCACGCCGCGGGCGCGAAGCTGCCGGGGAGGTCGCCGCGGCGGCGGACGGCGCAGAGCGCGTGCTCCATCGTCGCGAGACGCCCGTCGCGCAGCGCCGCGCGGTACAGGCGCGCGCACGCGTGGTAGAGGTCGAGGTGCGGGCGGCGCGCGAACGGCGGCTCGACGCCGTGCACGCGCATCTTGTCCTCGAGGCGGTGGCGGTCGAACGACTTGCCGAAGAACGAGACGACGCCGCTCGCGTCCGCCACGCGGCGCGCGACCTCGGCCAGTAGCGCGCGCTCCTCGTGCGGACCGCGCAGGAAGCCCTGCCAGAGGACGAAGTCGCCCGACGCGTCGAAGCGGCCGAGCGCGACGAGGAACGGGATCGTGCCGCTGCCGCCCGCGAGACCCGTCGTCTCGATGTCGAGGTAGACCGCGTCGGTCGGGTCGAGCGCCGCGAGCACCGGGTCGCGCGCGACGAGCGCGAGCACGTCGCGCTGGACCGCGGCGATCGCGCCGAGCGGCAGCGCGCCGTGCACGTGGTCGCGCGCAAAACGCTCCTCGCGCACCGCGAAGGCGCCGGCCTCGCCGCGGTGCTCGACGAGCGCGCGCGGCGGACCCAGGCTCGCCTCCCCCGCCGCGAGCGCGGGCGGCGCAGCGTCCCGCTCCGGCGCGGTGCTGCGCGTTCGGGCGAGGCGCGTGCGGAGCCAGTCGGGCATGCCGGCGCGGTCGGGCGGCGTGGGAGCGGGAGGCGGAGCCGCAGCCGGGCCGGCGTCGCGGCGCAGGCGGCGCAGGCGGGCGCGGAAGGCTTCGCTCACGCGCTCGGCTCCGGCTCGGCCTCGAGCTCGAAGTCGGGCACGTCGGCCTCGGTCGCCGGCGGACCGTCGAGCAGGTGCGCGAGGATCCGCTGCGCCGTCTGCTTGCCCGCGTTCCCCACTTCGACCGTCGGGCCGACGCACGCGGGGCAGCCGCCGCGGCACGCGCAGCGGCCGAGCACCTCGCGCGCGGCGGCGAGCACGTCGCGGTGCGCGCGGTAGAGCAGCCGCGCGAGGCCGACGCCGCCCTGGACGCGGTCGTAGAGGAAGAGCGCGGGGCGCTCGAAGTGCGGCGACTTGATCTGCGTCGACAGGCCGAGGTCGCTCGGCTGGCAGCGCAGGAACAGCGGCGCGACGCGCCGGAGCAGCGCTCCCAGGCCGTGCCACGCCGCGCCGCGGTCGCCGCCGTGCAGGCCGAGCGCGCACGCCGTCTCCTCGGACAGCGTCAGCACGAACGCCTCGGTGTCGAGCTCCTCGGGCGGCAGCACGATGTCCTCCGCTCCGACGTTCTCGCGCGTGTAGAAGCGGATCTTCTTGTAGAGCGTCGCGACCGTCGTCACGTGGACCTCGCCGCGCCAGACGGCGTAGTCCTCGACCGCATTGCCCTCGCCGCCCGCCGCGCGCTCGCGCCTCGCGGTCTCCTCGAGGCGCAGCACGCGCACCTCGGTGTCGGTCTGCGCCTCGGTGAAGTAGTCGCTGTCGACCTTGCGCGCGTACGCGCGGCGGTTGTGGTAGTCGAAGCGCTCGACCTTGTAGACCTCGCCCTCGACCTGATAGATCGCCCCCTCGTGCACGGTCGTCAGCGCGCCCTCGCGGTCGACCTCGCCGAGCGCGTCGTGCGTCTCGGCGTCGAAGACGAGCACGTTGTCGATCTCGCCGCCGTCGAGCGTGACGTCGCTCGCCGGATAGGCGTCCGCGATCCAGTACCACGTCGGCCGGCCCTCGCCGTCGGGGCCGCGCTGGAGCAGCTCGGACTCGTCCGCGAGGTAGTCGAGGATGTCGACGAGGTGCGGCGAGTCGCCGAAGCCGCGCACCGCGTTGCCGTCCTTCCCACCGTCACCCTCCTCGATGTATCGGTGGAACGGGAGCTCGAACGACGCGCACTTGAGCTGCTCGGACAGGATGACGAGGTTGTCGGGGTCGAGCCCGAGCCGCTCGCGCGGCGCGCCGAAGATCCAGCTCGGGTTGTGCACGAGGAACTGATCGATCGGGTCGGAGCGCGCGACGAGGATCGCGAGGCTCGCTTCCGCCCGCCGTCCGGCACGGCCGACGCGCTGCCACAGCGACGCCTGGCTGCCGGGGTAGCCGACGAGCACCGCGACGTCGAGCCGGCCGACGTCGATGCCGAGCTCGAGCGCGTTCGTCGAGACGACGACCTTGACCGAACCGTCCTTGAGCCCGGACTCGATCTCGCGCCTGAGCAGGGGCAGGTACCCGCCGCGGTAACCGCGGATCTGGTCGGGAACCAGGCCCATGCGCGCCGCGCTCTCCTTGAGGTAGCGCGTCAGCACCTCGACCGACGTGCGGCGGTTGCAGAAGAAGATCGTCTGGTGGTCGGGTCCGCAGACGCGCAGCGCGAGCCGGCGCGCCTCCTCGAGCGCGTTCGCGCGCAGGCCCGCGACCGGGTCGAGCATCGGCGGGTTGTAGACGCCGAAGACGCGCTCGCCCTGCGGCGAGCCGTCCTCGTCGACGACGCGCACCGCTCGTCCGAGCAGGCGCCGGCCGTGCTCGTCCGCGTCCGGCACGGTCGCGGAGCTGAGCAGGAAGCGCGGGTCGCCGCCGTAGTGCCGCGCGATGCGCACGAGGCGGCGCAGGACGTTCGCCACGCTCGAGCCGAACACGCCCGAGAGCGTGTGCACCTCGTCGATCACGACGTACGCGAGGTGGCGGAAGAGGTCGGCCCACTTCGCGTGGTGCGGGAGGATGCCCGCGTGGAGCATCCACGGGTTGGTCAGCACGACGTGGCCGCGCTCGCGCAGCGTGCGGCGCACCGACGGCGGCGTGTCGCCGTCGTACGTGAACGAGTGCCAGTCGGCGCCGAGCCCCGCGATCAGCGCGTTGAGGCCGCGCGACTGGTCCTGGGACAGCGCCTTGGTCGGGAAGAGCCAGAGCGCGCGCGCCGCGCCGTCGGTCTCGATCAGGCGCTGGAGCACGGGCGCGGTGTACGCGAGCGTCTTGCCCGACGCGGTGCGCGTCGTGACGAGGACGTCGTGGCCCTCGAGGGCGAGCTCGATCGCGCGCGCCTGGTGTGCGAACGGCCGCGCCAGGCCGCGCTCGGCGAACAGCGCGCGCAGGCGGGCGTCGAGCGCCGCGGGGAAGTCCGCGGTGCGCGCGGGCCGGGCGGGCTCGGTGTGCCAGTGCTCGAACCGGTCGGCGAGCTCGGGATCGGCCCGCAGCCGCGCGACGATGTCGTCGACGCCTCGCGGCCGCGCTTGGCGGATCGTCTCGGCGTCGGCGTTCGTCATTCGTTCGGGCCCTGTTCGGGTCGGCGCCCGAGCGTAGAAGCCGCACGCGGCCGCGGCAAGGCTCGACACGCCGCGGTCCCGCAGGTGGTCGCTCCGAGCTGCTCGGCGCCGCTCCGCGTCGCTGTCGCTCGGCGCCGCTCCGCGTCGCTCCGCGTCGCTCGGCGTCGCGACTCCCCGGCGTCACTCCAGGAGCGCGAGCGCCTGCGCCGCGTACGCGAGCGCCCCCTCGGCGACGTGATCGGGGACGTGCGTCCCGCTCTCGAGGATCGCGCATCCGTCGCGCATCGCGAGGGCCTCGTAGAACACGGGGAACTCGTCGCGCGGCACGACGGCGGAGCAGTACATCTGCGGCATCAGCGGGTGCTGCGCGTCGACGGCGGCTGCGCCCTCGTCGGGCTGCAGCCAATCGGGCGTCGGCACCGGGTTGCGCGGGTCGGTGATTACCCCGCGACCATCGTGCACCAGGATCAGCGCGATGCTCGTCTGCAGGATGAGCTCGGCGTCGAGCCAGCCGCGCTCCTCTTCGAAACGGCGCACGGCCCTCTCGAGGAGGTTCGGCGCCGTTTCGGCCGCGTCGGGTGCGGTCGCCGGCGCGACCTCCTGCTCCGCCGTCTCGCCGGGCGTCCCGGCCGGCGCCGCAGGAATCTCGGCGCGCAGCGTCGCGGGCGCCCTCGCCGCGACGGCCTGCGCGGTCGTCCGCGGCTGGCCGCGCGGAGCGACGGGCGGAGGATCCGCATCCGCGGAGCGTCCGAACAGCACCCACGCGACCAGCCCGGCCAAGCACGCGCCCAGCGCGACCGACAGAAAGAGCGCACCGACTCGCAGTCTCGCCATGAGGAAGCCTCCGGTCGGGAACGACGCAGGAGCGACCGCTCGGTTCACACCGGCATCCCTACAGAGCTGGCTGGGTTGCGTGTTGGTCCCGCGTCGAGCGCCCACGCCCAACGCGCTCGGAACCGCTCCGTGCCACGCGATTCGGCGATCCGGGTGGCCGCGCAGGCCCTGCGCAGGGGCGCTTGCGGCTTCGGAAGGCCCGAATCGCGGTGCAGCCCGCCGCTCGACGACGCGGGCCAACACGGAACCCAGTCAGTTCAAGAGGCGGCGCAGGGCGGGGTGGAGGCCCTCGCGGATCGCTGCGCGCTGGCCGTCGAGCTCGACTTCTTCGTGCATCTCGCCGTTGGTTTCGACCAGGCCGACGACGTAGGTCGATTCCGTGCCGACCCTCTCGATGAGCGTCACGCGGATCGGGTCGGTGAGCGGCGCGGGCGGGCCGCTCACCCAGCGCTGGGCGCGGATCGACTTGGTGCGCTCGGCGGCGCCGCCGGTCTCGAATTGGTCGGCCGTGATGCGCGTGCCGTGCACGTACCAGCGGCCGCTCTCGCCGTCGCGGTCGTAGGTGCGCACCGTTCCCTGCTCGTCCTCGAGCCGCACCGTCGCGAGCGCGAGCTCGTCGAGCTTGACCACCTCGAGCGTGCGCAGCGCCTGCGCGTCGAAGGCGAAGATGCGCTCGACCGCCTCCGTGTCGACGAGGCCGACGATCTCGTCGTGCTCGCGCTGGTAGAGGTAGCCCTCGGCGCCGTCGCTCGTGACGTGCTTCGGGCCGAGCGCGCCGCGCTGGACCGTGCCGTCCTCGAGCTCGACCTCGTAGGCCCGCTCGGGCTCGCGCGGGAACGCGACGTCCTCGACGAACGTGCCGACCTCGGTCTGCTCGAGCGCCGCGAACAAGTCGTCGACCGCGGCGCCCGCGAGCGCGCCGTCGACCGGGCTCGCGCCGCCGGTCTCCCGGAGCACCCACTTCGCGCCCTTGCGGCGCAGCTCGAGCACGCGCTCGCCCTCGCGGAGCTGGGCGCGCGTGACGCGGCCGCGCAGCGCGCGGACCAGCTCGTAGTCGTACAGGTCCTCGACGGCGGTAGCGAGGCCGCGCACGGGCGATGCGTCGACCTCGTAGACGTGCGGGTAGCCGGCGACGGCGCAGAGCCAGAGGCGCTGGTCGGTCGGGCGGTCCGCGTACGTCTCGGGGGAGCCGAAGACGAGCTCGATCGTGTCCCCCTCGGCCGTCGACAGCTCGTACTTCATCGGCGGCGGGTCGAGGCCGAAGACGGCGAGCGCGTCGGGGAAGTCGGCGTGGAAGCGCTCGGCGCGCAGGCTCGTCAGCGCGCGCACGAGCGTGCCCATCAGGTTCGGGTCGAGCGCGGCGCGGCGCGGGCGCAGGGCGCGCCACTGGTGCGTCTCGAGCACCGCCTCGAACGAGACGTCGACCGGCGCGTCGTCCGCGCCGATCGGCATCGTGCCCGAGCGCTGGACGCCGATCACCTGGCGCGGCGAGAGGCGCAGGATCTCGTGCGCGCGGTACTCCTCGGCGGGGACGTCGATCGCGGTGAAGATGTTGCGCGGCGCGCGCAGCACGCGCATCTCGCCGTCGACCGGCGCGCGCACGTGGACGCGCTGCGGATCGAGGTCGAGCGAGCCGACCTCCACGCGCGTCTTCGCGAGGCGGTCTTCGCCCCGCGCTCCCCCCTCGAAACGCTCGGTCACCTCGACGATCGCGATCGGCGGGTCGAGCTCGAGCGCCTCGAGGTCCTGCGCCTCCGACTCCGCGACCGGCATCCCGCGCAAGCGCGCGACGATGTCGAGCACGTTGCGCACGCGGCCGAGCTCGGCCGGGTACGACAGCGGGTCGGTCATGAGCCACTGCCCCAGGCCGTCGCGCTCCATCTTGACGACCGACGAGCGGCGCAGATTCTCGATGCGGATCGTGACGACGCGGTCCGTGTCGACGCCGGGGAACACCGGGTAGTCGTAGACGTAGCCGCCCCCGTCGTCCGAGCCCTCGTCCTGGAACCGGTAGAGTGCGCCCAGCGCGACGACGACGACCAGGAGCGCGAGGATCTTCTTGAAGTGCATCGTCAGCCGCGCCGCCGCAGGAACCAGGTGCCGAAGCCGAACAGGACGCACACACCCGGCAGGAGCCACCAGGCGACGAGCGTGAGCCGCGGGAACACGTCGCCGGAGCGCACGTCGATGCGCACGTCCTGCGGCTCGCTCGGCGTGATGCGGATGCGCAGGTCGCGCGACGCGAGCCAGTGGATCGAGTTCAGCGCGAAGTCGCGGTTGGCCTCCCACAGCTCGTTCGAGAGCGTGTCTTGCGCGGCGAGGCCGATCACGCGCGCCTCGCGGCGCTCCGCAGCGGGAGCGCCGTCGCCGGCGCCATCGACCTCCTCGTCCGCGCCGCCGCCCGCCGGAGCGTTCGGCTCGATCACGCTCGAGAGCACCAGCGAGAACGGCCCCCCTTGCTCGCGCGCCTGGTCGAGCGCCCAGTTGTAGCGGCCGTCGTCGCCGGGCAGATCCTTCCAGGAGATCGGGCTCGACGTCGCGAGATCCATCAGCCGCCGGCCGAGGACGTTCGCGCCGCGCTCGAGCGCGCGTCCGGCCTTGAACGCGACGTAGCGGTTGCCACGCACGAGCGGCGCCGTCACCGGGTGGTGCACGGTCAGGCGCTCGCCCTGGATCCGGAACGCCGCGCACTGCGGCTGGCCCTCGTAGTAGCCGATGTTCGGGTCGCGGATCGGCTCGCACACGATGCCGCGCTGCACGCCGATGCCATACGGCCGCAACAGGTCCTCGACCGTCCCCGGGCCGCCCGCCGATTCGAACGCGGCGAGCGCGAGCAGCCGCCCGCCGCGGTCGACGAACGCGCGCACGAGCTCGACCTCGTCCTCGGCCAGCGGCTGGAGCGGCGCGACGATCGCGAGCGCGGCCGTTTCCTGCGCAAGAGCACCGTCGCGGCCGCCGTTCCAGCCGCGCACCTCGTAGCCCTGCGCGCGCAGCTCGGCGGCGAGCCGACCGAGCCCGCGCGGCTCGTCGAGCTCCTCGATCTCCGGCTCACCGTGCCCGGTCGAGAACAGCACGAGCGGCCTGCCCGGCGTGGCGACGGTCGCGACCGCCTCGGCGAACGCGGCCTCGCCGCGAAACCGTCGCAGCGTCGCCGGCACGTACGCGCGCGGATCGAGATTGCCGAAGTCGATCTCGGCGACGTCCTCGGTGAGCCCGAGGATCACCTTGCGGTCGCCGAGGTGCACGACGACCGCCTGCGGCTTCGACACGCCCAGCTCGCGCATCGCCGCCTCGGTCGCGCCGAGGTCCCCGAGGTCGTGCTCGACGAGCTCGACCTTGTCGGGGAACTGCTGCGCGGCCTCGCGGAGCAGGTCGGCCATCATCACCTGCGCCTCGGCGTAGACCTGCGCGTAGCGGTCGGGACCCGGACGGAAGAACACGTCGACGCCGACCGGCTCGGGCAGCGCCGCGAGCAGCTCGACCGTCTGCGGGTCGAGCGTGTTGCGGCCGGTCGCCGTCCAGTCGTCGCGGTAGCGCAGCGCGCGCTTCTGCGAGATCAGGACGAGCAGCACCGCGACGACGACCGAGAGCGCGAGCACGGCGAGCACCTGCGCGGCGACGCCGAGCTTCGAGAGGCGGCCGACGGAGCGCGCGCCGCCGCCCGGGCGGGACGGCTCGGCTACCACCACCGGCGCGCCTCCAGGATGCGCGTGGCGAGCACGACGAAGACCGCGGTCCAGGCGAGGAAGAACACGACGTGCGCGCTGTCGAACACGCCGATCAGGAACGAGCCCTGCAGGTTCTGCGGGACGTTGATCACGCTCGTCATCTCGGTGACGATGCCGCCCACGCGCCCGCCGACGCGCGGCGCGAGGAACGCGGCGACGAGCAGCCCGACGTTGAACAGCGTCGCGAGGAACGCGGACAGGATCGGCGTGCTCGTCAGCGAGCTCGCGACGAGGCCGGCCGCGCAGAACAGCCCCGAGACGAGGCACGCGCCGAGATACGCCGCGAGCAGTTGGCCCCAGTCGGGGCCGGCGCCCAGCGCCTGGAGCACGACGCCGTACACGAGCGTCGACGTCCAGATCAGCGCGAGGAACGCCGTCGCGGCGAGCAGCTTGCCGACGACGATCGCCGCGTCGCCGACGGGCGCCGTCATCAGGAACTCGAGCATGCCCGTGCGCGACTCCTCGCTGAGCATGCGCATCGTGAGCAGCGGCGGGAGCACGACGACGACCAGCCAGAACTGCGTGCCGTAGCCGAGCGCGATCGAGAACGCCTCGTTGACGCGGCCGCCGCTCGCCTGCAGGTAGAGGCCGAACAGCAGGCCGTTCAGCACGAGCGCGAGGAAGAACAGCACCCAGCCGAGCGGCGTGAAGAACAGGCCGGCGATCTCGCGCCGGAAGACGACGAGCGTGCCCTTCACTCGCACTCCTGGTCGGGCGGCGCCTGGAACGGGTTCAGCGTGCGCGTGCGCGCGGCGGGCGCAGGGGCGCTGGCGGGCGCGAACGGGTCGAGCGTCGGGAGCGAGCTCTTCGCCGCGCCCGCCGCCGGCCGCGGCTCGGTCGCGGGCGCCGCAGCCGCGGGCGTGCTCGGCGTCGGCTCCGTCGGCCCCAGCTCGAGCGCGATGCGCGCGAACAGCTCCTCGAGCGTCGGCTGGCGCCACGACAGCTCGCGCACGGCCCAGCCGCGCGCCTGGGCGAGCGCGCCGACGTCCTCGCGCACGTCGTCGGCGCAGCGCAGGACGAACTGGTGGTGGATGCCGAGCCGACCGAGGTCTGTGACCGCGTCGACGCCCGGCAGCGTCGCGAGCAGCCGCGCGCCCTCGGCGCCGCGCTCGGCGGGATCGCCGGGGCCGAGGAACGCCTCGAAGCGCACGTGGCTGCCGCCGCCGAGCGTGCGGACGAGCTCCTCGCGCGTGCCGTCGGCGGCGACGCGGCCCTTGGAGAGGATCACGACGCGCGGGCAGACGGCCTCGATCTCGGGGAGGATGTGCGAGGAGACGAGCAGCGTGTGCTCGGCGGCGAGCTCGGCGACGAGCTTGCGCACCTCGAGGCGCTGCAGCGGGTCCAGGCCGCTGGTCGGCTCGTCGAGGATCAGGACTTCGGGGCTCGGCAAGAGCGCGACCGCGAGGCCGACGCGCTGGCGCAAGCCGCGCGAGAGATGGCCAACGAGCGAGCGCGCGCGGTCGCGCACGCCCACGCGCTCGAGCACGTCGGGGATGCGCCGCTTCGCCTCGGCGCGCGCCATTCCGTGCAGGCGCGCCTGGAACGCCATCATCTCCTGCACGCGGTGCTCGCGGTACAGCGGCACGGCCTCGGGCAGGTAGCCGATGCGACGACGCACCTCGAGCGAGGCGCGGGCGACGTCGAAGCCAGCGACCTCGGCGGACCCGCTCGTCGCCGGCAGATAGCCGGTGAGGATGCGCATCGTCGTCGTCTTGCCGGCGCCGTTGGGCCCGAGGAAGCCCACGACCTCGCCCTTCTCGATCTCGAACGAGACGTCGTCGACGGCGACGAGCGGCCCGAAGCGACGGGTCAAGTGGCGGACGCGGATCACGGGGCGGAGCGTAGCGGGGGTGCGGGAGCGGCTCAACGAAAGCCGGTAGCGGCTACGACGGACGCGCTGGCTAGTTGGCGCTGCGCGGGCGGTCACGCGCGCCGAGCGCGACCGACGTGCAACGAACGAGCCGCGCGCGGCTTCGCGGACCGCGCGCGGCTCTCTCTCGAAAGGGGGAAGGTCTGTTCGATCTCTCGATTCGGCCGGCCCTGGCCGGCTATCGACTCGGCCGGCCCTGGCCGGCTGGCTACTCGGCCGGCGCCATCACGTCTTGACCTCGAAGTCGGCGTCGACGGGCTCGTCCCCGTCCTTGCCCGCCGGCTCGGCCGCACGCTCGCCGCCGGCGGCGCCGCCGCCCTGGGCCTTCTGCTGCTGCTCGTACAGGACGCGGCCGAGCTTCTGCGCCTTCGTCTGGAACTCGGCGAGCGCCTTCTCGAGCGCGGCCTTGTCCTCGCCCGCGGCGGCCGTCGCGAGCGCCGCGCGCGCGGCCTCGATCTCCTGCTTGTCGGAGTCGGAGAGCTTGTCGCCGTGCTCGGAGAGCTGCTTCTCGGTCTCGTGGACGACCTGATCGGCCTGGTTCTTCAGGTCGACGACCTCGCGCCGCTGCTTGTCCTCCTCGCGGTGCGCGTCGGCCTCCTTGCGCATGCGCTCCACCTCGTCCTTGGAGAGGCCCGAGGACGACTCGATGCGGATCGACTGCTGCTTGCCGGTGCCCTTGTCGGACGCCTTGACGTCGAGGATGCCGTTCGCGTCGATGTCGAACGTCACCTCGACCTGCGGCATGCCGCGCGGGGCCGGAGCGATCCCGTCGAGGATGAAGCGGCCGAGGGTGCGGTTGTCCTTGGCGAACTCGCGCTCGCCCTGCAGCACGTGGATGTCGACCTGCGGCTGGTTGTCGGACGCGGTCGAGAACACCTGGCTCTTCGACGTCGGGATCGTCGTGTTGCGCTCGATCAGCTTCGTGCAGACGCCGCCGAGCGTCTCGATGCCGAGCGAGAGCGGCGTGACGTCGAGCAGCACCACGTCGGACACCTCGCCCGCGAGGATGCCGCCCTGGATCGCCGCGCCGACGGCGACGACCTCGTCGGGGTTCACGCTCTTGTTCGGCTCCTTGCGGAAGATCTCCTTCACGAGCGCCTGGATCGCCGGCACGCGCGTCGAGCCGCCGACGAGGATGACCTCGTCGATCTGCTCCGGCTTCAGGTTCGCGTCCTCGAGCGCCCTGAGGCACGGGCCCTTCGAGCGGTCGACGAGCGGCTTGATCAGCGCCTCGAACTTCGCGCGGTTGATCTTGACGTTGAGGTGCTTGGGGCCGGACGCGTCCGCCGTGATGAACGGCAGGTTGATGTCGGTCTGCAGCGCGCTCGACAGCTCGCACTTGGCCTTCTCGCACGCCTCCTTGAGACGCTGGAGCGCCATCGCGTCCTTGCGCACGTCGATGCCCGAGTCGCGCTTGAACTCGTCCGCGACGTAGCCGATCAGCGCCTCGTCGAGGTCGTCGCCGCCCAGGTGCGTGTCGCCGTTCGTCGCGAGGACCTCGAAGACGCCGTCGCCGATCTCGAGGATCGAGATGTCGAACGTGCCGCCGCCGAAGTCGTAGATCGCGACGCGGCCCGACTTCTGCTTGTCGAGGCCGTACGCGAGCGTCGCGGCCGTCGGCTCGTTGATGATGCGCACGACCTCGAGGCCGGCGATCGTGCCGGCGTCCTTCGTCGCCTGGCGCTGCGAGTCGTTGAAATACGCGGGGACGGTGATGACGGCCTTCTCGACCTTCTCGCCCAGGTGCGCCTCCGCGGCCTCCTTGAGGTACGAGAGCACGACCGCGCTGATCTCCGGCGGGGTGAAGCGCTTGCCGTCGATCTCGACCTTCACGAGCTCCTCGGGGGCGCCGACGAGCGTGTAGGGGACCGAGCGCTCCTCCTGGGCGACCTCCGCGTGGCGCCGGCCCATGAACCGCTTGATCGAGAAGATCGTCTTCGTCGGATTGGTCACGGCCTGACGCTTGGCCGGAGCGCCGACGAGTCGGTTCGAATCGGACGTGTACGCGACGACCGACGGCGTGGTCCGCGCGCCCTCGAGGTTGGTGATGACGAGCGGGTCGCCGCCCTCCATCACCGCCACCACGGAGTTCGTGGTGCCCAGATCGATTCCGATGATCTTGCTCTGCTTGGTCATGCTGACTCCTTCGCTGTCCCGTGCGTGTTGACCACGCGGGGAACAAACTCCGTGCCAGGGTCGGAGCGAGGCGTCCTGGCACCTCCCGTCGACCCGCACGGCCCCGAGAAGGCCCCTCACCTGCCGAACTGACAGGCTTGCGCCGATCTGGCAGCTCGTGCGCCGGGCCGCTACGACAGGCCGTACTCCTTGATCTTGCGGTAGAGCGTGCGCTCCCCGATCCCGAGGATCTTGGCCGCCTTCTGGCGGTTGCCGCCGACGAGCTCGAGGTTCGCGGCGATCGCGGCGCGCTCGATCTCCGCCATCGAGCGGCCCGCCAGGTCGGAGAGGCCGCCGGCCGCTCCGCCGGCGCGCGCGGAGCCGCGGATCTCCTCGGGCACGTCGTCGACGTCGAGCACGTCGGCGCGCGAGAGCAGCACCATGTTCTCGATCGCGTTGCGCAACTGGCGCACGTTGCCCGGCCACTCGAAGCGCACGAGCAGCGCGCGCGCCTCGGGCGAGATGCCGCGCACGTCGCGGCCGTGCTCGGCGGCGAGCTCGCGCAGGAAGTGGTCGATCAGGATCGGCACGTCGCCGGGGCGCTGGCGCAGCGGCGGGAGCTCGAGGACGATCACCTCGAGGCGGTAGAGCAGATCCTCGCGGAACGTGCTCTCGGCGACCATCGCGCGCAGATCGCGGTTCGTGGCTGCGAGCAGCCGCACGTCGACCTTGCGCGCCGCATTGCCGCCGACCGGGACGACCTCGCGCGTCTCGAGCACGCGCAGGAGCTTCGCCTGCGTGTCGAGCGGCATGTCGCCGACCTCGTCGAGGAACAGCGTGCCGTGGTCGGCGTAGACGATGCGACCCTCCTTCGCCGACACCGCCCCCGTGAACGCGCCCTTGACGTGTCCGAACAGCTCGGACTCGATCAGCCCCTCGCTGAGCGCGGCGCAGTTCACCGCGACGAAGTGCGCGTCGCGGCGCGCGCTGTTCGTGTGGATCGCGCGCGCGACGAGCTCCTTGCCCGTCCCGCTCTCGCCGAGGATCAGCACCGTCGCGTCCTTCTCGCTGATGCGGGCGAGCACGTCGAACAGCCGCTGCATCGGCGGCGAGCTGCCGAGGATGCCCTCGAAGCCGTAGCGCTTGTCGATCTGTCGGCGCAGCTCGACGAGGTCGCGCCGCAGCGCGCGGTGCTCGATCGCGCGCGCCAGGCGGCTGCGCAGCTCCGCGATGATGACCGGCTTCTCGAGATAGTCGGCCGCGCCCTTCTGCATCGCCTCGACCGCGCTCTCGACGCGCGCGTGGCCGGTGACGAGCAGCACCGCGGCCTCCGGCTGCAGCGTGCGCGCCTCGCTCAGCACCTCGAGCCCGTCGACGTCGCGCATGACGAGATCGGTGAGCACCGCCTCGAAGCTCGACTCCCCCATCCGCTCGACCGCCTCGGGGCCCGACGTCGCGATCGTGCAGCGGTAGCCGTCCGCCTCGAGCGCGTCCGAGAGCGCCTCGGCATGACCCTCGTCGTCGTCGACGATCAGCACGCGCGCCCCCTCGCCGACCTCCTCCTTCACGCCGTCGCTCACGCCGTCTCCTCCGCCTCGCGCTTGCCGCCGGCGAGCTCGACCGCGAGCGGCAGGAACATCGAGAAGCTCGTCCCGCGGCCGAGGTCGCTCATCGCGGTGATCGTGCCGCCGTGGTCCTGCACGACGCGCCGCGCCGTCGCGAGACCGAGGCCCGAGCCGCCCTTCTTCGACGACCAGTATTCGTCGAAGCAGTGCTCGATCTGGTCGGGCGTCATCCCGATACCGGTGTCGGTGATCGAGAGCTCGACCTGATTGCCGGCGCGCCGCGCGCGGACGAGCAGCTCGCCGCCGTCCGGCATCGCCTGCCGCGCGTTGACGAGCAGGTTGAGCACCGCCTGCTTGATCGCCGCCTCGTCGCACAAGACGAGCGGCAGGCCGATCGGGAGCTCGACGTGCTGGCGGATCCCCGCGGCCTCGTTCTCGGGCTCGACGAAGTCGAGCAAGCCCTTGACGAGGCGCGAGATGTCCTCCGGCTTGCGGTTGACCTCGGCCCCGCGCGCGTAGTGCAGGAACTCCTCGAGGATGTGCTCGAGCCGGTGCACCTCGCGTTGGAGCGTCTTGATCCGCCGCAGCGAGCGCTCCTCGCGCGGGGTCAGGGCCGGGCGGTCGGGGTTGCGCGCAGCGGCCGCCTTCTCCCACTCCTCCTGGAGGAGCGCGAGGTTGATCGACATCGTCGACAGCGGGTTCTTGATCTCGTGCGCCAGGCCCCGCGCCAGTCGCGAGAGCCGCTCGCGCCGGCCGGCCGGAGCGTCGCCGGTGGGCTGGTCCATGGTCCTCGTCGCGCTTTGTGCTCGCCGATGCGCGGCGCTGGTAGCGCGCCGTCAGTGCGCTCCACGGGGGAGGCGCGACGCCTGCTCGGCGGCGTGGAAGTTCCTCAACGGACTGCTAGGCTAGCAGCGCCCGTGCGGCCCACCCAAGCAGATGGTCGATGACCACGCCTCGCCGATGAGCCCCACCCTCGAGTTGGTGACCTGCGGGGACGCCGCGCCCCCGCGCGAGGTCCGCCGCCGCGTCGTCGATCTCTTGGCGTCGGGCGCGATCGTCGCGCTCCCCACCGAGACGGTCTACGGCTTCGCCGCGCGCGCGGACGACGCCGCCGCGGTCGCGGCGCTGCGCGAGCTCAAGGGCAGCCCGGCCGACCGGCCGCTGACGTGGCACGTCGGCGACGCGAGCGCGGTCGAGCGGTTCGAGCACGTCCGCGCGCTCACCCGCCGGCTCGTCCAGCGCTATTGGCCGGGGCCGCTGACGCTCGTCCTCGAGGGCGTGCCCGCGGGCCTCGAGGGCGTCACGCACGAGGGCTGGACCGGCGTGCGCTTCCCCGCGCACCTGGGCACCGCAGCCATTCTCGCGCAGGCCGATTTCCCGGTCGTCATGACGTCGGCGAACCGGGCCTCGGAGGCGCCGCTGACGCGGGCGCCCGCGATCGCGGAGGCCTTCGCGGGCAGCGCGCAGGTCGCGCTCGTCCTCGACGGCGGCCCGGCGCGGCTGGGCGAGCCCTCGGGCGTCCTGCGCCTGGGCCGCGGCGCGTTCGCGCTGCTACGCGAGGGTCTGCTGCCGGTGGCCGATCTGCGCCGCACCGCGGGCCTGCGCATCGCGTTCTGCTGCACCGGCAACACGTGCCGCAGCCCGATGGCCGAGGGGCTCGCGCGCCACCGCATCGCCCAGGCGCTCGGCTGCGCGGCGGACGAGGACGGCCTCGCGGCGTTCGGCTTCTCCGTGCGCTCGATGGGCGTCGCGGCCGGCGCCGGCGAGCGTGCGGCTCCGCACGCGATCGCAGTGCTCTCCGAGCTCGGGATCGACCTCTCGGGCCACCGCTCCGCGCCCGCGATCCTCGCGGACGTCGTCGCCGCCGATCGCGTGTACTGCATGACGGCGAGCCACCTCGAGGCGCTGCGCGCGATGCTGCCGCCGGCGCGCGCGAAGCACGTGGTGCTGATCGACCCGCACGGCGAGGACGTGCCCGATCCGATCGGGGGCTCGGCCGCGGATTACGCGACGTGCGCCGAGCGCATCGACGCGGCGATCCGCGGCCGCCTGGGCGACTGGGTCACGGGCGCGTAGCGCCGCGGGGAGCGGCCCGAACCTAACCGCCGACCGCCGCCTGGCCCTCGGCGAGCGCGTGCCAGGCCTCGTCGGGCGTGCGCGCGGACACGAGGGCTTGGCGCACGCCCTCGCGCGAGAGGACGCGCGCGATCTCGGCGAGCGTGCGGATGTGGAGCAGCTTCTGCGCCTTGGGGATCAGGAGCAGCACGACGAGATAGGTCGGCCGCGCGTCGATGCTCTCGAACGCGAGCCCGCCCGGCGTCGCGACGGCCCCGATCCCGGCGACGGCGCGCGGGAGACCCTCGACCGCCGCGTGCGGGATCGCGACGCCGTGCTCCATGCCGGTCGACATCGAGCGCTCGCGGTCGAGGATGCGCTCGAGCAGGTCGTCCTTGCGCGCCGCGTCGACGCGGCCGACCGCGACGAGGTGCTCGAGCAACGCGCGCACCGCCTCCCACTTGTCGGCGGGCTCGAAGCCGATCAAGAAGTCGCGCGGCTCGATCAGATCGGTGAGCTGCATGGGTCGTGGCGGTGCGTCAGCGGTCCTCGCGCGAGCCGCCCACGCCCAGGACGCGGCCGAGCGCGATCGCGGCGATGCCCACGAGACCGGAGAACAGCGCTCCCATCTTCGCCTGTCCTTGCAGGGCTGGGTCGGGATACGCCTCGCCGGCGACGAAGAGCGCGACCGTGAGACCGAGCGCGGCGACGAAGCCGGCCATCACGAGCTCCTTCAGGCGCATGCGCTCGGGCAGCGGAAAGCCGATCTTCACGCCGAGCAGGCCGAAGAACGTGATCCCGACCGTCTTCCCGACGACGAGCGCCGCGAGGATGACCCAGGTGAGCGCGCCGATGCCGGCGAACGCGACGCCGGCGTTCGCGAACGCGAAGAAGAACAGGCCGATGTCGACGAAGGTCTTGAGGCTGTGCTCGAAGTTCTCGAGCGCCGAGTGCTCGAGCCCGAGGTCGCGGGCCACGTCGGGCCCCATGCGGTCGACCTCGTCCTCGCTGGCGAACAGGCCCGTGTCGCGCCGTGGCCCGGGCAGGAACGGGACGATGAACACGAGCGCCAGCGCCGGGTGCAGGTGCGCCATCATCAGGCCGCACCAGGCGATCGGGCCGGCGATCGCGACGTACGGGATCCAGTTGCGCACGCCCGCCTTGCGCAGACCGAAGGCGACGGCGCAGCCGGCCAGGGTGAGCAGGAGCCACTGCCAGGCCGCGGGATGGGCCGGATCGCCGTAGAAGATCGCGATGATGACGAGGCCGATCGCGTCGTCGGCGACCGCGAGCAGGAGCAGGAAGTTGATCGCGGGGTGGCCCTTGCCGAACACGGCGCGGGCGACGAGCCAGGCGAGGGCGATGTCGGTCGCCGTCGGCACGCCCCAGCCGTTCGAGAACTGCTCCCACGTCACGCCCGCCGGCACCATCCCGGCGGACGACGCCCCCCACGCGAGCAGGAAGAAGACGCCGATCGGTCCCGCGACGCCCCCGATCGTCGCGAGGAGCGGGTTGACCGCCTTCGTCGGCGGGTTGAGGCTGCCGCCCGGGAGACAGGCCTCGGTGATCTCCTTCGCGGCGATGCCGAAGAAGAAGACCATGAAGATGTCGTTGATCAGGAAGTGGAGCGTGAGCGTGTAGCCGAACACCGTCACGCTCTCGCCGAACGGCGCCCACTCGACGATGCGGTGGTACGTCTCGGGCGCGACGTTCGCGAACGCGAGCGCGGCGAACACTCCGGCGATCAGCGGGAGCGAGAACTCGAGCAGCAGGCTGACGATGCCCTTCTTCGGGCTCCCGTGGCTCGAGTGCGCGGCGTGGGGACGAGCTTTCGGATCGGGCGGCGGTGCCGTCGAGGTCATGGCGGGTCGGGAGAACGGCCGAGGGGAACGCGCGCCGCAGGCTCGCCGAACGGCGGGCGCGCAACGTTAGCGCGCGGCCGCCGCGACATCCTCCAGATCGACCCGGATCCGGTCGAAACCCGATGCCGCGGGAAGATCCTGCGCCCGCTCGGCGTCTCCCGGATGCCCGCACGGGCCGCGCCGCACGTCGAGCGCGGGTTTGACTTGGCCTCCACGGGTCACCACAATGCCCGCGACCGCGCCGGTGCGGGGTCTAACTCGCTTCCTTTCAACGGGATACAACGCTCAGCGAAGTCTCGACCGCCGATGATCGCCCTCCTCCTCGCGCTGCCCCTGGCGGCCGCTCCCGCGCCCCCCGCCGCCGCCGCCGCCCCGCAGAACAACCCGGGCCAGAACAACCCGGGCGGCGCCCAGGATCCGCCTCCGATCCAGGAGGAGGGCGAGTTCTACATCCTCAACTTCTCCGAGGCGGAAGGCGTCGACGTCGGGATGAAGCTGGAGGAGTTCGTCAAGATCTGCCAGCAGGCGACCGGCCTCAACTTCACGTACACGAAGGAGACCAGGCCGCTGCTCCAGGCCGACACGGTGCGCATGTTCGGGACGAAGCGGATCCCCAAGGACGACTTCTACCGCTTCTTCCAGATCATGATGTTCATCAACGACTTCGCGACGATCGAAGTCGGGCCCGACCACCTCAAGGTCATCGTGATCCAGAGCCTGCAGCAGGCGAGCGCGCGCTCGGGCATCCAGCAGCGCGCCCTCTACGTCCTGCCCGACGACCTCGAGCAGTACAAGGACCAGCCCGCGGTCCTGGTCCGCACGGTGATCACGCTGCCGAACACCGACGTGCGCCAGCTCACGACGTCGCTGCGGCCCTTGCTGCCCGACCAGAGCACGGGCGGCATGCTCAACGCCGGCTCGTCGAACTCGCTGATCCTGACGAACTTCGGCACGACGGTGTACCACCTCGCGCAACTGCTCTACATCATCGACGAGGCGTCGGCGGTCGAGGACGAGGTGCTGCCGGTCTTCGACGTGATCCCGCTCGAGTTCGCGTCGGCCGAGGACGTCGCCGACATCATCGAGCAGCTCCTCGAGGCGCTCGCGCAGACGGTCGAGCAGCAGGCGCGCCAGCGCGGCGAGCGCGCGGCGGCCCAGGGCGTCAGCGCGCAGCTCTCGCGCACCAGCCAGGGCGACGCCAAGATCCTGACCGACCCGCGCACGAACTCGCTGCTCGTCATGGCGATGGCGGAGGACATGTCGTTCATCCGCGACATGATCGCGCGACTCGACGTCGACGTGGTCGAGCCCGAGCGCAACTACCACATCGTCGCGCTCGAGAACGTGGCGGCGGCGGACCTCGCCGACGTCCTCGAGGACTTCCTGCGCGACGCATCGCGGATCGACACGCAGGGCGGCCGCACGCAGGCCCCGCAGGGCACTCCGGGCACCGGCGGCTCCAGCTCGGACAACGAGGTCGTCGTCGTGCCCGATCCCGGGACGAACTCGCTGCTGATCGCCGCGAGCAAGACGCGCTTCGAGGAGGTGCTCGACCTCGTGCAGCAGCTCGACCGGCGCCAGGATCAGGTGCTGATCGAGACGGCGCTGATCGAGCTGACCGGCTCCAAGGTGCGCGACATCGGCGTCGAGCTCGGCGGAGCACGCGACGTCCCGCCGGGCGAGGGCGACCTCGGTCAGTTCGGCGTGTCGTCGTTCGGCCTGTCGTCGTTCGTCGACACGGACGACGACGGGGTGCCGGACGCGCGCGTCCCGAACCTGATGGGCGGCCTGACCGCCGGCATCCTCGACGGCGACGACTTCGCGCTGCCGGTGCTGCTCGCCGCGATCCAGACGAAGGACGACACGAACGTGCTCAACGTGCCGTCCGTCCTCGTCAACAACAACGGCTTCGCGACGGTGCGGACGCTCGACGAGCGCCCGACGACGACGATCACCGCCACCGGCGGCGTCACCGGCCAGACCCAGGAGAACTTCGACAGCTTCCAGGAGTCGGGCATCACGCTGCAGATCTCGCCGTCGATCAGCGCCTCGCGCTACCTCCGCCTCGGCATCAACCTCGAGGTCTCGACGTTCGTCGGCACGTTCACCGGCGGCTCGATCCCCCCGCCGCGGATCACGCGCTCGATCGACACGACGGTCAACGTCCCCGACGGCGACACGATGGTCATCGGCGGCATCGTGACCGACAACGAGAACGACAACCGCAGCAGCATCCCGTTCCTCGGCGATCTGCCGCTCGTCGGCTGGATCTTCGGGCGCCAATCGAAGACCCGGAACGTGACGACGCTCTACTTCTTCGTCACGCCGCACATCCTGCACGACCGCGACTTCGCCGACCTCGCGGAGTTCTCGTACCGCAAGAAGCTCGACGCGGCCGAAGTGATGGGCGCCGCCCGGATGCGCATCATCGACCCGGCGTTCGGCTCGGAAGAGGACGAGCGCGCCCTGCGCAGCTTCGAGCTCCCGCTCTATCGCAGCCCCGCGTCCGGTCACGTCGACGGCGAGAGCCTCGGCATCGACCCGGCGCGCCGCAACGAGCTCCTGCTCCGCGGCCGCCAGGAGGCCGCGCCGGCGCCGATCTCGACCGAGCCGCAGCCGCTGCCGGCGTTCGACCTGTCGGAGCTCGCTCCCGCGCCCGCGCCCACGCCCGAGAGTGGCGCGGAGGGCGCCGAAGGCGGGCAAGACGCGCTCCCCCAAGACAACGACACCGATCCCGACGAGGGCTCGCCGAACGAGCCCGACGACAACCGATGACGTCCATCTCCGATCTCCTCGTCGAAGCCGGGCTCCAGCGCGAGCGCCTCGAGGAGTGCCGCCGCATCGCGGGCACGAGCGGGGACTCGCTCGACCGCGTGATCCTGCAGAAGGACTATCTCGACGAGGACAAGCTCCTGCGCGCGTACGCGCAGCACCTCGGCTACGAGTACCGCCACAGCCTCGACGGGACGCGCGTGCCCGCCGACTTCGTCAACGCGATCCCGGTCCAGTTCACGCGCAACTACAACCTGATCGCGCTGGAGCAGGGCTCCGACGGGTTGCTCAAGGTCGCGACGTGCACGCCGCTCGAGGCGCATCCGATGGACGACCTCGCGGCGATGCTCGGCGTCGAGCTCGAGCCCGTCCTCGCGCCGCGCACCGAGATCACGACGCTGATCGCGCGCGCGTACCGCCACAAGGCGGACGGCGTCGACCAGGCGCTCGCGGACGTCGACGAGGACGCGGACATCCAAGGGTTGGCGAGCAAGATCGACGACGCCGAGGACGTGCTCGACGTCTCGAACAAGGCGCCGATCATCAAGCTCGTCAACACGATCTTGTTCCAGGCGCTCAAGCTGCGCAGCTCGGACGTCCACTTCCATCCGTACCCGGACCGCACGCAGGTTCGCTTCCGCATCGACGGCATCCTCTACGACATGGATTCCATCCCGCGGAAGGCGCACGAGGCGATCATCAGCCGCGTGAAGATCATGGGCCGGATGGACATCGCCGAGCGCCGCCTGCCGCAGGACGGCCGCGCGACGATCCGCATCGGCGACGGCGAGGTCGACGTGCGGATCAGCTCGGTGCCGACGACGACCGGCGAGCGCATCGTCATGCGTCTGCTCGACAAGAGCGGACGCGTGTACGCGCTCGAGGAGATCGGACTGTCGTCCGAGAACCTCGCGATGATGCGCGACTACGTCAACTGGAGCCACGGCATCATCCTCGTCACGGGGCCCACCGGCTCGGGCAAGACGACGTCGCTCTACGCGGCGATGGGCGAGATCGACACGACGCAGAAGAACGTCCTGACGATCGAGGACCCGGTCGAGTACTCGCTCGCCGGCGTCAGCCAGGTGCAGGTCGCGACGAAGAAGGGCCTGACGTTCGCCGCGGGCCTGCGCTCGTTCCTGCGCCAGGACCCCGACGTGATGATGGTCGGCGAGATCCGCGACCTCGAGACCGCCGAGATCGCGATCCGCGCCGCGCTCACGGGCCACCTCGTGTTCTCGACCGTCCACACGAACGACTCGGCGAGCACGATCACGCGTCTGATCGACCAGGGCGTCGAGCCGTACCTCGTGTCGAGCTCGCTCATCCTCGTCATCGCCCAGCGCCTCGTCCGCACGGTGTGCAAGAACTGCAGGGTGCTCGTTCCGCTGAACGACGAGTGGCTCGCGAAGCTGAAGAAGCTCAACCTCGACCCCGCCAAGCTGCACGGCGAGGTCTCGTTCGGGGAGGGCTGCGACGAGTGCTTCCACTCGGGCTTCTCCGGCCGGACCGCGATCTACGAGTTCCTGCCCGTCGACGAGATCCTGCGCACGCAGGTCATGGAGGGCTCGACCGCGTCGCAGATCAAGCTGAGCGCGATCGAGCGCGGCCTCGTCACGCTGCGCATGGACGGCTGCGAGAAGGTCGTCCAACGCATGACCACGCCCGACGAGGTGCTGCGCGTCACCCAGCTCGATCTGGGCTGACGCCGCGCTCTCGACCGTCTCGACTGTCTCGACCGATCTCGACTGTCTCGACCGTCTCGACCTCGACAGAGATGCCGATCTTCCAGTACACCGCCTTCGCCGCCGGGGGCACCGTCAAGAAGGGCGTCATCGACGCCGACACCGCGCGCGAGGCTCGCTCGCGGCTGCGGCGCGAGAACATCCTCGTCAGCGAGATCCACGAGCTGCGCGGCGGCCGCCACGGCATGAAGGCCAAGGCCGGCGTCCGCGGTCCCGGCCTCGCCGACCGCATCCGGCGCGCGCGCGCGTCGCAGCAGCGCGGGCCGACGGGGCGCAACGTCGAGATCGTCGCGGCGATCACGCGTCAGCTCGGCACGCTGCTCGCCGCGGGCATCCCGCTCGCCGAGGCGTTGCGCGCGATCATCGACCAGGCGGAGAACCGGCGCATCGAGACGATGTTCCGCGAGATCCGCGAGCGGATCAGCCAGGGCGCGTCGCTCGGGGACGCGCTCGCCGACTACCCGCACATGTTCAGCGATCTGTACGTGAACATGGTGCGCGCGGGCGAGGCGACCGGCGGCGTCGACACCGTGCTGCTGCGCCTCGCGGACTTCCTGCAGAGCCAGCGCGCGCTGCAGCGCAAGGTCGTGTCGGCGCTGACCTACCCGCTGATGATGATCTCGCTCGGCATCATCGTCGTCAGCATCCTGATGTCGTTCGTCGTGCCGCAGATCACGGGCATGCTCGAGGACACCGGCCAGGAGCTGCCGCTGCCGACGCGGATCCTCATCCAGATCAGCGACGCGTTCAAGGCCTACTGGTGGGTCGGCGCGCTCGGCATCGCGGGCCTCTCGGTGCTCGTCGACCGGATCTACCGGACCAACGCGGGCGAGCTCTTCATCGACCGCTTCCTGCTGCGGATCCCGCTGGTCGGCGACATGCTGCTCAAGCGGGCGGTCGCGCGCTTCACGCGCACGCTCTCGACGCTGCTCGGCAGCGGCGTCGCCGCCGTCCAGAGCCTCGAGATCACGCGCAACGTCGTGGGCAACCGCGTCCTGGCGGACGCGACCGAGCACGTCCGCACGCGGATCCTCGAGGGCACCGACATCGCCACCCCGCTCAAGGCGTCGGGGGTGTTCCCCTCGGTCGTCGGCTACATGGTCGCGGTCGGCGAGCAGTCGGGCGAGCTCGAGCAGATGCTCGACCGCATCGCGGACGCCTACGACGAGGAGATCGACGTCGTGACCGAGCGGGTCACGTCGATCATGGAGCCGGTGATGATCGTCTTCCTCGCCGCCGTCGTCGGGTACATCGTCTGGTCGATCATCCTGCCGATCCTGCAGGTCGGGGCGGTCAGCTGACCGCCGGCCCCGGACGCCTCCCCGGGGCTCGGACGCTTCGAGCCGCGAAAAATCGGCCTGCGGGGCCCATGAGGCCCTGCGGCAGAGCACCATTTCCCACGGTGGGAATACCGGCCGCCCCCGGGCGTCCGAGTCCGCCGGAACCGGCCGGGCACGCCGCCCGGCCCCCCGCTCCGAGAACCCTCGCCATGAAGACTCTCCACCTGTCCGCCCACCGGCTCCGCCGCGGCTTCTCGCTCGCCGAGCTCATGGTCGTGATCGTGATCATCGGCCTGCTCGCGACGATGGTCGTCCCGAACGTCCTCGACCGCCTGATGAAGGCCCAGGGCGGCGTCGTCAAGGGCGAGCTGTCCGCGATCAAGAGCGCGCTCGACCAGTTCGCGATCGAGAACGGCGGCCGCTACCCCGACTCGCTCGAGGCGCTCGTCACGGCCGACGAGAACGGGCACCGCTTCCTCGACCGCGAGACGATCCCGAAGGACCCGTGGGGCATGGAGTACCAGTACGAGTCCCCCGCCTACACGGGCGAGACCAAGCCGGCGATCTACTCGCTCGGCAAGGACAACGCGCCGGGCGGCGAGGGCGACAACGCCGACATCTACTGGGGCGCGGAGAAAGAGTAGCGTTCGGACGTGCGCGTCTCCCTCGCGAGTCGGTCCGCGCGCACGCGCGGCTACACGCTGATCGAGCTCATGGTGGTCATCATCATCCTGGGCATGGTGGCCACGCTCGTGCTCGTCTCGTGGGAGTCGATCGTCCCCAGCCAGCGCCTCAACTCGGACGTCCGCGCGCTCGCGGCGCACCTGCACGGGACGCGCAACGACGCGATCGCGCGCAGCGCGACGTTCCAGGTCGTGTACGACCTCGAGGGCGAGCGCTACTGGATCGCGACGCCCTTCCGTGCCGAGGGCGGCGGCTTCGCCGCGGCCGACGAGGAGCGGCTTGTCGTCGAAGTGACGGAGCTCGGGGACGGCGTCACGTTCGAGTCGGTCACGCTGAACGGCGAGACGTTCGACAACGGGCTGGTGTACGTCGATTTCGACGCGCGCGGCTCGTCGTGCCACCACCTCGTGGTGCTTCGCCAGGAGATCTTCGACCGCTACTTCACGATCGAGGTGATCGGCCTCACCGGACTGATCAAGTTCCACGACGGCCTGTGGGAGCGCGAGCCCGTCGAAGAGGGAGACTTCGATTGATGCGACGCAGCACCGAGCGCAGCGGCTTCACCCTGGCCGAGCTCGCCGTAACGATCCTGATCGTCGGGGTCACGCTCGTCAGCCTGATCCAGGCGCTGAACGGGGCGAAGCTCAACGCCGCCCACTCGCGCAACCTGAAGGTCGCGAACCAGCTCGCGGAGTACACGCTCGGCCAGATCGAGTCGGGCCTGTTCCAGGACGACTACGGCGACCGGCCCTCGGGCACGTACGCGGACGAAGGGTACGAGTACTTCGCGTTCGACGTGATCTACGGCGAGGACAGCTTCCCCTCGGCGACCTCGTCGTCGAGCGACGGCCGCCGCGATTGGCACGACTCGTTCAAGGCGCGCCGCCTAGAGCAGGAGGAGGAGCGCGACGAGGAGGACCGGGAGGACGAGGACCTGCCCTTCGAGAAGATCAAGGTCCGCGTGACGTTCCCGAAGCTGCGCGACTTCAAGAACGAGCTGATCCTCGAACGATGGATGCCGTGGGAACAGGTCTACGGCAGCGAAGAGGACGAAGACGGAGCGGATCGATGAGAACGAGAATCCAGAGAGCACGGACCGGCGGCGGGGCGGGCTTCACGTTGATGGAGGTCCTGCTCACCGTGCTCATCATGTCGATGCTCCTCGTCATGATGTCGAAGATGCTCACGTCGGCGCGCACGACGCGGGACACGATCCACAACATCCAGGAGAACCAGCTCGCGGGTCCCGCGATCCTCGACCTGATCGAGGCCGACCTGCGCGCGCTCAGCACGTACGCGCGGCCGCGCGCCGCGGCGCTGCGCATCGAGAACCGCGTCCTCGCGGGCGTCGACGCCGATAGCATCGACTTCGTGACGGCGAACGACAGCTTCGTCGGCTACCGCGAGCGCGGCGATCTCTTGCGCGCGGACGTGAACGAGGTCGGCTACCGCCTGCGCAGCAACCCCGAGCTCGACGACTTCCTCGAGATCTACCGCCGCGAGTCCTTCGGCGTCGACGACGAGCCGTTCGACGGCGGCGAGTTCATGTTCCTGAACGAGAAGATCCGCGCGTTCGACGTCCAGGTGTTCGAGGAGGACGGCCCCGACGCCGAGCCGATCGAGAGCTGGGGCACGAGCTACGACGACGGCGACGCGCTGCCCGCGCGGATCGAGATCACGCTCGAGCTCGAGTTCGCGCCGCGCCTGATGCGCGAGCAGCTCCACGAGCTCTCCATCGACAAGCGCCTCGTCTCGTACAAGCGGATCATCCGCTTCCCCGAGACGCTGCGCCAATCGCTCGAGCTGCAGCCGGTCGCGGTGATCCCGCGCCTGCTGCCGCCGGTTTCCGAGGGCCAGCCGGGCCTGCCGGGCGCCGGCGGCGACGTGGACATCGACGGCTACACCACCGACGAGAACGGGAACCAGATCCCCCTCGACCCGAACGACAACCCGTTCCCCAACCTGGGCAACGGGCAGCCGCCTCCCGGCAGCACGGTCGACCTGGGCGACCTGCTCCAGGGCGGCGGCAGCGGCGGAGGCGGGGCGCTCGACGCGCTGCTCGGCGGCGGCGGCGGCTGACCCGAGAGCGCAGAGCAGCGGGCGCGCGCGCGCGCTCACTCGACCCAGCCGCGCTCGAGCAGCTCGCGGCGGATCAGCTCCGCGACGAGCCGGTGCCCCTCGGGCGACCAGTGGCCGCGCTCGAACAGCTCGGCGCCGGCCGCGATCGACTCGGCGAACGCGGCGAACGTGTCGAGCGTCGCGATCCCCGCGTCCGCCACGAGCTGGCGCGCGCGCAGCTCGCGCGGGAACGGCGCGAAGCCGAAGCGGTCCGACGAGTACGTGTACACGGCGAGGAAGCGCGCCCCCGCCTCGTCGCAGACCTCGGCCATGCGCCGCACGAGCGCGACGAAGAGCGGCACGGTGTCGACGTCCCCCGCCCACTGTGGCGCCTCGCGCGTGCCGCCTTCGCCGGGCGACAGCATCCCGAGCACCGTCTCGACGACGTAGCTCGCGTTGCGCAGCCGCACGAGCGGGCCCGCGCTCGGCGGCACGAGCTCGAGCTCGCCGTCCTCGAGCCGGTACCACGGGCACGGCTGGCCGCCCTTCTCGACGTTGCGCACGTCGTCGAGGTCGTTGCCGAGGTACGCGACGAGGATCACGAGGTCGGGGTCGTAGCGCACCCCGTGCACCTCGAGCGCGCGCAGCTCCTGCGCCGTCCCGTACGCGTTGACGCCGAGGTTCACGACCTCGAAGGCCGCGAGCGTGCCCTCAAGGATCTCGGTGAAGCGCTCCCCGTAGTCGACCTCGACGCCGAACGTGAACGAGTCCCCCAGCGCAACCGCGCGCGTGACGCCGGGCTCCTTCTCGTACGCGTGCTCGGCGTCGCGCCAGCCGTGCGAGTTCGTCGTCGCCGGCTCGTCGTCGCCCCAGAAGCGGTCGTGCTTGCGCACGTTCGGCACCGGCCGGAAGCCCAGCTCGGCGTCGTAGCGCATCCCGCGCTCGCGCAGCGTCGCCGCCGCGACGAGGCGCGCGCCGAGCTCCGCCCCGCCCGCGGCAACGGCGAGGACGATCAGCACCTTGGCCGTGCGGCCGAGCTTCACGCGTCGAGCGGCCGGCCCAGCACCTCGCGTCCGCCGAGGTAGGGCCGCAGCGGCGGCGGCACGTGGACGCGGCCGTCGGCGAGCTGGTGGTTCTCGAGGAGCGCGATCAGCATGCGCGTGCTCGCCGCCACGGTGTTGTTCAGCGTGTGGCAGAAGCGCACCTTGCGCTCCTCGTCGCGGTAGCGCAGGTCGAGCCGCCGCGCCTGGAAGTCGTGGAAGCGCGACGCGCTGTGCGTCTCGCCGTAGCCCTCGCGCGACGGCATCCACGTCTCGATGTCGAACTTCTGCACCTGCGGCTGGCCGAGGTCGCCGCCGCAGACGTTGACGACGCGGTACGGCAGCTCGAGCGCGCGCAGGACCTCCTCGGCGTTCCCGAGGATCGCGTGGTGGTGCTCCAGGCTGACGTCGGGATCCGCGACGTCGATGACGACCTGCTCGACCTTCTGGAACTGGTGCACGCGGTACAGCCCGCGCGTGTCGCGGCCCGCCGCGCCCGCCTCGCGCCGATAGCACGGCGAGAGCGCGACGTAGCGGATCGGCAGCGCGGCGAGCTCGAGGATCTGGCCGCCGTGCAGCGCCGTGACCGGCACCTCGGCGGTCCCGACGAGGCACAGGTCGTCGCGCTCGTCGCAGCGATACGCCTGCTCCTCGCCGCCCGGGAAGTAGCCGGTGCCGACCATGACCTCGCTGCGCACGAGCGTCGGCACCGAGAGCGGCACGAAGCCCTTCGCGACCATGTGGTCGAGCGCGAAGCGCATCACCGCGCCCTCGAGCAACGACAGGTCGCCCTTGAGCACGTAGTTGCGGCTGCCGGAGATGCGCGCCGCGTTCAGCACGTCGAGCCAGCCCTGGCCCTCGGCGAGCGCGACGTGGTCGCGCGCCTCGAACCCGAACGAGCGCGGCTCGCCCCAGCGGCTCACCTCGACGTTGTCCGCGTCGGTCTCGCCCTCGGGCACCTCGTCGGCGGGCACGTTCGGCACGCGCAGGAGCAGCTCGTGCAGCTCGGCGTCGATCGCCCCCTTGCGCTCCTCGGCGCTCCTCAGCTCGGTCTTCAGCTCGGTCTGCTCGGCGAGGAGCTCCGCGCGCCGCCCCTCGTCGGCCTGCGCGATCTCCTTGCCCGCGGTGCGCTGGCGCGCGCGCAGCGCGTCGACGCGCTGGCCGAGCTCGCGCCCCTCGACGTCGAGCGCGAGGATGCGGTCGACGTCGCACGGGATGCGCTTCTTCCGAGCACCCGCCGCGACCGCCTCGGGGTTCTGGCGGATGAGCTTGAGGTCGAGCACGAGCGTGCGTCAGTCCTTCCAGGCGGACTCGATCTCGCCGAAGAGCTTGTGCTTCTTCTGGTAGAGCTGCACCTGGATGCCCTCCTCGCCGACTTCGGCGGGGATCTCGGTGTCGAGCGGCATCCAGACCGCGCCCCAGCCGTGCTTGTCGATGTCGTCCTGGCCGGTCGCGACGTTGATGTCCTCGTACTTGCCGCCGCGCTTCGCCCCGGCCTTGCGCACGGAGACCTCGGGCTTGACCGCGCAGTTCCACAGCCGCTCGTAGCGCTCGGCCGCGACGCCCGTCACGACGACCGACGGGCCGACGATCTTGACGGAGTCGTCGCCGACGACGTGCTGGAAGTCGAAGCCGAACGGCGCGCCCAACTCGATCGTGACGTCCTCGCCGGGCTGCACGTTCCAGGTCGTCGTCGTCTTGCCCGGCAGGATGAGCGCCTTCATCACGGACATCCGCTTGCCCTCGGAGAGGAACCCGCAGAACAGCGAGTAGCGGCCCGACGGCACCGCGACGCCCTTCGAGCCGTTCTGCAGCAGGTCGAAGTAGCAGTTCTCGAACTTGCCCGCGCCCTTGACGACGACCCAGCTCGGCTTGATGCCCTTCGTCTTGAGCTTCAGCGTGCCGGTCATCACCTCGGCCGGCGCCGCCTCGATCTGGTTGCCGCCGTTCGTCGCCGCGACCTTGTGCCACTGGTCCTCGACCTGGATGTACTCGCTCCACGGGCGCGCGCGCTTCTCCGCGCCGACGACGATCGAGTCCATCGTCTGGTGGAAGTTGTTCTCCGAGCAACCGATGTACTGCCAGCCCTTCGGCAAGCTGCCGTACACGCCGTCCATGTTGTCGTCGATCACGCGCACCGGCGTCTCGCCGATCATGCCCGCCATCGCGCCCGCGGCGGCGACGTACAGGTTCATGTAGTTGTCGTCGGGCTGCAGGCCCATCGTGATGCCCTGGTACGTGTCCTGCTGCGAGCCCGTCACGGTGAAGAACGACCACGGGCGCTTCTCTGCGCCCTCGCCGATCTCGACGGTGACCGGCGTGATCTTCCCGGTGAGCTCGATCTCGACGTCGCCCTCGCCGTCGTTGTCGACGTCGACGACCGGCTTGCTGGCTCCGACGCGGATCACGGTCGGCCCCTTCTCGAAAGCCTCGAAGCGCGCCGTCGAGCCGACGCCGCGCAGGCTGACCTGGCGCCACGCAGGGTAGACCTCGTCGGCCCAGTACGTGGGGCGCTCGATCTCGTCGACCGCCTGGAGCGGCTGGAACGCCATCGGCACCGTGATCGCGGTGCCGACCGCCGCCTCGGTCGCCGACGGACCGCTCGTGCCGCCCCCCGCCGCCGGCGAGTCGCCGTAACCGAGCTTGTCGAGCACCTCCCAGCGCTGCTTCGTCTCCGAGTACGGCACGTCGCGCAGCTCGACCTTGTCGCGGTGCTCGATCGTCAGCTTGTAGCCGTCCCACGCCTTGTCGAACTCGGCCTGCTCGCCGCGCAGGCTCTCGTCGTAGCAGATCGCGTAGTAGAGGTACGACTGCGACGCGAAGTAGTGGTCGCCCAGCTCCACGAAGCCCATCCCGATGCTGCGGAACTCGAGTCCGATGCCGGGGAACGAGTGCTGCTCGTTCGCCTTCTGCGCCTGCGCGTAGCGGGTCGCGAGCTTGTCGTAGCGCACCTTCATCGCGGCGCGCTGCCGGCGGATCTCCGGATCGAGGAACGAGAAGTACGTGTAGATCTTGTCGACGAAGTCGGTCTTCATCGACGCCTTCCAGCCCTTCTCGAGCGCGGCACGGTCCTTCTCGAACTGCTCGTTGTTCCCGCTCGCGATCCCCTCGCACGTGTAGATGACCGAGTCGATCGCGTGCTTCTGGTTCGTCCGCACGAGGCGGCCGAGCTCGTCGACCGAGCCGATCTCCGCCGCCTGGCGGATCTTCGTCATCCACGCCTCGCGCGTCTCGTCGGCGGGCCGCGCCACCTCGTTCGCAGGCGCGGCGGCCGCGGCGTGGGCGGCGAAGAGGACGGTGAGGACGGAGAGGGCGAGGACGATCGCGATCCGTAGCTGCTTCATGGGTCACCGATCCGGGGGAGCGGTCCGGCCGAGTCTACAGAGGCCCCCGACGAGCGACAACGCCGCCAGGAGCCGCGGGGGCGGCACTGGCTCCTAGTCCCGTCCCGGGCCCGGGGCCACGGTCCGAGCGCGGTAAATGGGGCGTAGAACGCCCGCGGAGCCGTGCTCGGCTCCGCGGGAGCGGGGTCGCGCGCGCGACTGGGGCGGCCTCAGGAGTCGCGCTTGGAGACGCGGCGCAGGAAGGCGCGCTCGCGCTCGGAGAGCGAGTGCATGCCGTGCTCGTGGATGCGCTGGAGCAGCGCGTCGAGCTTGCGCTGCTCGTCGACCTGGCGGTCGGCGTCGCGGACGGCGCGGCGCGCTTCCCAGACGGCGACCGGGTCGCGCCAGATCCAGCCGAAGCGCACCGCGGCGAAGCCGATCGCGGCGCCGGCGAGATGGGCGGCGCGCGAGACGCCGCTCGACGCTCCGCGCAGCTCCTGGATCGTACTGAAGACCTCGATCGCGACGTAGCCGATCGCGAACACCTTCAGCGTCATCGGGAAGATGATGAAGATGATCCGCGCGCCGGGACGCAGCGTCGCGCACGCGATCACGACGCCGAGCACGCCGCCCGACGCACCGATCGTCGGCCGCAGGTCGAAGAAGCCGACGAGCAGGACGACGAGACCCGCGGCGATCAGCGTCGCGACGTAGAAGACGAGGTAGCGCCGGCTCCCGACGATCCCCTCGAGCATCGAGCCGAGGAAGTACAGCCCGAGCATGTTGAAGAGGATGTGACCGATGTCCCCCGGCGCGTGGAGCCAGCCCCACGTCAGGAGCTGCCAGATCGGGAAGAACGGTGCCCAGTCGATCCACGTCGCGGGCGCGAGGCCGAAGACGCGCACGACCCACCGCACGGGACCGTCGCCGCCGAACGTCAGCAGCCAGAGCAAGAGCCACACGACGACGTTGGCGATGACGAGCCGCTTCGTCACCGGCCCCATGCTCGGCAACGCGAGGTGCACGCCGCCGCCCCCGCCGCGGTACTCCGGCGGATCCTCCCACGCCGTGCTCACGCGTCGCTCCGCACCACCCGTCCGTCGTCCACGAGCTCGATCCCGCGCGCGCGCGCCGCGGCCTTCGCCGTGTTCGCGAGCAGCATCGCGATCGTCATCGGTCCGACGCCGCCGGGAACCGGCGTGATCCACCCCGCGCGCTCGCGCGCTTCCTCGAACGCGACGTCGCCGGCGAGCTTGGCGTCGTCCGTGCGGTTGATCCCGACGTCGAGCACCGCCGCGCCCGGCCGGATCCAGTCGCCGCGCACGAGCTGCGGCCGCCCGACCGCGACGACGAGCACATCCGCCGTGCGGCACACGCCCGCGAGGTCGCGCGTGCGGCTGTGCGCGATCGTCACGGTCGCGTTGCGCGCGAGCAGGAGCAGCGCGACCGGCTTGCCGACGAGCATCGAGCGGCCGACGACGACCGCGCGCGCGCCCTCGAGCGCCACCTCGTAGCGGTCGAGCAGCTCGAGGCAGCCCGCCGGCGTGCACGGCACCAGCCCCGCGCTCCCCGCGACGAGCGCCGCGACGTTCGTCGGCGTCAGCCCGTCGACGTCCTTCGCCGGATCGATCGCGCGCACGACCGCGTCCGCGTCGAGGCCGCGCGGCAGCGGGAGCTGGACGAGGATCCCGTGGACGCTCTCGTCGCGGTTCAGCTCGCCCACGCGCGCGAGGAGCTCCGCCTGGCCCGTGCTCGCGTCCAGGCGCAGCGTCCGCACCTCGAAGCCGGCCTCTTGCGCCGCGCGGTCCTTGTTGCGGACGTACACCTGGCTCGCCGGATCCTCGCCGACGAGCACGACCGCGAGGCCGGGGCGCACGCCGTGCGCCACGAGCTGCTCGGCCGATCGCTTCACGCGCGCGCGGACCACCTGCGCGGTCGCCTTGCCGTCGAGGATGCGGGCGGGGCTCATGAGACGCACGAGGATACCGCGCGGCGCAAGCGCGGGCACGGCTCTGGAAGGCTCAGCGCGCGCTGGAGCTCGGCGAGCTCCAGCACGCCGACACCGCCGCCGGACTCTAACGGCCGCGCTCGCTCGCCGCAGGCTCCTCGCGCCGCGCCTGCTCGCTGCGCGGCGCGTCCATCTGGCCCTCGGACGGCACGACGCCGTCGTCGGTGTAGCGGTGCAGGCTCTTCTGGCTGTCCGGCAGGTAACCGAACACCTGGAACGTCAGGAAGACCGAGAGCGCGCCGCCCATCAGCACCGCCATCGCCTTCTCGCCGCGGTAGCCGCCGAGCATGCGCACGTGCACGTAGATCACGTAGACGAGCCACGTGATCAGCGCCGAGTTCTCCTTCGAGTCCCAGCCCCAATAGTTCGCCCACGCCTCCTGCGCCCAGAACGCGCCCATGAACAGGCCCGCGGTCAGGAACGGGAACCCCACGGAGAAGGCGACGTAGCTGACCTGGTCCATCTGCGCTTCGATGCTCGCGAGGCGCGCGGCGCCGGGCACGCTCTCGCGCATGCGCAGCACGAGGAAGACGACTCCGGCGATCACGACGACCGGCAGAGTCACCATGTGCGCGAACGGCACGAGCGAGAGCATGCCGATGAGGAGCAACGCGTGCTTCCACTGCGCGCGCTTCAGCCTCCGGCCGCCGAGCGCGACGCACAGCACGAGCGCCGGCAGGCCGACCCACAGGACGAGGTGGCTCGGCGCGAACAGCAGGAGCCCCGTCACGACAGCCGCGACGGCGAGCACGATCACGCCCGGCCCCTTGCCGCGCGCCGGGTCGAACATCGTGCTCCAGAAGCGCATCGCGAAGTACACGAGGCAGATCAGGCCCGCGAGGTAGAGCGTCGAGTAGCTGAAGATCAGCGCGGCGAGGTGCGGCGGGAACCAGTACGACTGGAGCGCCGGCGGCAGGTCGCGCTGCGCCGTGCTCAGCGTCGTCGTGTACACGTTGACCGCCCACGAGCCCGCGAAGATGAACAGCATCAGCGCGTCGTCGACGATCGCCCAGCCCTGTCCGATGCGCCGCAGGTTCAGCGCGAAGTGCAGGACGAGCATCGCGAACAACAGCGACAGGCTGAAGACGACGAGCACTTCGCTCATCGTCTGGCTCGGGAAGTGGTTGACCTCGATGTAGCGGTTCCACACCGAGACGAAACAGGCGAGGAACGCGGCCGCCAACAGACCCACGGCCACCATGGAGCCGACGTTGCGCTTCGTCGCCGGTGACTCCAGGCCGCCCGACCCGATCGCGCGGCGCGCGTGCGTCCAAGCGGACACGAGCGCGGCCACGATGCCGGCCGCGCACAGCACGTTGGTCGCGCGCAGCCACTGCATCGACGGGAACACGGTGCGATCGAACAGGTTCAGGGACTCGAGCAAGCCGCTCATGCCGCCGCCTCCTTCTTCTTCCGCCGGATCGCCAGGACGATCGGCCGCACGAGGAACGCGATGACGGATCCCGCGATGATCGTGTACATGCCGATGAGCACCGGGAGGATGCCGCGGTCGTACACGACCCCGACGCCCGAGTACGTGGGCAACTCCGGGATCGCGTTGGTTTGGAAGAACTTGTAGTTCTTGTACTCGAAGTAGTCGTTCACGCGGATCTCGCGGTCGCGCTCGCTGCCGAGCGGGACGACGTACGGCTGGCCGCGGCCGTCGGTCTCGACGATCGAGAGCACGCTGCGCCACTCGAACGGGAACCCGGACGTGTTCTCGAAGAAGCGGACCACGAAGCGCCGGTCGTCGGCGATGTGCAGGTTCGCGTTGCCACCCTCGGTCGTCGCCATCACGACGACCTCGCTCGTCTCGCGGTCCGTGTCGGGCCAGCGCGTGACCTCGAGGAGCAGCCCCCGCGGGTCCTGCGCGTAGAAGTCCATGTCCCAGCCGTCCTCGCCGATGCGGTCGGGCAGGAACTCGATGTTCTTCTCGACGTCCGCGCGGTGCAGGAACTGGAGCGCGCGCACCTCCTCGCCCGCGCCCATCGCGAGGGTGTCGCCCGGGGCGACCGGCCGGGACGTGCCGTCGTCGCGCACGAGCTCGGGCTCGCGGTCGGCGCCCCAGTGCAGGATCGAGCGCGGCGGCCCGGGCGCGGTCCACGGATCCCAGCGGAAGCGCACGACGAGCTCGTCGAACTCGAAACGGCTCTGGTAGCCGTAATCGACCGGGTCGAGCTGCTCGAAGACCAGGCGGTCGCGCTCGGGCTCGGCGTCGCCGGGCGGATACACGTCGAGCCAGATCGCGGCGATCGCGTACGGCTGCTCGGCGAGCGGCCGCGGGTCGTGCACGGGCTGGCCGCCCGGGCCGTCGAGCTGGAAGTTCTTCGTGACGCGCGTCACCTCGAGCTCGAAGCCGCCGACGACGGGGACGCGCTCGCCGATCCGCAGCGGATGGCGCACCGGCATGCCGCTCCCGACGTTCGCCATCTCGACCCACAGGCCGCCGAGCAACGTCTCGTCGTCGGGGAACGCCGGCAGCCCCGAGTCGCCCGACTCGGAGTACGCGACCCGCAGGCGGAACGACTCGCCGTAGTAGGCGTCGTCGCGCAGCTCGGGCGACAGCAGCCGCCGCTGGAAGGGCTCGATGTGCTCGTCGTCGCTGTGGCCGGGGTGCGGCAGGTGCACGTTGGGCACCTCGAGCTCGACGAGCGGGATGCTGTCGACTTGGGCGTCCTTCGGCGCCTCGCGCACGTGCGGCGTGCCGACGTGCGCCCGGTCGTGGATCTCGAGCGCCCGCAGGCGCAGGGCCGGCCGCTCGACGCCCGCGTCGTCGGTGTAGTAGTCGAGATCGATCTTGCGATCGGGCCACAGCGTGTACGTCGGCGGCAGCGAGCGGAACTCCTCCTCGGGGAAGTGCACCTCGAGCGCCTTCCAGTCGTGTCGCGCGAAGTGGTCGAGCTTCACCGCGAACGGGAGCTGCATCAGGTCGTCCGGGTCGTGGTGACTCCAGAACGTGTCCTTCGGACCGTCGCGCAGGTCGAGGTGCAGGATGCCGCGCTCGGTCGTCGCCTTGCTGCAGCCGCCGCCGATCAGGAGGATCAGCATGCCGACGTGCACGACGAAGAAGCCGAGCTTCTGGATGTTGAAGACCGCCAGGCCGTTCTTGAGGGTGTTCGTGAAGATGGCGCAGAAGAGCAGGCACATCAGCGCCGTGAACCAGTCCGCCTTGTACGCGCGGTTCAGGTGCAGGAGCGTCGAGACGTCGAAGAAGCGCCGCAGCTCCTCGTCGTGCTCCATGATCCAGGCGCGGATCTCTTCGGTCTTGACGCGCCCGTCGAACGCCGCCTGCATCTGCTTCTTGCGGTTGTCGCGCTCCTCGTAGCCGTACGCGCGGCCGAAGCGGTCGAGGCTCTCCAGCACGCGCGCGTCGAGCGGCTCCTCCGGCATGCCGATGCCGTAGAGGTGCAGCATGTGGTAGATGAAGTAGCCCTCGGCCCAGCGGAACGCCGCGTACTGCTCCTCGTAGTTCTGCGCGGTCACGCGCTGCTCGGGCTTCTCGAACCCCGCGATCTGGGGCACGAGCACGCCCCCGCCGATCGCGACCAGCGAGAAGGTCACGATCGAGACGCCGGTGTACATGCTGCGGAAGAACGCCTTCAGCGCGTAGCGCTGGATCCACAGGTACACGAGCGCGGAGACGAGGAAGCCGCCGAACAGCACGTCGCCGAGGCCGAAGCCGGCGGTCGACTGGTACACGCCGGGCGTCTTGAAGGCCGCGACGAACGGCGAGCTCTCCTGCATCGCGAGCTCGTACGCCTCCCAGTACGGCGCGAACATCGTGAGCACGACGCCACCGATCAGCATCGCGAGCAGCACGACGCCCGACGACGAGCCGAAGTCCCAGCGGAAGTTCTTCAGCCGCGCCTGGCGCGGATCGGGGATCACGAAGCAGAGGAAGACGTAGAGCGCGTGCGCGAGCGCGCCGACCGCGCTGAGCGCGATCGACGCCGCGGCGGCGCCCGTCATCACGTACAGGACCGCGCCGCCGGGTAGACCCAGCACGAGCAGCGCCCACAGGACGCGCAGGAGAGTGGTCGGGCAGCCGATCCGCGGCGCGATCGCCGCGGCCACGCCGGACAAGAAGCGGCCCTCGACCGGCCGCGTCGCCCCCGCCCGGGGCGGGCTCCCTTGCTGCTCCCCGCCGCTCTGGAGCTCTTCGGACATCTCGCTCTCTTTCGACATCACTACCAATTGCGGTGCAGTACGAAGTCGCCGATCCGCTCCAGGGCCGTCCGCGCGGCCCCCGCGGGCAGCGCCAGGAGCCGTTGCCGCGCCCGCGCGACCAGCTCGCAGGCCCGCGCCATCGTGTACTCGATCCCCGGGCCGAGGTCGCAGACTTCGCGCAGCCGCCGCGCCCGCCCCTCGAGGCCGGGCATGGTGAACACGTCGCGGATGCGGCCGCGCTCGGCCTCGCTCGCCTGCGCGTACGTGTAGAGCACCGGGAGCGTGACCTTGCCGTCCTCGACGTCCGTGCCGACGGTCTTGCCGACGACGCTCTCGTCGCCGACGACGTCGAGGCAGTCGTCGACGATCTGGAACGCGAGCCCGATCTCGTGCCCGAACGCGCGCATGCGCGCCCCCGCGTCCTCGTTGCCCGCCGGGTAGCGCGCGCCGAGCTCGCAGGCGGCCGCGTACAGGCTCGCGGTCTTCGCGCCGCACAGCCGCTCGTACGCGTCCTGCGTCAGGTCGAAGTCGTAGCGCCGCGTGCTCTGCTCGATCTCGCCGACGCAGATCGTGCGCGTCGTCTCCGCGAGCACGCGGCTGCACAGGCGCGACGAGAGATCGGTCGACAGCGCGAACGCGCGCGCGTAGAGGAAATCGCCGAGCAGCACCGCGACCTGATTGTCCCAGCGCTCGTTCACGCACGCGACGCGCCGGCGCACCTTGGCGCCGTCGAGGATGTCGTCGTGCACGAGCGTCGCGAGGTGGATCATCTCGACGATCGCCGCGACCGTCGGGTGCTCGTCGGTCGCGTTGCCGGTCGCCTCGCCGGAGAGCAGCAGGAGCCCGGCGCGCAACTGCTTGCCGCGGAAGCGGCCGACGTGGTCGGTCATGTCGCTGACGGCACCGGAGCTCGAGCGCACCTGCTCGACGAGCACCGCCCGCATGCGCTCCATGTCGGCGGCGACCGGCGCGAGCAGCTCCGCCACCAGCGTGCGGGGGTCGCTCACGCGCTGCGCTCCTGCGCCCCGAGCGCGCGCGGGTCCTTCCAATCGGCGGGCGTGTTCACGTTGTGCGCCACGCCGAGCGCGCGCAGCCGCGGATCGAGCTCCTGCTCGAGCAGGCGCTCGACGACGAGGCCGTCGTGGAACGCGATCATGCGCCGCGCGCCCGCGGCGATCGCGCGGTGCACGGCCGGCGCGCACGTCGCGACGCGGTGCACGGCGATCAGCGGCTCGTCGCCGGCCTCGGTCGCGAGCAGGCACACGTCGGCGCGGCGCTCGCGCGCGCGCTCGAGGAGCCGGCGCACGAGCGCGCTCTCGAGGCGCGGCAGGTCGCACGCGACGGCGGCGAGCCACACCGTGCGGCTCGCGTCGAGCGCCGCGGCGAGACCGGCGAGCGGTCCGACGCCGGGCTCCCGATCGAGCACGGTCTCGAGGCCGAGCTCGACGTAGCGCGGGCGCTCGCCGCACGCGAGCACGACGCGCGGCGCGACCTCGGAGAGGACGCGCACGGTGCGGGCGAGCAGCGTCCCGTCGTCGGGGTCGGGCCCCCCGCGCACGGCGAGGAGCGCCTTGTCGACGCCCATGCGGCGGCTCGCGCCGCCACAGAGCACGGCTCCCGAGAGGTCGGGCTCGACGCAACTCCCCCGCCGGCTCATCGCGACGCTCAGTCGTGCTCCTTGATGGGGCGCCGCTCGGCCTTCTCGTCGAGCAGCGGCTTCTCGTCGAGCTCGGCCCGGTCGTCCTTCAGGCCCTTCTTGAACTGCGTGATGCTCGTCCCCATCGAGCGGGCCAGCTCGGGCAGCTTGCGGGCTCCGAACAGGAGCACGAAGATCGCGAGCACGATGAGGAGCTCGTGCCCGCCCAGGAACGCGAGGAATGTCATTGGCCAATAGCTCCTTGAGCGCGCCGCGCCCGCGCCGGTTCGAAAACTCGCGGCCGTCCGGCCCGGAACGCCGAACCCTTCGCCAGCTCTAGTCGCCAGCGCTAGCTGCAAGCGCGGGATACGAACGCGCGCGGGCCGCGTGAAGGATTCTAGGCAATCCGAGGGTGCCCCCCACCCGCAGGCGTGCCGAATCTTGGCCCGGGGCCCGTCGACGGGGCCCGTCGACGGGGCACGGTGGTCACGCGGGGGGCGCCGCGCTCGGCGCCGCCAGCGACGCCGCTCAGAGGCCGCGTTCCAGCCGCCGCGCCAGGCGCGCGCGCGTGCGGGCATCGAGCGGCGGAGGCTCGCCGGCGCGGGTCGCGAGCGTCCCCGCGCGCTTGCGGCCGACCGGGCCGCCGAGCCCGACGCGCAGGCCCACCCGCGCGAGGCCGGCGCGGACGGCGAGCGACGCGCTGTAGGTCGAGAGCCACGCCTGCGGCTCCATGCGCGCCGCGAGAGCGGCGAGGAAGCGCTCGTCCCAGAGCTCGGGCTCGACGCGCCGCGAGAACGGATCGAGGAACACCGCGTCGGCGCGCGCCTGGGCCGGGAGCGCCGACAGCGTGGCCCGCGCGTCGCCCAGGACCAACACGAGCGTCCCCCGACCGAGCGGCACGGGCGGCGACGAGCACCGCTCGGCCCCGCCGAGCGGGACGTGACACAGCTCCGCCGCGCGCGCGAGCGCGTCCCGCACGGGCGCGTGCCAGCGCTCCTGCGGCCCGTCGGTGCCCGCGCCGCTCGCCGCCAGCGCGCGCGCGGCCGCGACGGCGCGAGGTCGCGCTCGAACGTCCAGGCGACGAGCCGGCCGCCCGCCTCCTCGACGGCCGCGAGCGCGGCCGCGAGGTTGAGCCCCAGCCCGGCGCCGACGTCGAACAAGCGCACGTCGCCGCCGGCCGCCGCGCGCTCGGCGAGCCGACACGGCCCGGCGTAGCGCAGGCGGGCCTGCTCCCACGCGCCCGCGGTCGAATGGCACGTCTCGCCGTGCGCCGGGTGCGCCAGCGTGTACGAGCCGTCGTCGGTGCGCACCGGGCTCCACGTCACGCCGGACGCCACGTTCGCACCGCGCCCCGTCAGCTCGTCGTCGCGAGCAATCCCGCGTCCTTGAGCCGCTCTTCCATGAGCGCGCCCATGCGCGCGGGGCTCTCCGACACGGTCACGCCGGCCTGCTCGAGCGCGGCGATCTTGTCGGCCGCCGTGCCCTTGCCGCCGGAGATGATCGCGCCCGCGTGGCCCATGCGCCGGCCGGGCGGCGCCGTGACGCCGGCGATGAACGCGACGACGGGCTTGGTCACCTCGGAGCGGATGTACTCCGCCGCGCGCTCCTCCGCGGTGCCGCCGATCTCGCCGATCATCACGATCGCGTCGGTGCCCTCGTCGGCCTGGAACGCGCGCAGGCAGTCGATGAAGTCGGTCCCGTTGACGGGGTCGCCGCCGATGCCGACGCACGTCGACTGGCCGATGCCGCGCTCGGTGAGCTGCCACACCGCCTCGTACGTGAGCGTGCCCGAGCGGGACACGACGCCGACGCGGCCGGGCTTGTGGATGTAGCCCGGCATGATCCCGATCTTGCACGAGCGCGGCGTGATGATGCCGGGGCAGTTCGGCCCGATCAGGCGGCTCTGCGAGCCCTCGAGCCGCTCGACGACGCGCACCATGTCGAGCACCGGGATGCCCTCGGTGATCGCGACGATCAGCTCGATCTCCGCCTCGATCGCCTCGACGATCGCCGCGGCGGCGAACTTCGGCGGCACGTAGACGACGGTGGCGCTCGCGCCCGTCGCGTCCGCGGCCTCCTTCACGGTGTCGAACACCGGCAGGCCGAGGTGCTCCTGGCCCGCCTTGCCGGGCGTCACGCCGCCGACCATCTGCGTGCCGTACGCGAGCGCCTGTTGAGTGTGGAACGTCCCCGTCTTGCCCGTCAGGCCCTGGCACAGGACCTTCGTCTCGTCGTCGACCCAGATGCTCACGCTTGCGCTCCTTTGCCGACCGCGGCGCAGATCTTCTCGGCGGCGTCGTCGAGGTCGGTCGCGGTGACGAGCGGGAGCCCCGATTGCTGCAGGATCTCGCGGCCGCGCTCGACGTTCGTGCCCTCGAGCCGCACGACCAGCGGCACGGACAGCTCCACCTCGCTGACGGCGGCGCACACGCCCTCCGCGATCACGTCGCAGCGCATGATGCCGCCGAAGATGTTGATCAGCACGCCGCGCACCTTGTCGTCGGCGAGCAGGATCTTGAACGCCGCCGTCACGCTCTCCTTCGACGCTCCTCCGCCGACGTCGAGGAAGTTCGCCGGCTCGGCGCCGTGCAGCTTGATCACGTCCATCGTCGCCATCGCGAGGCCGGCGCCGTTGACCATGCAGCCGATGTTCCCGTCGAGAGCGACGTAGCTGAGCCCGTGCGCGCTCGCCTGGACCTCCTTCGGGTCCTCCTCGTGCACGTCGCGCAACCCCGCGACGTCCGGATGGCGGAAGAGCGCGTTGTCGTCGAAGTTGATCTTCGCGTCGAGGGCGAGCACGCGCCCGTCGGCGGTGTGCACGAGCGGGTTGATCTCGGCGAGCGAGCAGTCGAGATCGACGAACGCCTTGGCCAACGCGACGAGCAGATCCGCCGCCTGCCCGCGCAGCGCCTGCGGGACGCCGATGCCCTCGGCGAGCCGCAGCGCGTCCGCGCGCGCGAGCCCTGCGCCCGGCGAGAACGGCGCCTTGAGGATCTTGTCGGGCGTCTCGGCCGCGACCTTCTCGATCTCCACGCCGCCTTCGCTCGACGCCATCATCACGGGCTTTTTGAGCTCGCGGTCGACGACGATGCCGACGTAGTACTCCGACTCGATCTGCGAGCCCTCCTCGACCCACAGGCGCCGCACCTCTTGCCCGTCGGGGCCGGTCTGGTGCGTCACGAGCGTCGCCCCGAGCATCTTCGCCGCGGCCGAGCGCGCCTCGTCGGCGCTGCGGACGAGCTTCACGCCCCCCGCCTTGCCGCGGCCGCCCGCGTGGATCTGGGCCTTCACGACGGTGACCGGCGTGCCGAGCGCTGCATGCGCCTGCGCGGCTTCGTCGGGCGTCGTGCACTCGAGCCCGCGCGGCACGTCGACGCCGAACTTCGCCAGGCACGCCTTCGCCTGGAACTCGTGGATCTTCATGCGTGTGCGATGGACAGTCGGAGATGTTCTGACGATCTGCGCGGCGCGCGCCGAGACGATCTGCGCGGCGCGCGCCGAGACGATCTGCGCGGCGCGCGCCGAGACGATCTGCGCGGGGCGCGCCGCGGAATCGGGCGCAAGAGCATAGAGGACGCCCGGCGCGGGTACCATCCGCGCCCGATGAACGTCCCAGCCGCGTCCTGCGCCGCCCGCGCGGCCGAGCCCGCGGGCGCGCGCGGCGCGATCCTCGTCGACCGCGAGCTGCGCGCGCTGCTCGGCACCGGCCTCGCGCCCGCGCCCGGCGCGGCGCCGATCGACCCCGAGCAGGTGCAGCCCGCCAGCGTCGACCTGCGCCTCGGGCCGCGCGCGCACCGCATCCGCGCCGGCTTCCTGCCGAGCGCGCGCGCGATCGAGGAGCGGCTCGCCGAGCTGACGACGTCCACGCTCGACCTCGGCGGGGACGGCGCGGTGCTCGAGCGCGGGCTGATCTACCTCGTCCCGCTCGACGAGACGCTCGCCCTGCCCGCGGACGTGCACGGCCGCTTCAATCCGCGCAGCTCCGCCGGCCGCTGCGACCTCTTCACGCGCGTGCTCGTGCCCGGCCACGCGCGCTTCGACGAGACGCCGCGCGGCTTCGCGGGCCCGCTGTGGCTCGAGGTCGCGCCGCTGTCGTTCCCCGTGCGTCTGAAGCGCGGCGACCGGCTCTCGCAACTGCGGCTGCAGCGCGGCTCCGCGGGTCTGTCCGAGGACGAGGTGCGCGCGGTGCACACGCGCGAGCCGCTGGCGTTCGACGGAGCGCGGCCGCTCGCGCAGGACGAGCTGCGCTTCGACCCCGAGGGAGCGCTCGAGCTGCGCGTCGGCCTCGCCGGCCGCTCGCCGTGCGGCTGGCGCGCGCAGCTCCAGACCGACGTGCTCGAGTTCGCCACGCACGGCGCGCATGCCGCCGAGGACTTCTGGCAGCCCGTGCACGCCAAGCGCGGCGCCTGCATCCTCGACCCTGGCCGGTTCTACCTCTTCGCGAGCCGCGAACGCCTGCGCGTCCCGGCGACGCTCGCCGCCGAGATGCTCCCGATCGACGTCGGCATCGGCGAGCTGCGCAACAACTACGCGGGCTTCTTCGACAGCGGCTTCGGCCTGCGCGACGAGCCGGCGGGCGCTGCGCGCGGCACCCCCGCCGTGCTCGAGGTGCGCGCGCACGACCTCCCGTTCGTCATCGAGGACGGTCAGGTGCTCTTCCGCCTGCGCTTCTTCCGCGCCTCGGGGGCCCCCGATAGGCTCTACGGAGCGGGCCGGCGGGGTCCCTCGTACGGCGACCAGGACCTGACCCTCGCTCGCCCGTTCCGCGCTCCGCGCGCCTGACGCCGCCTCGCGCTCCGCGCGCCTGACGCCAGGTCGCGCTCCGCCACGCCTGCTCGACGTCGCTGCGAAGGAAACCCGATGCGTTCGATCGCCCTGCTGCTGGTCGTGCCGGCGCTCGCCGTCGGCTATCTGCTCGGCGTCACGCTCGGACCAGGGGCGAGCGCCCGCGACGCCGCGCGCACAGCGGAGTGGCGCACGGGCAGCGGCGCGCCGGCGCCCGGGGGGCCCGGGGCGCACGTCGCCACGCCGCCGGCGTCCACGGCCGAGCCGGCCGAGCGCGCGCCCCACCCCGAGCGGCGCACATCCGTCGCGGGGTCCGCGCCGGTCGCTGCGGCTCCGGAGCCCGCGGTCCCGTCCGCCCCGGCGCTCGGCGCCCTCCTGCGCCAGTGGCTCGACTCGGGCGCGCTCGAGCACGAGTTGAGCACCCGCCCCGACGAGGTGGCCGAGCTCCTCGTGCGCCAGTTCATCGCCGCGGACGACCCGTGATCGGCCGCGGCCGTCCTGCGTGCGCATCCGCTCGACGCCGACCGGCTCGGCATGGTCGGCCAGGCGCTCGCGGCGAAGGGCGACGTGGGGCTGGCATCCGAGCTGCTCCTCGAGGCGGTGCGCTCGTCGTCGATCGAATCGGCGTGGGCGGACGTGCTCGTGCAGGTCGACCCGATCGGCGGCCTGCACGCGTTCGAGGACGCGCTCGCGGCCGACCCGGCGCTGGCGGCGATGCTCGAGCCGCGGATCGTGCAAGTCCTGGCGGCTGCGGGCCGCCGGGAGGAGGCGCTGCGGCGGCTGGACGCGCTGCTCGAGGCTGAGTGGGTCGACCCGGCGCTGTGGGACCAGCTCGTCCAGCTCGACCCCGAGGGCGCCGAGGAGCGGCTGCGCGCCGTCGCGGGCGACGACCCGTACGGGCACGCCCGCACGCGGCTCGCGCACCTCCTCGCGTCGAGCGGGCGGACGGAGGAGGCCGTCGAGCTGCTGCGCGACCTGCTCGCCGACGAGGCCACCAGCCGGGAGGCGCTCGAGCAGATCGGCGCGCTCGCGCCGGAGGAGGGACTGTCGCTGCTGCGCGAGCGCCTGGCGGCTGCGCCCGGCGAGGCGGCGACGTGGAGCCTCTACGGCGCGCAGCTCGCCGAGCTGGGGCGGAGCGAGGAAGCGACCGACGCGTGGCTGCGCGCGTTCGAGCTGAACCCCGATGACGGCTCCTGGACGTGGCAGTTGCTCGAGCATGCGCCCGAGCGTGCCTGGCCGCTGCTCGAGGAGCGCGCGCGGGTCACGCGCGACGACGAGCTGTGGGGCGACCTCGCCGATTCGTACTGGCGCGCGGGCCGCTACGGCGAGGCGCGCGCGGCGTGGAAGACCGCGCGCCGCATCGATCCCGACGACGGCGAGTGGACGGGCAAGCTGCACGACGTCGCGGCCGGCACCGACCCGCTCGGCCTCGGCGACGAGATCGAGCACCACCACATGCTGGAGCCGCTCGGGTATTGAGCGCCCGACCGCGCGTCAGCCGCAGGTGTCGAGCTCGAGATCGCCGCGCGCGCGTTTCGCCTTCGCGCGTTTCGCCGCCTCGCGCAGCGCGTGGCGGAAGCGCGGCATGAGGTCGGTGCGGCCCGCCCCCTGCAGCGCCTCCTCGACGAGCGCGCGGTTGTCCGGCTCCTTCCAGCGCACGAGCGCTTTCTGCAGGCGCCGCTCGCGGCCGCTCTTGGGCACCGCGACCTCCTCGCGCGTCAGCGGGTCGATGCCGGTCGCGTATTGCACGCACGCGCGCGTCATCGGGAGCGGGATGAACTCCTGCACCTGCTCGGGCGAGTAGTTGCGCTCGAGCAGCTTCTCGAAGAGCACGACCGCGTCGGCGAGCGTCGTGCCCGGGTGGCCGACGACGAAGTAGTTGACGAGGTGCTGGTCGCGGTCGAGCTCGGCGCACTCCTCCTTGTACGCGCGCTCGTAGCGCTCGTAGACCTCGAAGCCCGGCTTGTTCATCAGGCGCAGCGTCTCGGGCGCCGCATGCTCGGGCGCGAGCTTCATGCGGCCCGGGACGTGGTGGCGCACGAGGTCGTGGTGCAGCGGGAGCAGCTCGCCGCGCTTGTTCTCGAGCATGTCGTAGCGCACGCCCGAGGACACGTGCGCGTGCTTGATCCCCGGCGTCTCGCGCACGAGCGCGAGCAGGCGGCGGTAGCCCTCGGACTGCGAGTCGATGCGCAGCGCGGGGCACACGTTCGGCGTGAGGCAGTCGCGGCCCAGGCACGGCTCGCCCTTTTCGAGCAGCTTGCAGCCGAGGCCGTACATGTTCGCGGTCGGCCCGCCGACGTCGGTGATCGTGCCGCGGAAGCCGTGGTGCGCCGCGAGCGCCGCGGCCTCGCGCACGACCGACTCGGGGCTGCGACTCTGGATCGAGCGGCCCTGGTGGAACGTGATCGAGCAGAACGAGCAGTCGGCCATGCACCCGCGGTGGGTGTTGATGCTCCAGCGCACGGGCTCGAGCGCGGGGATGCCGCCGGCGGCGTCGTGGTCGGGGTGAGCTTCGCGGCGGAACGGGAGCTCGTACCAGCGATCGACCTCGCTCTGGGGCGCCGGCGGGAGCGGCGGGTGCTGGAGCACGACGCGCGCGCCGTGGCGCTGCGCGAGCGGGCGCGAGCTCGGCGCGTTCTCCTCGCGCACGGCGACGAACAGGTCGACTTGCAGCGCGGGGTCGCGCTCGAGCTCCTCGAACGAGGGCACCTCGCGCGCGTCCGCGGGCACGTCCTCGGGCCGCACGAGCTCGCACGTGCCGGGCATGCCGCCGAGCCCCTCGCCGCGCGCGAGCCGCTCGGCGATCGCGAGCGTCTGCCGCTCGCCCATGCCCCACACGAGCAGGTCGGCCTTCGCGTCGACGAGGATCGAGCGGCGCAGGTGGTCCTGCCAGTAGTCGTAGTGCGCGAGCCGCCGCGGCCCTGCCTCGAGGCCGCCGATCACGACGGGCACGCCGGGGAACCAGTGCCGCGCGGACGCGGTGTACGCGATCGTCGCGCGGTTCGGCCGCCCGGGGACGCCGCCCGGGCGGTACACGTCGGTGCGGCGGCGGCGCTTGGCCGCGGTGAAGTTGGTCACCATCGAGTCGATGGTGCCCGCGCTCACGCCGACGAAGAGCCGCGGCGCGGGGAGCCGCTGCCAGCCCGAGCCGTCGGGCTCGAGCTCGGGGCAGTCGAGGATGCCCACGCGCCAGCCGGCGGCTTCGAGCAGGCGGCCGATCGCGGCGACGCCGAACGAGCTATGGTCGACGTAGCCGTCGCCGGTGACGAGCAGGACGTCGAGCTCGTCCCAGCCGCGGCGAGACATCTCCGCGCGGGTGCGCGGCAGGAAGGGAGCGGGTTCCATCGACCTCCGTCGGAGACTCGGGAGGCGGTGCGGCGCACCGTCTGGAGCTGGTTTGGCGAGCTGGGGCGGGAAGCGGCGCGCGTCAGAAGCTGCCGTGGCGCGCGCGCTGACGGCGGTTGACCTTGCGGCC
>CAZGTQ010000289.1:0-23048 GCA_964528575.1 uncultured Planctomycetaceae bacterium | reverse complement strand
CACGCGCCCGTCCGCGGTCGCCGACGGCCGGTGGCAAGCGCCGCAGTCGAGCGCCGCGTGGCGCGCATCGAGCGGGAAGCGCGTGTCGCGGCCGTGGTCGAACGCGAGGCCGCCGGCCGTGTCGTGGCAGCGCGCGCAGTCGGCGGCGCCGAGCGCGGGCTCGAAGAACTGGCCGCCGTGCGGGCTCGCGTGGCAGTCGGCGCAACGCTGGCCGCGCGCGCGCCCCAGCTCGCGCTCGCGCGCCGGCACGACGTGGCACGCGTCGCACGCGACCGACGCGTGCGCCCCTTCGAGGACGAAGCCGGTCCAGTCGTGATCGAGCGCGTCGCGGGCGCCGTCGCGAAAGCTGCTCGCGACATGGCACGTCGCGCACGCGTCGGCGTCGGCTCGCGCGCTCGCCGGCACGAGCAGCTCGCCGGCGTGCGGATCCGCGTGGCACGCGGAGCAGCGCTCGGGCTCCGCGTCCGCCCGAGCGCGCCCGAACGTGCGTCCGTGCGCGTCCGCCACGTCCGTGGGCACGTGGCACGTCTCGCACGCGACCCGCGCGTGCGCACCCGCGAGCGCGAAGCCCGCGTCGCGGCCGTGGTCGAAGCGGCCCGGGAGCACGTCGTCGAAGCGCGTCGCGCGGTGGCAGCTCGCGCAGCTCGCGGCGCCGAATGCCTCGCGGTGGACGTCGGCGTGGCACGCTGAGCAGGCGGTCGCGCTCCCACCGCCTGCCGCGAGCGACGCGATCGTGGCGCGCGCGCCGCTCTCGCTCGCCGGCAGGTGGCACGCCGCGCAGTCGGCCGCGGCGTGGGCGCCCGCGAGCGCGAAGCCGGCACGAGCGTGGTCGAACGAATCGCGCTCGACCGCGTCGAAGCCGTGCGTCGTGTGGCACGCGGAGCAGCGCTCGCCCTCGAAGGCGTTCGCGTGGACGTCGAGGTGACACTCGGCGCACGCGCTGGGCGTGCCTGCGAAGCGCAGCGCGTCCGTGACCGCGTCCGCGCCGCGGCCGGCGTGGCAGCGCTCGCACGCGAGCTGCTCGTGCGCGCCGTCGAGGACGAACGCGGCGAGCGCATGGAGCTCGAGGTCGAACGCGTGCGGCACGAACGCCGTGTCGAGATGGCACGTCGCGCAGGAGCGCGAGTCGAACGCGCTGAACTCCCCCGCGTGCGGGTCGCCGTGGCACGCATCGCAGCGACCCGCGCGCGAGCCGCCGACCGGCGGCGCGAAGCCGGCGGCGTGGCAGTCGGCGCACGCGCGCGCGGCGTGCGGCGGCTCGAGCTCGAACCCGCTCGCGCCGTGCAGCGCCGCGGTCGGCTCGCGGCGCGCGTCGGCGAACGTACCGGGACCCGCGCGGCCCGCGTCGTCGGCGTGGCACGTCGCGCACGTCGCATCGGGCGCGGTCGCGCTCGTCGCGGCGACGGCCGCGAGGAAGTCCGCGCCGTGCGGCGAGTCGTGGCACGCGCCGCACGCGCGCGCCGCCGCGCTACGCGTGCGCGCGAGCGGTTCCGTCCGCGCCGGCGGCTTGCGCGCGGCGACGACGTCGAGCGCGAGCGGTCCGCCGTCCACGTGGCAGTCGCGGCACGCGGCGCGCGCGTGCGCGCCGCCGACGATCGTGGGATCGGCGTGCGCGAAGCTCACCGACTGCGCGAACGGGTGCGCCTGGTCGTGGCACGCCTCGCAAGCGAGCGCGAACGCGCCTTCGTGCACGTCCGCGTGGCAGCTCGTGCACGCCTGCGTGACGCCGCCGAAGCGCGGCTCCCCCGCCGGCGGGAACGGCGCGTCCGCGTGCGCGTGGCAGGCCGGACACGCGAGCTCGGCGTGGCGCTCGTGGAGCCGGAAGTCGATCCCCGCGTGCAGCGCGTGGTCGAACGCGCGCGGCTCCGCGATCCCCGCGCGCTCGAACGCGAGCGCGCCGGCGAGCTCGAACGAGGTGCCGTGGTGCTCCGAGTGGCACGCCCCGCAGCGCTCGTCGACCTCCTCCCGCCCGTGCACGCCCGTCCCGTCGCGCACGCCGGCCAGCTCGGCCGGGTGGCACACGCCGCACGCCTCGGCGAGCGTCGTGCCGCCGCCGCCGTGGCAGCGCTCGCAGCTCTGTGCGCCCGTCAGCTCGTCGACCTGCGCGTGCGTGGCGGAGAGCGGGCCCGGCGACACGCGCACGCGGTCGAGCCAGACGAGCCAGACGACGGCGCCGAGGGACAGGAGCCCGATGCCGAGCGGCAGGAGACGCGATCCGGCGCTCAACCGAACAGCTCTCCGAAGCGCACGGCCGTGACGACGTGCAGGACGAGCAGGAGCACGAGCCCGAGGGCGGTCCAGCGGTGGATGTAGCGCCACGTGCCCAGCAGCGCGCGCAGCTCCTCGTAGCCCGCGGCCATCTGTCCGACGCGGTGCGCGCGGCGCGCGAGCGCGAGCAGGCGGCGCACCTCGCCCACTGCGACGCCCTCGACGCGGCCGACGGCGGCGAGGTCGGCGAGCGCGCGGCGCATGCCGAGCTGCGAGCGAACGAGCGACGCGATGCGCCGCGGCAGGAAGCCGGCGATGCGCTGGCGGTCGACGTGCTCCGCGACGACGGCGCGCACGCGATCGGCGAACGCGCCGCGCGACTGGTCCCACTCGGCGGAGATCGTCGCGAGGCGCGCGTGGACCTCCTCGAGCGCGAGCTCGCGGCCGTTGAGCGCGTGCGGCACGAACGAGTACAGGTAGCGGCCCAGAGCGCCGGTGCACACGAGCACGGCGAGCGCGGCGAGCGCGTGGCCGCCGACCGTGTGCCGCGGGTCCATCGCGCCGTGCAGGATCGCGAGGAGCAGCGCGAGGATGCCGGTGACGACGTGGATGGTCATCCACGTGCTCAGCGCCCCGACGCGCAGGCGCAGCGCCGGCGTGCGCCGCACGAGGTACGCGAGGTTCGCGAGCACCATCGCCGCCGCGCCCAAGCCGAGCGCGAGACCGACCTCGCCCGACGGGCGCAGCACGCGGTGGAGCTCGTGCGCCGGGCGGGCCGCGGAATCGAGGTCGTAGTAGCCGCGGAACGCGAGCGACCACGAGAGGCCGCCGACCGCGAGCACGAGCGCGACGACGAGCGCGCGCAAGAGCCCCGTGCCGCGCGGCCCGCTCTCGACGCTCGCCGAGCGCTCGGCCGGGTCGAAGGACACGCCGCAGCCCTCGAGCAGCTTGAACGGCGGTACGCCGCCCGCGAGCACGAAGACGTCGTCGTTCACGAGGCGCAGCGTCGGCCGCGCTCCCTCGCCGTTCTCGCCCCCGCTCTTGCACGGATCGGGCGCGAGCGCCAGCGTCACCGCGCGCGGCTCGATGACGAGCACGTCGCTCTGCAAGAGGAGCTGGATGCGTCCGGCCGCGACCGCGGCCTCGAGGCGCTGCTCGTTCTTCGCCTTGATGCGGAAGAAGCCCTTCTGGCGGTACGACAACGTCACGTCGCTCCCGCGCTGCTCCGAGAGAGCGAGCGCGGCTTCGACCGCGCTGTCGCCGCCGCCGACGACCAGCACCGCGCGCCCCGCGTACGAGCTCGCGTCGACCAGGCCGTACGACACCTTCGCGAGCTCCTCGCCGGGCACGCCGAGCTTGCGCGGCGTGCCGCGCCGTCCGAGCGCGAGGCAGACGTTGCGCGCGCGGATCTCCCCGGTCGCGGTGCGCACGCGCAGCGAACCGTCCGCGTGCGGCGCGAGCCCCTGGAAGTCGACGCCCGTGCGGATCGGCAGGTCGTGGTCGCGCACGACGCGCTCCCACAGGTCGACGAGCTCCTCCTTGGCGTAGGTCGAGCTCTTGAGCCGCCCCGCCAGCGGCAGATCGATCGGCTGGGTCATCACGAGCTTGCGGCGCGGGTAGTGCGCGACCGTCCCGCCGAGCGCGTCGCGCTCGATCGTCGTGAACCGCAGCCCGCTCGCCTTGGCCGCGAGCGAGCACGCGATGCCCGCGGGGCCGGCGCCGACGATGCAGAGGTCGAGCTCGTCGTCGTCGCGCCCCTCGCTCCGCGCCGGCCGGCGCCGCGCGATCTCGCGCGCCACCGCGGTGCCGTGCGCGATCGCGGTGCGGATGAGCGCGTGCCCGGTCACCTCGCCGGCGAGGAAGAGCCCGGGCACGTGCGGCACCTCGAGCTCGTCGGACAGGACGGGGATGTCGCGCCGCTCGGAGAGGCCCTGGAGCACGATGCTGATCGCGTCGGTCGGGCACTCCCGGGCGCAGCGGCCGTGGCCCACGCAGCGCGCGCCGTGCACGACCGCGGCCTGGCCGTGGACGAGCTCGAGCACGCCCTCCTCGGGGCACGCGCGCACGCACGTCCCGCAGCCCATGCAGCGCGTGAGGTCGATGCGCGGGTGCTGGAGCCGGGCCTCGTGGCTGCCGCGGGCGCGCGCCTCGCCGATCTCGCGCTTCGTGCGCTCGCTCGACAGGAGCTCGCGCCGGCGCGAGGCGACGACCAATGTGGCCAGGCCGAGGACCAGCACCAGTCCGATCAGGAGGGTCCAGCTCATAGGGGGGCCGAGCGCGGTCGCGCGCGGTTCGGCGTTGCCGAACGCAAGCGCGGTGCCGCGGCTCCAACGGCCTGTGGGGCGGGGTGGCGCGCTCTGCCGTCCACATCCAAGACCATCCGTTCAGATCCTGGACGAGTCCGCGGGAGCGAAGTCGAGTGGGAGCGCGCCGCGCCTACGCAGTGCGACGTAGCGAGGGCGCCTCACGGCCCCGGAAAAGGCGATTCGACCTCCTGCGGGCGCGCGCCGGCGCCTGCGGAACGGGCGTTGCTCAGCGAAGGTCCCGTCCAAGGCCCAGAGGCGCCCATCCGTGGACGCCGCGACCCCTCGAGAGGACACCCCGTGCACCGATCCCCCGCCTTCGCGCTCGCGCTCGCATGCGCCTTCGCGCCGCTCTGCGCCGCCGACGAATCGCAGTTCGAGACGCGCAGCCGCTCGTTCCAGACCGGCCACCGCAACAACGACGAGGCCTACAACCCGCAGGCGGTCGCCGCGGTCGACCTCGACGGCGACGGCGACCTCGATCTCGCGTTCGCGCACGTGGGCAAGTGGATCAGCCCGCGCATCTCGCTGCTGTTCAACGTCGGGGACGGCACGTACGGCGCGCCGGTCTTCTACGCCGCGCCCGACGAGACGATGGACGTCGTCGCCGCGGATCTCGACGGCGACGGCGACCCCGACCTCGCGTTCGCCGCGAGCGCCTACGGGACCTCGGGCAACCGCGTCGTCGTCTATCGCAACCAGGGCAACGGAACGCTCGCGCCCGCGGTGAGCTACGTCGTCGGCCAGGGCCCCACCGGCGTGGACGCGTTCGACGTCGACAACGACGGCGACTTCGACCTGGTCACGGCGAACAACCGCTGGAACGAGTCGGACGTCACGGTGCTCTACAACGACGGCACCGGCACCTTCGGCGGGCGCAAGGACTTCGCGATCCCGAACACGACGCCGTACCAGGTCGCCGCCGGCGACCTGAACGGCGACGGATGGGCGGACGTCGCGGTCTCGGTCGGCACGTCGGTCGCCATGCTGCTCAACGACCAGACGGGCAACTTGCGCGCGCCTGTCATGCTGCCGGTGAGCCCGGCGCAGAGCTCGAGCGTGCCTGGCGTGGCGATCGCCGACATCGACAACGACGCCGACCTGGACATCCTGTTCGGCGTCGGCCCGAGCGGCTCCTTCAACGCCGCCATCAGCCTCTTCCGCAACGCGGGCGGCGGCGTGTTCGGCGCGCCCCAGGCGCTCGACGCCGGCGGCGCGTACGGCGCGGGCCACTCGCTCGCGGTGGCCGACCTCACGCAGGACGGCTGGCCGGACGTCGTCACGTGCGCGCACTCGGACAGCTACGGCTTCGCCGTCATCCCGAGCGACGGGAGCGGCGGCTTCGGCGCTGGGACGGCGTACCGCAGCGGCGAGATGGCGCGCGATGTCGCGCTGGGCGACGCCGACGGCGACGGCGACATCGACGTGTTCATCGCCAACTCCGGCTCACTCAACGTGACGGTGCACCGCAACGACTCGGGCGCGCTCGCGATGCCGCCCGTCTACGACCTGTCGAACTTCCAAATGGCCCTCGCCGCGGGCGACATCGACATCGACGGCGACATCGACATCATCGCTGCGGAGAACGACGTGCAGTCGCTGACGAACGACGGCAGCGGCAACTTCGTCGTCACGCTGATCAACTACTCGAGCGGTAAGCTCGAGCAGCCGACCCTGCGCGACCTGGACGGCGACGCGGTCCTCGACCTCGTCGCGCTGCGCGGCAGCGAGGTCTGGCTCGCGCGCGGCAACGCGGCGACGGGCGTGTTCGGAGCGTGGGAAGTCGTTCCGCTCGGCTCGTGCTGCGGCGAGGACCTCGCGGTGACCGATCTCGACGGCGACGGGGACTTCGATCTGTCGGTCGCGATGCCGTTCAGCAACGTGCGCGTCGTCAACCTGCTCAACAACGGCGACGGCACGTTCGGCGCGCCGATGACCGAGAGCAGCACCGGGCTCGTCGGCGCCAAGGTGATCGTCGCGGGCGACTTCGACGTCGACGGCAAGAACGACATCGTCACGGGCCACGGCGACTTCGTCGCGTTCTGGAAGGGCAACGGCAACGGCGACCTCGGCCTGCCGCTGCTCTCCGGCACCGGCGCGGGCGGCACGACGTTCCTGACCTCCGGCGACTTCGACGCCGACGGCTCGTTGGACCTCGCGACGACCTCGAACGGCAGCTCGTTCGAGGGCGCGAACTTCACGGTCCTGCGCGGCAACGGCTTCGGGAACTTCGGGCCCGCGAAGTCGCAGGCCGCCCTGTTCTCGCAGCAGTACGGCCTGCTCGGCGGCCTCGCGACCCTCGACGCGACCGGCGACGGCACGCTCGACGTCGCCGCCGGGTGCTACGGAGCGCAGGATATCGCCCTGTTCGTCGGCCGCGGCGACGCCTCGTTCGAACCGGAGCGGCGCTTCGGCGTCGACGGCGTCGTCATGGCGATGGACGCGGCCGACCTCGACGGCGACGGCCTCGCGGACCTGTTCGCGACGATCGGCACGGGCACGTTCGGCACCGGGCTCACCGTGCTGTTCAACGCGGGCCCGTTCTCGTTCCAGGACCTCGGGCTCGGCCTGTCCGGGACGAACGGCGCGCTGAACCTCGCCGGCGTGGGCACGCTCGCGCCGGGCGTCGGCTTCGAGCTCGTCGTCCAGAACGCGTTCCCGGCGATGCCCGGCCTGCACGTCGTCGGCGTCGAGCGCCTCGACGCGCCCTTCTCCGGCGGCACGCTCGTCCCGCTGCCGAACCTGCTGCTGAGCGTCGTCGCCGACGCGAACGGCGAGGTGCGCACGCCGGCCGTCTGGCCGTCCGCCGGGACGTTGGGCCTGACGCTCTACGCCCAGAGCTGGTTCGTCGAGCCCTCGCTCACGCTCGCGGCGACGAACGGTCTGAAGCTCCAGCAACAGCAGTGATCTCCCCTCCACACCACCGCCCCCTCGCCAAACACGAGTCGCCAAGAACGAGCCCAACGATGAAAGCCTCGCTCGCCCCCGCCGTCGCCGCGCTCCTGTGCGCCGCCGCCGGCGCCCAGAACCAGACGCTGCGCGCGCCGTGGATCGGATACGCGGTCACCCAGTACCCGCACCTGAACACGCGTCAGATGGTCGTCGGCGACTTCGACGGCGACAACGTCCCCGACGTCGTCGCGACGTGCGACACGAACCCGCAGCTCTCCTTCCTGCGCGGCGACGGCTCGGCCGGCTTCGCGCAGCCGATCGCGATCGACATGGGTGACGTCGCGTGGGATCTCGCCGCGGGCGACGTCGACGGCGACGGGCTCCTCGACGTGGTCGCGGCCAACCCCGGCTCGTACGGGCCCAAGGGCATCACCTTCTTCCGCAACAACGGCGGCGGCGCGTTCACCCAGCTCGCCTTCTACGACACGACGGGCAGCGCGCGCAGCGTCGAGCTCTTCGACTTCGACGGCGACACGGACCTCGACGTCGCGGTCACCATTCCGGGCACGGGCGCGACGTCCTTCGTGTCGCTGCGCCTGAACGACGGAGCGGGCAACTTCGGCGCGCAAGGGCTGCTCGTGCTGACGAGCGGCGCCGATGCGATCGTTCGAGGCGATCTGGACGGAGACGGAGCGATGGACCTCGTCGTCGGCCACGAGACGAATCGCGTGTCGGTCCTGCGCAACAACGGCATCTGGTTCGATCCTCCGGTCGCGTACACCACCCCGGTCGCCGGCTTCCTCGACGGACGGCCGGCGGTCGCGGTGGGCGACGCGGACGGCGACGGCGACCTCGACGTCTTCTACTCGAGCAGCGCGATGGGCCTGGCTCCCGGCGGCGGCAACGTCGGAACCGTCGTCCTCCTGCCGAACGTCGGCGCAACGTCGCTCGGCGCGCCCGTGGAGATCCCGCTCGCGTCGGCGTCCGACGGAGCGAGCGACCTCGCGCTCGCCGACGTCGACGGCGACTCCGACCTCGACCTGATCGCGGGCGCGGACCGCTCGTGGACGCTCGTGACGAACGACGGCAGCGGCGCGTTCGGATCGCCGCAGGCGTGGCGCGCCGCGGGCTCGACGCTCGCCGTCGCCGCCGAGGACCTCGACGGCGACGGGCTGCCCGAGGTCCTCGCGCTCAGCCAGGACCCGATGGAGCTCGTCGTGCACCGGAACACGCAGGGCGGCTTCGCCGCCGAGCTCGGCGCGACGGATCTGGAGACGTCGAGCGCGACCTCCGCCTCGTCGAACCTCGAGGCCGCCGACGTCGACCTCGACGGCGACGTCGACGTCGCGTTCGGCTGGGGCGCGAGCTTCTCGGGCGCCTACGGGATCAACGTGTCGCTCGGCGACGGCACCGGTGCGTTCGGCGCCCCGACGAGCTACCCGGCGACGTCGTTCCCGCGCGCGATCGAGCTCGCCGACGTCGACGGCGACTCCTATCCGGATCTGCTGTGGCTCGACGAGCAGTCGCGCCTGCGGCTGCGGATGAACCGCCAGAACGGCACGTTCCAGCCGACGCAGACGCTGCCCGGCACGTACTGCTTCGACGACGGCGAAGTGCGCGCGTTCGACGTCGACCTCGACTCGGACCTCGACGTGCTCGTCGCCGACTGCGGCAACAAGGTGCAGGTCCTGCTCAACCAGGGCGGCGGCACGTTCGCCGCGCCGCTCTCGCACTCGGTGGGCGGCAACCCGACGGCGCTCGGCGGCGGCGACCTGAACGGGGACACCGTCTTCGACCTCTTGACGAACACCGGCAGCCAGTCGTGGCTCGAGCTGAGCCTGGGCAACAACGACGGCACGTTCCAGCCGCCGACGCTGCTGCAGACCGGCCGCGGTGCGCGGGCCATCGAGGTGCGCGACATGGACGGCGACGGCAGGCTCGACGTCGTCTCGGCGCACTCGCTCGACGGCAGCGGCGCGAGCGTCGTCTTCTCGAACGGCTTCGGCTTCTTCGGAGCGCCCGTGCTGCTCGACAAGTCGTACTCCGGCGACGCCGACGACGTCGACACGTTCGACTTCGACGGCGATGGCAACCTCGACGTCGTCGCGCCGAACCGCGTCTCGAACGACGTGTCGGTCTGGATCAGCAACGGCGACCGCACGTTCCAGCCGCAGCGCCGCTTCGGCGTCGGGCCGACGCCCGCCGAGATCGAGGTCGCGGACGTCGACGGCGACGGATCGGACGACCTGCTCCTGGGCGTACAGACGAACTCGTTCGGCGCGTGGTACTACTCGAGCCTCGCCGTCCTCGAGGGCGGGTGGGAGCCGTGGGCCGTGCTGGCCGGCGCGCTCGACGGATCGAACGGCACTCCCGCGCTCGCCGGCGTCGGCTCGCTCGCCCCCGCGACGACCGCGACCTTCGTCTTCACCAACGGCCCCTCGACCACGTTCGGCTGGCTGGTCATCGGCGCGGCCCAGTGGAACCTGCCGCTGTTCGGCGGCGTGCTCGTCCCCTCGCCCGACTACCTCTTCCCGTTCGCGACCGATCCGCTCGGCGACGGGTTCATGTCCCTCACCTGGCCGCCGAACGTGCCGTCCGGCGCTTCGATCGTCTTCCAGGCGTGGCTGCTCGATCCGACGAACCCGCCGGACGGCTTCTGCGCGACGAACGGCCTCCTCGCGACCCAACCGTAATCCTTCCTACGCCGCTCGACCCAGCCATGAAGATCCCCCTCTCGCTCGGCGCCGCCCTCGCCGCCGCCATGCCCCTCACCGCGCAGGCTCCTCCGCTCGCGGATCTCGGCCTGCTCCTCGGTGACGATGCGTCCGGCCCCGCGGCCGCGAGGCAGAACGAGCCCGCCATCGCGCGCTCGGACGACGGCTACCTCGTCGTCTGGTCCGACCTGCGCGGCAGCCTCGGCGGCCACCTCGCGGACGACGGGACGGACATCGACATCCTCGCCGCCCGCCTCGACGCGAACGGCGCGCTCCTCGACACGACCCCGATCGTCGTCACCGCGGCGTTCGGCGATCAAGAGGATCCCGACGTCGCTTGGAACGGGACGCACTGGCTCGTCACGTGGGCGAGCCAGGCCCCGACGCCGACGTATCACGCCGCGGCGATCCAGGGCGCGCGCATCTCGCCCGCGGGCGAGCTGCTCGACGACCCGCCGATCACGATCCTCGCCTACCCGTGGTCGAGCGGCGCGAACTACGCCCTCGCGAGCGACGACAGCGGTTGGGCGATCGTCAGCCAGGGCACGTCCGCAGGCGAGGAAGAGTTCCGCATGGTGCGCGTGAGCGCGCAGGGCGCGGTGCTCGATCCCGGCGGCAAGAACGTCTACGCGCCGCCGTACCTGATGTTCGATCTCGACCTCGCCTACGCGAACGATACGTACCTCGCGACGTGGACGCAGACGGGCGTGCGCGGTCTGCTGGTGGGGCCGTCGCTCGACGTGCTCTCTCCGACGCCCTTCCTGATCTCCGGGTCGACCGCCGCGATCACGGGCAGCGCGAGCGCCTCGAACGGGCAGCTGTTCTTGGTGACGTGGGTGAACGACGGCTGGCCTCAGACGACCGAGGGCGCCATCCGTGCGTCGCGCGTGACGTCGGCAGGCTCGATTCTCGACCCGAACGGCGACCTGCTCGCGCTCGGGACGTTCGGCCTGCCCGCCGGCGACCCGCGCCCGACCTGGAACGGCGCCGGTTGGACGGTCGTGTTCGCCTCCGGCACCGTCGCCCTCGCCCGCATGGACACGGCGGGCAACGTGCTCGACCCGACGCCCGTCGTCGTGGCGCCCGCGTCCGCCGGAGACCAGTTCTCTTCCGTCGCCGCGCCGGCGGACGGCGGCGTGCAGGTCGTCTGGCAGGACCGCGCGCTCTCGTTCGACGGCGACGTCGTCACGCGCCGCGTCGATGCGGCGCTCTCCACGGGCCCGCAGGCGGACGTGTCGCGCGGGACGGCGCGCCAACTCGCGGCCCACCTCGTCGAGGGCGGCGGCGAGATCCTCGCGACGTGGATCAGCGAGACCTCGAGCGCGCGTCGCGCGCTGGCGCAGCGCCTCGACGCGCGCGGCAACGCGCTCGCCGCGCCGTTCCTCGTCGACCAGGGGCCCGACTTGGGCAACGTCGCGGGCGCGTGGAATGGCTCGCAGTGGATGATCGCGTGGGACAACGGCGGCGTGCTGTTCGCGCGACGCTACTCGCCGAGCTTCGCGCCGCTCGACCCGTTCCCGATCTTCGTGATGTCCGGCCGCGAGGCCGCCGTCGCGGGCGCCGGCAACACGTTCCTCGTCGCGGGCTCGCACGCCCCGGTGCACGTGCACCAGCGCAACATGTACGGAGCGCGGATCGACGCGACGAGCGGCGCGGTGCTCGACACGACGCCGCTCTTCCTCGGCGGCGCGTTCGCGAACCGGCCCGAGGCGCGCACGTTCGGCGGCCAGTTCCTCGTCGTCTGGCAGCGCAACGTCTCGCACGACAACCCGTCGGCCGACGTGCGCGGCTCGGTCGTCGGCGTCGACGGCTCGGTCGCGAGCTTCGTGGTCGCGAGCCTCGGCTTTCGGCCGGCCGCGACGTGGAACGGCGGCTCGCAGGGGCTCGTCGTGTGGGACTCGGGCGCGGACGTGCGCGGCCGGCGGCTCGCGCTCGACGGGTCCTTCGTCGACGCCGTGCCGTTCACCATCAGCGCGGCGCCGGAGCCGCAGAGCAACGCCTCCGTCGGCTGGACCGGCAGCGAGTACGTCGTCGCGTGGGAGGACCTGCGCGACCGTGAAGCGTTCTTCGACTACCGCACCGACGTGTACGGCGGCCGCGTCAGCGAGCAGGGCGTCGTGCTCGACGGCGACGGCTTCCCGATCGCGGTGGACCGTGACCCCGAGCGGCAACCCGCGGTCGTCGGCTCGGCCGGAGGGCCGGTCGTCGTGAGCTCGCGGTTCGCCCGCGAGGCGCCGCACGCGGGGTACCGACTGCAAGTGCGCGGGTTCGGCGACTGGTCGTCGCTCGGCAACGCGCTGGCCGGCACGAACGGCTTCCCCGCGCTCTCGGGCTCCGGCGCGCTCGCCGCGGGTTCCACGCTGACGCTCTCGCTCGTCAACGCGCTTCCGAGCGCGCCGGGCCTGCACGTCGTGGGCGTCGTGCGCTGGGACCTGCCGCTGTTCGGCGGCGTGCTCGTCCCGACGCCGGACGTGCTCGTTCCGTTCGCCACCGACGCGCAAGGAGCCGCGAGCCTCGCGAAGCTGCTCGCCAACACCCCCGCCGTGCCGCTGTACGTCCAATCGTGGGTGGTGGACGCCGGCGCGCCGGAGCTGCTCTCGGCGTCGAACGCCGTGACGGCCGCTCCGTGACGCGGTGAGGGCCGGGGCGCGTTCCCACCGGGCGGGAGCGCGCTCCTCGTGGGCCGCGCGTCGTGGAGCCTCTCCGCGGCGCGCGGCACTTCCTATGCTGCGCGTCATGCTCGCCGCCCTCGCCCTCGCGTCCCTCGCCGCGCCGTCCGACCTCCTGCCGCCGCTGCCCGACGGCTGGCAGCGCGAGAAGATCCCCCTGCCGCTGCCGTTCGCGCCCGAGCTCGACTACGCGGGCCGCGAGGAGCTCGCGTTCGCGCCCGGCATGTTCGAGCCGGAGTCGTCCTCGCACTTCTCGTATGCGCTCGTGATCGCGCTCGAGGGCGACGTGCGGATCGACGTACCGTTCCTCGAGCACTTCCTCACGCTGTACTTCCGCGGCTTGTGCGGCGCCGTCGCCGCCGACCGCGCGCTCGAGCTCGACCTCGACGCGATCGCGGCCGACGTGCGCCAGCGTTCGGAGAACGGCGCGGTGAGCTACGTCGCCGACGTGCGCCTGTTCGACGCGTTCCACGGCGGCGCGCCCCTCGCTCTCGCGCTCGAGCTCGAGGTGCTGCCGCTGCCGGGCCGGACGGAGCTGTTCGGCCTCGCCTCGCCGCAGCCGGCGGACGCGCCGATCTGGAGCGAGCTGCGGGAGCTGCGCGACGCGTGGCGCGCGTCGCGCGACGAGCCGGTCTTCCTCGATACGGTCGAGATCGCCGTCGACGCCGAGACATACGCCGCCCTCGTCACGTCGCCCCTCGTCGCGGGAGCACTCCTCGGCCGCCGCACGCGCGTCTCGTTCCATGAGGGCTCGGGGCCCGGCGCGATCACGTTCGCCGTCGAGCGGCGGGGCGCGTTGGGAGCCGTCGCCGCCGCGCTCGCCGAGCGCGCCGTCGCGCTCGAGGGCGGAGCGGGAGAGCGCGTGCAGCGCTTCGCGCTCGCCGGAGCGATCGCAGGCGCCGTCCTCGAGCACGAGCCGTCGCCGCACGAGCCGGGTGCCGAGCCCGCGAGCATCCGCCGCGAGGACGCGCGGCGCCGGGAGCTCGCAACGCGTCCCGCGCCGGCCGGGCCCACGATCCATGACGTCGTCGAGGTGCGGCTCGCGCTGGACGAGGCCGAGCGCGAGCAGCTTGCGCGCATCGCGCTCGCGTTCGGCTACGAGCGCTCGGACGCGGACGGTGTCACGACGTGGCAGGCTCCACAAGCACGGTTCGTCGTCGAGCCGGCGGGCGGCGGGCGTCGCGGGGTCACCCGGCTCGACTTCGAGCTCCATGAACTTGCGGAGACGCGCGAGGAGCAGCTCGGGAGTGCGGTGCTCTCCGTCACCGGTTCGACGGCGTCGCTCGAGCTGGGCGACTCGTAGCGCAACCGGCGGTGCGCGGGCGGGTAGGGTCGAACACCGCATCGGAAAGGCAGGTTCCCATGCTCTGGTTGCTCCTGGTCGCGCTCCCCCAGGTCGACATCGACGGGCTCGAGCCCGGCGAGCGCGTCTACGCGGTCGCTCCGGCCGCGCGCGAGGCACCCTCGCTCCGCGACGAGCTCGCGCCGGCAGCGCCGCTCGTCCACGGACGCGTCGTCGACGCGTTCACCGGCCGGCCCGTGGCAGGCGCGACCGTCGAGACCTGGACGGAGTACGCCGACGCCGTGCTCCCCTTCGCGCGGGTCGGCGCCGCGCGCTCGGGCGTCGACGGCCGCTTCGCGCTCCCCGTGCGCGGAGCCGAGAAGGCGCGCGTCGCGGCGCCCGGTTACGCGACGCTGTCCACCACAGCCGGCTCGCTGCACGCGCCCGTCGTGCTCTTCCCCGCCCACGACGTCGCGCCGCGCGTGCGCTTCGTCGACTTCGACGACCGGCCGATCGCGAGCGTGCGCGTCACGACGACATACTCGTGCAGCCACGACGCGCCCGCGTTCGACCTGCGCACGGGCGCGTCCGGCGTCGCGGTGCTCGCTGACTTCGCCTTCCAGGACGACATCCAGGAGCTGCGCGTGCGCGCGCCCGGCTACGCGGCGATCGAGTATCTCGACGGCGAGCCGGCGCTCGAGCGCGGGGCGGCCGAGCCGCCGTACACGGTGCGCCTGCCGCGGCGGCGGGGCGCGCGCGTGCGGTTGCTCGACGAGGTGGGCGAGCCGTTCGCTCACGAGCTGATCCACGTCCACGACGGGGAGGGCGAACACCTCGAGCGCACGGACGAGGACGGCCTGCTGACGCTCGAGGCGCGCTACGGCGACGGAGGGTTCGTCGCGCGTCACGAGGGCACCTGGATCGGCGAGATCCGCCCGCCGCGCGAGCGCCTCGTCACGATCCGCGTCGGGACGCACGACTGGGACGAAGCGGACGAGCCGGTGCCGGTCGGGCGCGTGCGTGTACTCTCCGACGCGGAAGACGACGTGCAGCCGCTGGTCTGGCTCTTCCACGAGGACGGCTGGTCGCAGGAGACGCGCGCGAACCGAGACACGCCGACCGACTTCCCCGCCGGCGCCGGCTTCGCGGTCGTCGGCGGCGCGTTCAGCGGCTGGAGCGAGCAGCACGTGCCGTTCGAGCTCCCCGAGGGGACCGAGCTCGTGCTGCGCCCCGAGCTCGAGCGTGAGCCGCGCGTGACGGTGCTCGCGCCCGAGGAGCACCACCGCCTGTGGATCCAAGCCGGCGACGACTCGACCGAGGCCGCGGCCGGCGAGCCGGTGGCGGTGCCGCCCGAGCGCCCGCTCGTGTTCCTGCTCGAGCGTTCCGGCGGCGAGCTGCGCCGCGCGCGCGTCGACACGGCGACGGACGGCCTCGTCGTCGATCTGCGGGGCGACGAGACGATCGTCGAGCGCGACGCGACGCCCCGACCGCCGCGCCGCGTCGTCGTGCTCGTCGAGGGCGAGGCGCACGACGTGGAAGTGCGCGCACACGGGCTCTACCGCTCGATGGACGTCGTCGAGCGCGAGCCTGGCCGCTGGGAGCTCGACGCGCCCGCCGGCTCGCCCCTGCTCGTGTCGGTCGGCTCGCCGAGGCACGCGACGACCTGGGCGCGCGCGCGGGTCGCGCACCCCGACGACGATCAGACGATCGTGCGGATGCGGCCCGTCGCGCTCGCGTCGCTCGCGATCCACGCGCCGTTCCCCTACCGCGTCGTCGGCGGTCTCGACCTCGCGCGGCTCCACCCGGGGCCGTTGCACCTCGTGCTCGAGCGCGACGACGGAAGTCGCCTGGGTCTCGAGCTCGAGCTCGAGCCGGGCGAGCAACGCCGCGTGCGCCTGCGCTGAGCCGCGCCGCCGCGTCCTGCGCTACGATGGGCCGCTCTCCACGGGCGCCCATCGGCCGGGCGTCGATCCCCTCCACGACGCAGGCACCACGACGCAGGCACCACGACGCAGGCACCACGACGCCATGCACGACACCACCGCTCTAGCGCTCGCGCTCGCCGCCACGGCTCTGCTCGCACCCGCCGCCGCCGCGCAGAAGACGATCTGGACGTTCACCGGCTCGACGGCCGACAGCTACGGCGAGGTCGGCGACCTCGTCGGCGACATGGACGGCGACGGTCGCGCGGAGATCCTCGTCGGCGCGTGGCGCGACGACAACGGCGCGCTCTCCGACGCCGGGAGCTGCTTCTTGTACGACGGTGCGAGCGGCGCGCCGCTGCCGAACGTCTTCGGAACGGGTGCCGGCGACCACGTCGGCTTCGGCTCGAGCTCGGCGGGCGACGCGAACGGCGACGGCTTCTACGACGTGTGCGTCGCGGGCGACGAGGACGACGTGCCCGGCGTCGGCAGCGACGCGGGCAGTGCGCGCGTGATCTCGGGCCTGACCGGGGGCGTGCTGAGCGAGACCACGGGCGACAACGCGTCGGACCTGTACGGCTGGTCGACCGCCGCGGCTGGCGACGTGAACGGCGACGGGTTCGACGACGTCGTGATCGGCGCGCTGCTCGACGATGCGCCGGGGCTCGGCTCGTGCGGATCGCTGACGGTCGTGTCGGGAGCGAACGGCGTGGTCCTGTTCCGCGAGCTCGGCAGCGTGGCGAACGGCCGGCTCGGCTCGCACGTCGGGCGCGCGGGCGACGTGAACGGCGACGGCCTCGCGGACGTGATCGGAGCGCAGGGAACGCGCGCGCTCGTCTTCGCCGGGCCGGCAGGCGGATTGCTCTACGACCTCGCGAATCCGGGCGCCGGTTCCACGGGCAAGGCCTCCGGCGGGATCGACGTCGACCTCGACGGGTTCGACGACCTCGTGCTCGGCGCCGCGGGCGCGAGCAGCGGCGCCGGCCGCGTGCGCGTCGTGTCCGGCCGCACCGGCCTCGCGCTCTGGAACGTGTTCGGCGCGGCGGGCGACGCGCTCGGCGCGAGCGTCGTCGGCGCCGGCGACCTGAACGGCGACGGCTACGGCGACTTCGTCGCGGGCGCGACGGGCGACGACACCGGCGGGAACAACGCGGGCGCGGTGCGCGCGTTCTCCGGCAAGGACGGGACGCCGATCGGGACGATCGCGGGCACGGGCCCGGGCCAGCAGCTCGGCTACGACGTCGGCGGCCTGCACGACGTCGACGGCGACGGCGTGAACGACGTCGTGGCGACGTCGCGCGCAGCGGCGCGGGCGCTGGTCGTCTCGTTCGTGCCCCAGGGCGTCACGCCGTTCGGCACGGGCACGCCGGGTTGCGCGGGGGCGCAGGACATCGGCACGAACGGCCCCGCGGTCGTCGGCGACGCGGGCTTCACGGTCCACTCGAGCAACGCGCCGCCGGGCGTCCCCGCGCTCCTCGCTCTCTCGGACACGCCCGACCCCGCCGGCACGCCGCTCGCAGGCGCGCTGCTCCACGTCGCGCTCCCGCCGGCGGCGAGCTTCTTCCAGCTCTCCGGCACGCCGCCGGCCGACAGCCGCGGCTCGATCGCGGCGAACGTGCCGGTGCCGCCCAATCCCGCGCTCGCGGGCGTGTCGCTCTTCTTCCAGGTCGGCACGCTCTGGAACGTCCCCGGGTGCCCGACGCTGCTGTCGACCTCCCGCGCGATGCGGGTGTCGATCCTGCCGTAGCGCGCCTCACGCGTCCGGGTGGAACGCGCTCGACGACATCCCGCCGTCGACAGCGATCGTCTGCCCGGTGACGTAGGCCGCGGCCCTCGACGCGAGGAACACGACGACGCCGACGAGGTCGTCGGGCTCGCCGATGCGGCCGAGCGGCGTCGCGCGCAGGATGCGGGCGAGCGTCGGCGGGTCGTCGAGGACGGCCTCGGTCAGCGGCGTGCGGAAGTACCACGGCGCGACGCAGTTGACGTTGATGCCGCGCGGGCCCCACTCGAGCGCGAGCACGCGCGTCATCTGCGCGAGCGCGGCCTTGCTCGCGGCGTACGCGACCCCCGTCGGGATCGCGACGTGCCCCGCGACCGAGCCGATGTTGATCTGCCGCGCGCCGCGCTCCATGTGCTCCGCCGCCGCCCGCGCGCACGCGAACGCCGCGCCGAGGTTGAGCCGCAGGATCGCCTCGAAGTCCGCGTCGCTCGTCTCGAGCGCCGGCTTGCGCACGTTCGTCCCCGCGTTGTTGACGAGCACGTCGAGGCCGCCGAGCGCCTCGCGCGCCGCCGCGACGACCCGCGCCGGCTCGCCCGGCCGGACCAGATCCGCCTCGAGCGCGATCGCGCGCGCTCCGGCCGCCTCGACGTGGCGCGCGGTCTCGCCGAGCGCCGCCGCGTCGCGCGCGACGAGCGCCACGTCGGCGCCCGCGCGCGCGAGGCCGAGCGCGAGGTGCCGCCCCAGGCCGCGGCTCGCGCCCGTGACGAGCGCGCGCCGGCCGCGCAGGGAGAACAGCTCGAGGGCGCTCACCGGCGCGGGCCGGTGGTGCTGTAGTAGTTCCCGGGGAAGCGCTCCCCGCCCGCCGCGGGCTCGACGCGCGCGACCTCCGCGGCGCAGACCTTGTACTCGGCCGTCTGCGTCACCGGATCGCCGACGTCGTTCGTCAAGACGTTCGCCCGCGCCTCGGCGAAGTGCAGCGGCGTCCAGATGCAGCCGCGGCGCACCTGGCGCGAGAGGATCGCGCGGACGCGGACGGCGCCGCGGCGCGTGCGCACCTCGACGAGATCGCCGTCGGCGATGCCACGCTTCTTCGCGTCGGACGGGTGGATCTCGACGAAGCTCTCCGGCTGCTTCGCGTCGAGCCCCGACTCGCGCCGCGTCTGCGTTGCAGCGTTGTAGTGGTAGAGCGTGCGTCCCGTCGACAGGATCAGCCCGTATCGTTCGTCCGGCAGCTCGGCCGACGGCCGGTACTCGACCGGCTGGAACAGGCCCTTGCCGCGCATGACGCCGCCCTCGTGCAGGAACTCGGTCCCCGGGTGCGCCGCGTCGACGCACGGCCACTGCAGCCCGCTCTTGCCGCCGTGCGTCTCGACCGCGATGCGTGCGTGGCTGATCCCGGCGAACTTCGGCGCGAGGCGCGCCATCTCGTCGTAGATCTCCGCGGCGCTCCCGTACGACCACGCGGCGCCGCACGCGTTCGCGAGCTGGACGAGGATCTCCCAATCGGCGCGCGCCTGTCCGGGCGGCTCAACCGCCTTGCGCACGAGCTGGACGCGCCGCTCGGAATTCGTGAAGACGCCGTCCTTCTCCGCGAAGACCGCCGCGGGGAAGACGACGTCCGCGAAGCGCGTCGTCTCGTTCGTGAACGGCTCCTGCTGGACGAGGAACTCGATCCGGTTGAGCCCCTCCTCGAACTTCAGCGCGTTGGGCTCGGACAGCACGATGTCCTCCCCCATGACGAACAGGCCGAGCACCTCGGTGCCGACCTTCTTCATCATCACGTTGAGGTTGTGGCCCGGCTCCGGCGACAGCGGGACGCCCCAGGCGCGCTCGTACTTCGCGCGCACCTCGGCATCGTCGACGCGCTGGTAGCCGGGGTAGTACACCGGCGTCGCGCCGGCGTCGTTCGCGCCCTGCACGTTGTTCTGGCCGCGCAGCGGGTTCATGCCCGCGGAGCGCTTGCCCAGGTGCCCCGTCATCAGGACGAGGTTCGCGAGCGCGTACACGTTGTCCGTGCCGTGCGAGTGCTCCGTGATGCCGAGCGTGTAGTAGATGCCCGCCTTCTCGGTCTTCGCGTAGCGCCGTGCCGTCCAGCGGATGTCGTCGGCCGGCACGCCGGTGACGCGCTCGGCCTCCTCGGGCGTGTACGGCAGCACCGCCTCGCGCACCGCGTCGAAGTTCTCCGTGTGGCGCGCGACGAAGTCCTCGTCGACGAGCCCCTCGACGACGATGACGTGCGCCAGCGCGTTGAGGAGCCAGACGTCGGTGCCCGGGACGAGCTGGAGGTGCTTCGTGGCGACGTTCACCATCCAGATCGCGCGCGGATCGGCGACGACGAGCGTGGCGCCGCGGCGCACCGCGCGCTTCATCTCCATCGCGATGATCGGGTGCGCCTCGCTCGTGTTGCTCCCGATCACGAACAGGAAGTCCGCGTCACGGATCTCCCCGATCGAGTTCGTCATCGCGCCCGCGCCGAAGGTCGTGACCAGACCGGCCACGGTCGGCGCGTGTCATGTCGCGGCACACTGGTGCACGTTGTTCGTGCCGAACAGCGTGCGCGAGAGCTTCTGCACGAGGTAGTTCTCCTCGACGGTGCAGCGCGAGCTGCTGACGAAGCCCAGCGCGTCGCCGCCGTGGCGCTCGGCGACGCCGCGCAGGCCCGCGGCCGCGAAGCGCAGCGCCTCGTCCCAGCTCGCTTCGTGCAGCGCGCCGTCGGCGCCGCGCACGAGCGGCGTCGTCAGTCGCTCGCCGTGGTGCACGAAGTCGTACGCGAAACGGCCCTTGACGCACAGGTTGCCGTCGTTCGTCGTCGTGCCCGGCTCGGGGCTCGTCACCTTGACGACGCGGCCGCGGCCCTCGTTCGCCTCGCGGTCGACGTTCAGGTCGAGCTGGCAGCCGACGCCGCAGAAGTTGCACGTCGTGCGCACCTTCTCGAGCTCGCGCTCGGGCTTGTCGCCGCGCACGAGCGGCATCTTCTCGGCCATCGCGCCCGTCGGGCACGCGTCGATGCAGCCGCCGCACAGCTCGCACGTCGTGTCGAGCAGCGAGAGCGCGTCGGCCGTCGAGATCGTCGTCTCCGAGCCGCGGTCGGCGAGCGTGATCGCGCTCACGCCCTCGACCTCGTCGCAGTAGCGCGTGCAGCGCGCGCACAGGATGCACAGGTCCGGCTGGAACAGGATGTACGGGTTGCGGTCGTCCGGCCGCCCCGCGCGCTTGTTTTCGAGCCGGCCCCAGTCGGTCGGCGCCTGGTAGCGCTCGACCATCGCGAGCAGCTCGTTCGGCGCGCCGCGCTCGGCCTCCGCGCGCTCGCTCGGGTGATCGGTCATGTAGAGCGCGAGCAGCGTCTTGCGGTGGCGCTCGACGCGCGCGTTCTCCGACGCGACGACCATGCCCGCGTCCGCGCGCGTCGCGCACGCCGGCGCGAGCCGCCGCCAACCGTCGATCTCGACCAGGCACGTGCGGCACGCTCCCGCCGGCTCGAGCCGCGGGTCGTGGCACAGCGTCGGGATCTCGACCCCGTTGCGCCGCGCCACGTCCAGGATCGTCTCGCCCGGCTCGAATGCGAGCCGGCGGCCCTGCAGCGTGATCTCGTTGGGCTGAATCACGGTTCGACGTCCTTTTGGAAGTCTCCGGGGAAGTGCTCGAGCGCGGTCGTCAGCGGCAGCGGCGCCGCTTGGCCGAGGCCGCAGATCGAGCCCTCGTTCATCTGCCACGCCGCGTCCGCGACGTGCGCGAGCCGCGCGGGCCCGGGCGCCCGCTCGAGCGTCTCGCGCAGATAGTACGTGCCGATGCGGCACGGCGCGCACTGGCCGCAGCTCTCCGCCTCGAAGAAGCGCAGCTGCTCGAGCGCCGCGTCGCGCAGGTTCACGCTCTCGTTCAGCACGACGACGCCGGCCGAGCCGAGCATCGAGCCCACCTTCGCGAGCGACGCGAAGTCGAGCGCAACGGTGCGCATGCGCGCCGGCAGGAAGCCGGAGCTCGCCCCGCCGGGGCTGAACGCCTTGAGCTCGCCGACGTAGCCGCCGGCCGCGTCCACGAGCTCGTCGAGCGTGACGCCGAGCGGCAGCTCGTACGTCCCCGGCCGCGCGACGTGGCCGCTGAGGCAGTAGAGCTTCGTCCCGGCCTCGGTGCGGCCGAGCGCGCGGAACCAGTCGCCGCCGCGCTCGACGATCGGCGGGATGCACGCGATCGTCTCGACGTTGTGGACGAGCGTCGGCTTGCCCCACAGGCCGTTCTCGACGGGGAACGGCGGCTTGAGCCGCGGCATGCCGCGCTTGCCCTCGAGCGCCTCGATCAGCGCCGTCTCCTCGCCGCAGATGTACGCGCCGTGGCCGGCGTGCATGTGGAAGCGCACCTCGCCGAGCAGCCCCGCGGCCCGGAAACGCTCGAGCGCGCGCTCCATCGCGTTCCACGGCACCTCGAACTCGCCGCGCAGGTACAGGTAGACGTCCTGCGCGCCGACCGCGCGCGCCGCGATCGCGAGGCCCTCGATGACGCGGTCGGGCCGGCGCAGCATCACCTCGCGGTCCTTGAACGTGCCGGGCTCGCCCTCGTCGGCGTTGAGCACGACGTAGCGCGTCGTCTCGCGCTGCGCGCGCACCGCGGCCCACTTGCGGTGCGCCGGGAAGCCGGCGCCGCCGCGCCCCTGCAGGCCCGAGAGCTCGAGCGCGGCGACGACGCCGTCGGGACCGAGCTCGTCCGCGCGCGCGAGAGCAGCCCCGCTCCAGTCGGGCGCCCCGCCGAGGTTCAGCGCGAGCTCGCCGGGGCGGTCATCCGCCGGTCCGATCGTCCCGCGCCATTCGTCCTCGCTGGCCTCCGAGCGCAGCGCGCGCCAGTCGCCTTTCGCCGCGCGCACGTGCTCGACCGTGACCCGCGGCAGGACGCGCCGATCGCGCAGCACCGCCGGCGGGACGTCGCAGCCGGCGAGGCACGAGCACGCCTCCGCGGGCAGCCCCGCGTCGCGCGCGGCGGCGAGCACGTCGGCGGCGCCGGCGAGCATGCACGACAGGCCGGTGCAGACGCGGACCTTGCTCTGCGGACGCGCCAGGAGGTGGAAGAAGGAGCCGACGCCCCAGACCTCGGCCTCGGGGACGCCGAGCTCGGACGCGATCGCGCGCGCCACGCCCGGGGTGAGCCCGCCCGCCTCCTGGAGGCGGCCGGGCATCTCGTGGGCGGCGGCGCGGGCGGCGCTCCCGCCGGGCAGGGGGTCGTGTTCGGACGTCACCGTCGTGTTCGAACAGGCAATGGCCAGGGCTCGAAGCCGGCATGATAACCCGGCGCGCACGCTCCCGCGGTGTCGCACACCTTGTTGTCGGCGAGCAGCAAGGAGGTGCCG
>CAZGTQ010000288.1:0-6933 GCA_964528575.1 uncultured Planctomycetaceae bacterium | reverse complement strand
CCGCTCGAGCACTTCGGCGAGGCGGAACTCGAACAGGTCGAGCGGATTCTCGGCGAGGGCGGAGAGCTGCTCCTGCGCCTTCGTCTTCTCGTCGGTCCACCGCGTCTGGAAGTCCGCGAGCTCGCCGCGCGAGACCTCGCGTCCTTCGGGCAGCCCGAGCCAGAACGCGGTGTCGACGAGGTCCGCGTAGTGCGGATCCTCGAGCTTCTCGACGAGGTCGGGGAAGTGCTCCTCGATCGAGAGCGTGACGCGCTCGCGCCGCCGCGCGGCCTCGTCCGCGCGCTCCTTCTCGGCCGCGAGCTCCTCGGGCGTGGGGCCGGGGTCGGGCTCGGGCTCGGCGGCCGCGGCCGCGGTCGCGCCAGCCGTCGGCGGCGCGCTCTGCGGCTCGTCTGCCGCGGCGATGTCCGGCGCCGAGCCGCCGTCCTCGCGCGTCGCGAGAAAGCCGATCAACGCGATCGCGACCAGCGCTCCCACGCCGATCCAGATCTGGTGTTGGTTGCGCTGCGTTCTGCGTCGCTGGGCCATGATGCGAGCTCCTTCCCAGGGCTCCTTCCGAGGGGGACCGAGCGCACAGCGTAACGGATCGCACGCGCGCTCGACCGCGTTCCGGGGGGAGCTGGCCGATCAGGGCGAGAGCGCACGTCCAGACGGTCTCCGGCCCCGACGAGCCCGGCGACGATAGCGAGAGAGGATCATGACGAGACGCACCCCCAGGGAACGCGGAGCGGGGTCACGGAAGAGTTTCGCCTGGGAAGCGCGCCGACGCGGCCGGCCCCGCCGGTCGATTTCGCTGTTCGCGCGCGCCGCTCCGGCGGCAGGCCACTGGATCGATGATCGGCAGCGACGTACGGTCCCTTCGGCGCCACTCGCCCTCACGCTGCTCGCTCGCTCCGCCGCTCGCTCGAGTCGCACCGCCCGGCTGACCGAGGACCGCCTGTTCCCCACGTCCCCTGCTCTGGACAGATGACCGACTCGACGTCCCCCGACGGTCCTCGCGTGGACGCGCGCGATGTTCCCGCTTCCGCGGAAGTCCTGCGCCTGGTCGAGCTCTTCGAGGCGAGCGCGCAGGAGGCCCGCAGCGCGATCTCGTCATCCGAGCGGGAGCGCAAGGTACAGGACGCGGCGGCGCTTGCGCGCGCAGCTCGCGCGATGGGGGTAGACGAGCCGCGCCTCGCCGAGATGGAAGCGCATCTGGAAGGCCTGCGCAACGACGACCCGAACGAAGAGGGCGCGTTCCCGACCGACTTGGACGCAAGGCCTGCACCGGCTGTAGCGAGTGCACTGACCGAGGCGCTTCCGCCCGATTCGCGATCGCCGAGCAGCGCCGCCGCAGCGGCACCTGCCCACGAGCACGGCGGCGGTTCGGTCAGCGTCACAGTCGACGCGCTTCCCCGAATCCAGTACGCGATGCACGCGAACGGCGTGGTGGCGCTGCGCGAGATCCGCCTCGAGAACGACACCGAGGTCGTTCAGCGGGACCTGCGGCTCGTGCTCTCGGCCGATCCCGCCTTCGCGTCGACCCGCGAGATCCGACTCGACGAACTGCGACCTGGCCAGGTGCGCCACATCGCCGAGCCGGCGTTCGAGCTCGACCACGCGTTCCTCGACCGCCTGACCGAGCGCGTGACCGGCTCTCTCTCGGTCGAGCTCTGGGCTGGCGAGGAGCGAGTCGCTCTCGAGTGTCAGCCGGTCACGGTCTACGCCCGCAACGAATGGCCCGGCTGCAGCGTCTACCCCGAGCTGCTCGCCGCCTTCGTCCTTCCGAACGAGCCGGCCATCGCGCGCGTCTTGTCGAGCGCGGGGGAGCTGTTGATGCAGTGGACAGGCAGCCCCTCCGTCGACGGCTATCAGAGTCAGGATCCCAGAGCGGCGCTCCGTCAAGCCGCTGCGATCTACGGAGCGATCCTTTCCGAGGCGATCCAGTACGTCAACCCGCCCGCGAGCTTCGAGAGCGAGGGACAGCGGGTGCGGCTGCCCGCCCAGGTCCTCGAGCAACGGCAGGCCACGTGCTTGGATCTCGCCCTCCTCGGCGCAGCGGCGATGGAGCAGGCCGGTCTCCATCCGCTCTTGCTCCTCGTCGACGGACACGCGCTCTGCGGTGTCTGGCTCGAGGAGCGCTCGCTGCCTGAGGCGACGCTCGACGATCCCGCGCGCATCCGCAACCACCTCGAGAACCGCGACTTGGTGGTCTTCGACCTGACGGCGGCGGTCGCGGGCAGTGCCCTCGACTTCGAGGCGTCGAAGAGCGTTGCTCGGCGCCTTCTGAGCGACGACGGCAAGTTCCGGATCGCCGTCGACGTGCACCGCGCGCGGCGCGGGCAGGTCCGGCCTCTGCCGACGGTCTCCTCCGCGACGCACGCGTCGAACGAGGCGATCGCGCAGCCCCTCGGTGGGTCGATGGACGCGCCCACCAGCGAAGACGTCGCGGCGGCGCGCGAGCGGAGGCTGCGCGTCGCCGCCGAGGTCGAGCAGGGCCCAGCGCGCATCGAGACGTGGAAACGCAAGCTCCTCGACCTGTCGCTCCGGAACCGGCTCCTGAACATTCCGGCGAGCGGGAGGATCGTGAAGCTCCTCGTCACGGACGTCGCGAAGCTCGAAGACGCGCTCGCCGACGGACGTCGCTTCCAGATCCGACAGCGACCCGACGAGATCGTCGACGGCCACGACCGCCGACTCACGCTCGATGACCTGAAGCCGCACCTGCTGCAGGAGCAGGAAAAGGGCGTGCTGTACGCGGACCTGGATGAGGAGACGCTCGACAAGCGCCTCGTGGCGCTGCTTCGCGAGGCCAAGACGGCGGAGGAGGAGGGCGGGTCGAACAACCTCTACCTCACCGTCGGCCTACTGAAGTTCTTCGAGACGGAGAGGAGCGAGAAGCCGCGCTTCGCACCGCTCGTGCTCGTGCCCGTTGGCCTGAAGCGACGAACCGTCTCCGAGGGAATCGTGCTGGAAGCGCGAGCCGAGGACGCTCGGCTCAACGTCACGTTGCTCCGGTACTTGGAGGATTCGCACAGCGTCCGCGTCGACCGCGTGGACCCGCCGCCGGACGACGGGAGCGGGATCGACGTCCCGTACGTCTTCCAGCGGTTCCGCGAGGAGATCCTGCCCAAGCGGGGATGGGAAGTCGTCGAGGAGGCGCGCGTCGGCATGTTCTCCTTCGCGAAGATCCTGATCTGGCGGGACCTGAACGAGTACGCCGACCGGCTGCTCGAGAGCCCCGTCGTACGCCACCTCGTCGAGACGCCGCGTGAGCGGTACGACGATGGAGTCGGCTTCCGCGATCCCGGCGAGCTCGATGCCGTCGCGCCGTCGACGGAGACGTTCGTACCCATGCCGGCCGACTCGTCGCAGCTCGCGGCGATCGTCGCGGCCGCCGAGGGCAAGAGCTTCGTGCTGATCGGGCCCCCGGGCACGGGGAAATCGCAGACGATCACGAACCTCATCACGCACTGCCTCGCCAGCGGCAAGAGCGTGCTCTTCGTGTCCGAGAAGATGGCCGCGCTCGAGGTCGTGCACCGGCGACTGACGCAGGTCGGTCTGGGCGATCGTTGCCTCGAGCTCCACTCGGACAAGGCCCGCAAGAAGCAGGTGCTCGATCAGCTCGCAGCGTCGCTGAACGCGCACGAGGACCGGAACCCCGTCGACCGCGAATCGATCGCTCGCGAGCTGGACGCCGTGCGGGATCGCTTGAACGGCTACGTCGATGCCCTGCACCGCGAGCGCCCGAGCGGTGAGACCGTGTTCGAGGTTCTCTCGCGTCTGATCGGGATGACCGACGCGCCGGCGGTCGATCCCGGTTGGACGCAGATCGCTACGACGGACGCGGAGAAGCTGACGCAGGCGCGGGCCGTCCTGCGAGACGCCCGGGCCGCCGCCCAAGCAGCGGCAGTCGCACCCGGGCATTCGCTGAGCGAGATCGGGCAGACCCAGTACACGCCGCTCTGGGACCGCGAGGCGTCCGCGGCGGTCAGGGCGGCCTTGGAGCCGCTCCGGGTGCTGGGGGAGCTCGCGGCCGCGGTCCGCGAAGCGCTGCTCGGCGACCTCGCATGGCCGGCGTGGGACGAGCGAGAGCCGCTCTCGAGGGCCGCCGTGCTGTGGCTCCGCGCGGAGCGGGTGGCGCCCGAGGCGCTGGCGAGCGACGACTGGGACCGGCTGGAGCGTGACGTGGACGCGGCGCTCGATGGTCTCGAGCGGCTGCGTGCCGAGCGCCGCTACTTCGGCGAGCGGTACGGCCGAGCACACGAGGAGATCGACGCGGGAGCGCTGCTCGACGAGTTGCGGACGGCTCAGGCGAAGTGGCTCGTGCCGAGGTTCTTCGCGCGGCGCGCGTGGGGGAGGAAGTTCGCTGCGGTCGCGTCACCCAAGGCTCCGATGCCGATCGAGAGCGCGGCGGCGGATCTGGAGCGCGTGCTGGACCTCCGCAAGCGCGAGCGCTCCTTCGTCGAGCTGTCCGCCGCAGCGGCCGTCGCGTTCGGCGACGCATGGCCCGGCGAACAGGCGGACGTGGACAAGGTCCGCGCCTCGCTGCAGTGGGTGCGGGACGTGCGGGGCTGCGCTCGACGGCTCGCCGGCGGCGACGAAGTCGCGGGCGGGCAACTCCTGCGCTCGTGGACGGGCCTGCTCGACGGCGTCGACGGACCGCTCGCGGCCGCGCTCACCGAGCTCGACGAGCGCTGGTCCGCCGCCGCCCACTGCGCGCACGCCGCGGCGCAGCAGCTTCGTCTCGACGGCGCACCCGCATGGGCGCGAGTCGATCCGTCGGGGTGCCTGCCGCAGGCCGAGCGCTGGCTCGCCGGCTGGAGCGGCGTACGCGCCTGGTGCCGCTGGCGTGCCGAGCGTGCGCGCGCGATCGCCGCGGATCTGGCCCGTCCGATCGAGGAGCTCGAGCAAGGCGCGTTCTCGGCAGCGCAACTCGTCGCGGCCTTCGAGCGCGGGTACGGAGAGGAGTGGTATCTCCACACCGTCTCCGCGGATCCCGCTCTCGCCGCGTTCGCCAGCGACGATCACGAGCGGGCGATCGAGCGCTTCCGGCGGCTCGACGACGAGCTCATGCAGGCGACGCAAGCGACCGTGCGCGCGCGGATCGACGCGCAGGGGCGTTCGAAGGAGAGCCTGCGCAACGGCGTCCAGGGCAGCTTCTTGCAAGGCGAGATCCTGAAGCAGCGTCGTCACAAGCCGATCCGAACTCTGTTCAAGGAGGCGGGCGATCTCATTCGCGAGCTGCGGCCTTGCCTGCTGATGAGCCCGCTCTCGGTCGCGCAGTACCTCGATCCCTCGCTCCCGCCGTTCGACGTCGTCGTGTTCGACGAGGCGTCGCAGATGCCGAGCTGGGACGCCGTCGGGGCGGCCGCGCGGGGCCGGCAGTTGATCGTCGTCGGCGACCCGAAGCAGCTTCCGCCGACGAGCTTCTTCGCGAAGGCGGACGCCGGCGCGGACGAGGACGCGGAGATCGAGGACCTGCAGAGCGTCCTCGACGACTGCATCCGCAGCAACATCGAGCGGCACACGCTCGCGTGGCACTACCGCAGCCGACACGAGAGCCTGATCGCGTTCAGCAATCGCAACTACTACGACGGGAAGCTGATCACGTTCCCCTCCGCGGTCGACTACAGGCTGGGCGTGAGCTGGCGCGCGGTGCCGAACGGCGTGTACGACTTCGGGAAGTCGCGGACGAACCGCGCGGAGGCGGAGGCGGTCGTGGCCGAGATCGTGCATCGGCTGAAGGACCCCGAGCTGCAGCGCTTCTCGATCGGAGTCGTGGCCTTGAGCCAGGCCCAACAGTCGCTCGTCCAGGATCTCTTGGACGTTGCGCGCCGTCAGCACCCGGAGATCGAGCGCCATTTCAGCGATTCGGTGCGCGAGCCGGTCTTCGTCAAGAACCTCGAGAACGTGCAGGGCGACGAGCGCGACGTGATCTTGTTCACCGTCTGCTACGGGCCCGACATGAGCGGTCGCGTGCGGATGCAGTTCGGCCCGCTCAACAACGAGGGCGGCTGGCGTCGTCTCAACGTCGCGATCACTCGTGCCAAGCGCGAGATCGTCGTCTTCTCGACGCTCACGCACGACAAGATCGACCTGAACAGGACGAAGAGCGCGGGCGTGCGCGACCTCAAGCGATTCCTGCAGTACGCCGAGCAGGGCGAGGAAGCGTTCAAGCGCGAGCTCGCTATCGACGTGACGGCGGACTTCGACTCCCCGTTCGAGGCGGAGGTGGCTGCGGCGCTGGAGGAGCGCGGCTGGAGGGTGCACCGCCAGGTCGGCTGCTCGGGTTATCGGATCGATCTGGCCGTGGTCGATCCGACGCACCCGGGACGCTACCTGCTGGGCATCGAGTGCGACGGCGCGAGCTACCACAGCGCGCCGTCCGCACGCGATCGGGACAAGCTCCGACAGTCGGTGCTCGAGGACCTCGGCTGGCGCCTGCACCGAATCTGGTCGACCGACTGGTGGCAGAACCGCGAGCGCGAGCTCGAGGATCTGTTGGCTGCGCTCGAGGACGCACGAGCACGCGCGGCGCTCGAGCCGAGCGAGGGTTCCGTCGACGAGCGCACGGACGGCGCGTCGGTGATCGCGGAAGCACCGGTCGTGGTCGCGTCGGCCGAAGCGCCGCTCTCTCGGACTGCCATGCCGGCGTCGCCGACGACTCCAGCCTCGCGCGTCGAGGCGGTGCTCGCGGGCGTGCAATCGACGTCCGAGAGCCGGACAGGCGTGGTGCCGTACCGGGTGACGCCGCTCGTCGTGCGCGGCGACCAGATCGACTTCTACGGCGCGGCCGCCATGCGGCGCATCGCGGACACGCTGCACGAGATCGTGCGCGTCGAGGCGCCGATCCTCGAGCATGTGGCCGTGCGTCGCGTGGGGGAGTCCTGGGGCTTCCGGCGGATGAAGGCGAAGGCGGTCGAGCGGGTGTCCGAGTGCGTGCGTCTCGCCCGC
>CAZGTQ010000287.1:0-17951 GCA_964528575.1 uncultured Planctomycetaceae bacterium | reverse complement strand
AGGTGTGCGACTCCGTATAGGTGTGCGACTCCCCGCGCTCGCGCGCTCGTTCCAGCGCGTCCGCGCCCGAGCATCCGAGCTCGACGCCGAGCGCGATCGTCGCCATCGCCGCGGCGCGCCGCCCGTGGAGCGAGTGCACGTAGATCGGCCGCTCGAGCCGCGCGATCGTCGCGAGGAAGTGCTCGACCCGCGGTCCCCACGGCAGCCGTGCGTCGAGCGACACGCGCTCGTGGACCAGGCGATACGCGTGCGCCCACGATGCCTCGACGTTCGGCGAGAGCACCTGTCCGCGCTCGCCTTCGACGTTCAGGGCGACGATCGAGCGGACGCGGCGGCGGCGCGCGAGCCACTCGATCTGCCGCTGCGTCGGCGAGCGCCCGACGAGAAAGCCGTCCATCAGCTCGACCAGGGATAGCTCGACGCGGTTCCACCACATGCCGGCGAGTATGGCAATCCGCGTGCCGGCGCGTCACCCCCGCGAGCGTTCGCGGTGCTCGCGCAGGGCCTCGCGCAGCGCGTGCTCGAGCCCTTCGCGCGTGCGCTCCGACACGCGCCGGCCGTCGACGTAGACCGTCGGCGTGGAGTAGACGCCGATGGCGCGCCCGTCCTCGCGGTCCCGCTCGACGTGGGCGGCGTGCCTCTTGCTCTGCAGCGCTTCGCGGAACCGGCCCAGGTCCAGGCCGAGCTCGGCGGCGTAGCGCTCGAGGTCGGCGGGCGCGAGCGCGGGCTGGCGCGCGAAGAGCAGCGCCGCGTAGTCCCAGTACGCGCCCTGCTCGCGCGCGGCTTCGGCGGCGAGCGCGGCACCCAAGGCGTGCTCGTGCATGCTCAGCGGGAAGTCGCGCAGCGTGACCCTCGTCGCTCCCGCCAGGTCGTCCGGCAGGTTCGTCAGCACCTCGTGCACCCCGGCGCAGTTCGAGCACTCGAAGTCGAGGAACGCGACGACTCGGACGGGCGCGTCGGCCGCGCCCCGGCTCGGCTGGTCGCCGGCGAGCAGGCGCTCGTCGGCCGCGTGCGGCGCGGCGAGCATCACCTCGACGTCCGCGGCCGCGCGCAGGCGCTCGACGAGCGCCCGGCGGCCCTCGTACTCCGCGCGCTGGCGCAGGTACGCGACGACGCGCGCGCGGTCCTGCGGGTCGTCGACGTCGAGCTCGAGCCCGAGCTCCGCGCCGTGCTCGTCCCAGAACGCGCGCGCCTGATCATCGCCGATCGCGGGCACGGGCACCTCGCGATCGACGAGCGTCTCGATCGTGATGCCTTGGCGCTGCGCCTCGGCCGCGACGAGCCGGTCCGCGATCACCGCGTCCAGAGCCCGCCGGCGCAGGTCGTGGATCTGCTCGGCGACGAGCGTCGGCAGCGGCAGGATCGGCGCGTCGACCGCGCGCAGGTCGATCGTCTCCTCGCCGATCGACGCGAGCCGCGTCGCGGGGTCGAGAGCGGGCTCGCCGAGCGCAACGCCCGTGCGCAGGTCCTCGAGCGTCGTCCGCGCGCGCACGGACGCGGCGAACGCGGCCGCGGCGCTGCTCTCGCGCTCGCGACCGAGGTGCTGCACGATGCGCTCGCGGTGCGCGGCGAAGCCGCCGGGAAGCTCCTCGGCGTGCTCCTCGTAGAAAGCGCGCGCGTCCGCCTCGCTGGGCGCCTGGACGCGCTCGATCACTTCGACGCGCAACAGCTCGAGCGCGGTCGTGCCGCGGCGCGCGGCCTCGCGCTGGAGCAAGCGCGAGTTGATCTCGAGCTCGAGCTGCCGCTCGCGCTCCTCGCGGAGCTGGGAGCGCAATTGCTCGATCGGACCCGCGACGAGCAGGTCGAGCTCGGCGAGCGTGATCGGCTGGCCGTCGAAGGTCGCCGCGAGCACGAGCTCCGTCGCCGGCGCGCAGTCCTCCTCGAGGGGCGGAGCCTGCGCGGCGAGCGGCAGGACGAGCGAGACGAGGGCGAGTTGGACGGCGGTCAATCGAGAGCGATCCATGGACTTGCGGGGCCGAGCCGGCCCGTCGTGGGGTCGATGGGGGCGACGTAGGCACCGAGCGCACCGACGCGGCGGTTGGGGCCGAAGGTGAGCGGCGGCAAGAGTCCGGTCTCGAAGCGGTAGAAAGCCTCGAGCGTGCTCGCGAGCCGCTCGCGGCCGACGTCGCGTCCGGCGCGGCGCAGCGCCTCGACGAGGAGGCGCGCGTTGCACCACGCGACGATCTGGTCGGTGAGCGTGGAACGCTCGAGCGCCAGCTCGTGGGCGCGCGCGAACGCGACGAGCGCTTGCAGCGCCGCCGGGTCCTGGTCGCCGGGCCCGCGCGGGAACGAGAGATAGAGGCGGCCCTGGAGCGCGGCCGCGACGTCCGTGACGCCGGGCGCGGTCAGCGGGCCGGGGACGAACGCGTCGGCCGCGACGCCGGCGTCCGCCACGGCGCGCAACAGCGCGAGCTGGGCGTCGCCGTCGACGAGCACGAACAGCGCATCGACCGGGGAGAGCGCGAGAGAGCGCGCGATCGAGTCCGAGCGCGACGGGTCGGCGTCGCGCTCGAGGGTGACGCGCACGGGCTCGTCCCAGCGTGCCGCGAGCGTGTCGGCGATCGGGGCCGCGTCGGGCGAGCAGACGATCGCGACGCGCGTGGCTCGCTCCCCGAACAGCGTCGCGGCGTGCTCGGCGAGCGCGACCGCCTGCGCTCGCACCCCCGAGAGCAGATGGAACACGTAGCGGTTGGGCGGATTCGCGGCCAGCGAGAAGTCCGTCAGCGCGCCGACGAGCGGGGTGCCGGTGCGGTCGAGCAGGGCGCCGATCGCCTCTTCCTCGCCCGCGACGTCGGTCGCGAGCAGCGCGAAGACCTCCTCTTCGAGCACGAGCCTGCGCACCGCCTCGAGCTTGCCGCCCGGCTCCGCCGTCGCGAAGCGCAGCTCGACGCGCCGGCCGTGGATGCCGCCGTCCGCGCCGACGTCGGCGAAGAACGCGGTCAACAGCGCGCGCTGCGCGTCCGCGGAACCCGCCGGCAGCACGCAGCCCAGCCGCACGACGTCCTCGCCGAGCCCGGGATCGCGCAGCGTCCCCAGGCGCTCGACGTACGCGGCGAGATCCTTGGCCTCCTGGTGGGTGAGCTGGAACAGCGGCATCGTCGTCGAGAGCGCGTTGCCCGCCGGGTCGATGCCCTGCGTGATCGCGCGCACGAGCAGCCGCTCGTCGTAGGGCGGGTGCTCGCGGCCGTTCGCGTGCCGCACGCCGTACGGCTTGGTCAGCGCGCCCCAGGTGATGTCGGAGGGCACGACGCCGCCCTCCGGACGGCCTTGGCCGTCGAAGCCGTGGCAGCCGGCGCAGGTGACCGCGCTCGCCGGGACTTCGCTGCGCGCGTCGCCGAACAGCGCGGTGATCGCGCGCCCCTCGGCGCCCGCGCCGCGCAGGTAGATCGCGCGACCCCGCATCTGTGAGTCTGTCAGACGCGGGTCTGTCAGACGCGGCTCGGTCAGACGCGGGTCCTCGGCCGGGAGCGCCGCGGCGAGCGCGACACAGAGCGCGAGGGCGAGCGCGTCAGGAGCCATCGTCCTCGACCACGCTGCGCACGATCTCGACGACCTCCTGCGGCTCCGCGAGCCCGCGCGCCTTCTTCCAGAGCCCGGTTCGGTCGTTGCCGACGACGATGACGTTGCTGTGCTGCTCGCGCTCCTCGACCGCGAAGCCGAGCTTGTGGAGCGCTTCGCGCACCTGTGGCACCGGGCCGGTGAGGAAGTACCATCCGTGCTTGGCGCCGACGCTCGACGCGTAGTGCGCGAGCCGCGGCGGCGTGTCCTCGCTCGGGTCGACGCTCACCGACATCAGGATCACGTCGTCGCCGAGCCGCTCGCCGAGGTCGTCCTGGATCGCGCCCATGTTGCGCGCGAGCACGGGGCACACTCCGGTGCAGCTCGCGAAGAAGCTGTCGATGACGACCGTGCGGCCGCGGATCAAGTCGGCGTACAGCCGGTGGGTCTCGCCGTGCTGGTCGACGAGCTCGACGTCGCCGAAGTACGCGTGCGCGCTGGCGTTGACGAAGGGCTCCTCGGCCGCGGTCGCGCGCTCTCGGCGCAGATCGAGCAGGGCGCGGGCGATCGTCGCCGGCGGGGTGAGCCCGTCCATGCGCTCGAAGCGACCCGTCGAGGCGTCGCCGACGAGCGCGAGCGGCGCGTGATCCACCTTGAGCGGCGTGAAGACGCCGAGCGCCTTCAGGAGACCGTCGACGGTGTTCTTCTCGCCGGTGAGGAACGACCAGTGCTCGCCCGCGCCGAACTCGTCGGCCCAGGCGTCGAGCCGCGGCGGCGTGTCGTTGACCGGGTCGATGCTCACGCTGACGAGGCGCACGCCGTCGCCGAGCGCGTCGCCGAGCTCGTCCTGGACCCGGGCGAAGTTCGCGGTGAGCGGGGGGCAGATCGTGCGGCAGGTCGTGAAGACGAAGTTCATCGCGACGACGTCGTCCCCGAGCAGCTCGCGCAAGCGCACCGAGCGGCCCTTGCGGTCGACGAGCTCGACGTCGGGGATCCGCAGCGCGCGGCCGGCGTCCACCGCCGCGTCCGATCCGTCCGCCGCGTCGCGCTCGGGCCCGAGGCTCGACGGCGGCGCCAGGCGCGACGGAGGCTCGACGGGGGACCGGGCGGGCGCGACGGCGCTCGCCGCCGGTGCCGCGGGCCCGGGCGCGCTCGCGCACGCCGCGAGCGCCATCGCCAGCACGGCGAGGCCGGGCGATCGGGAGAGACTCATCGTTCGGCTCCTGCCGGCTGCTCGGCCGGCTCCGCTTCCAGTGCCCGCACGACCCGGGGCGGCACGTCGGCGTACTCGACCTCCTGCGAGGGGCAGCGGAAGAACAGGTAGTAGGACCCGCGGTCGGGGAGCGTCAGCGACGTCTCGTAGACGCCGGCCCCCGCGTGCGCGAGCCGGTGGCGTTCCTGCCAGCCGCCCGCGTGGAACGCGAGCAGGCCGACGTCGGCGAGGTCGAGGCGGGGCACGCCGGTCGCTGCGTCCGTCACGCGCACGCGCACGCGCAAGGGCGCGCCTGCGTCGACCGTGAGCTCGTCCGCCAGGGGCTCCAGCTTCACGCGCAGACGGCCCGCGCGCGCGGCCTCGAGCTCGGGATCGGGCTCTACCGCGACCGAGAAGCAGTGCGCGATGCGCGGCGCGTCCACGAAGAACGTCAGGTCGAGCGTGCCGGCCGAGCGCAGCTCGACGTCCGTCGCGTAGAGGCCCGGCTCGATCTCCTGCAGGCTGCGGTCGACCACCATCGCCGCGCGCGGCTCGCGGCCGTAGTTCTTGTAATGGCCCATCGGCGCGGCCATGCCCTCGCGGTAGTAGTAGATCGCGCCGTCGGCCGGGTTCGGGACGAGCACCGCGGTCCCGCCGGGTGCCGCGACGATGCCCTCGGCGGTCGCGGGGCCGGAGCCCAGGCCGAACGGGGCCTGGCCGCCCGAGAACTCGATGATCGGGACCGGACGTCCTTCGACGCCGACCTGGTCGATCGGGATCATCCAGACGAGCTCGCTGCCGAGCGAGCGCACGTAGGCGAGGGTATCGGTGAACGTGACCTGATCGGGACGGACGCCGACGTCGGCGGTCTGCACGACCCGGTGCGCCGACGAGTCGATGATGTCGACCGTGTTCGCGTCCGGGTTCGGCAGGAAACCGAGCCGGCCCGACGGGTCGAAGCTGAGCTCGCCCACGCCGGGCTCGACGTCGATCGTCGCGATCTTGGCGAGGCTGGTCGCGTCGTGGACGTGCACCTCGCCCGCGTCGGCGTCGACGACGTAAGCGGCGCCGGAGAGCGGCGACACGGCGACGGAGACCGGGCGGCGACCGACCACGAAGGTGCGCTCGATCTTCATCGTCCAGACGTCGATGACCGACAGCGTGCCGGCGTCCTCGTTCGTGACGAACGCGAAACGGCTGTCGGGAGAGAACGCGAGCTCGTGGTGGCCCGCGCCGGTGGGGACGTGCGCCACCCGCTCGTGCGTGAGCGCGTCGAAGACGGAGACGCCCGACACCGCGTCGCCGTCGCCGTCGTCGCCGTCGCAGCCGACCCAGAGGTAGCGTTCGTCGGGCTGGAGCGCGACGCGGACGGGCCGCGGGCCGGTCTCCAGCCGGCCCGCGACCGTCCATGTCGAGGGGTCCACGACCGCGACGGACTGCGCGAGCGGCTCGCTCACGAACAGGCGCGTCCGATCGGCCGACAGGACCCAGTCTTCCCCCGGGCTCGCGAGCTCGACGAGCGCGAGCAGCTTGCTGCCGCCGTAGCCGAACAACGGGTCGACGACGGAGAGCGTCGCGTCGCCGTTCAGCGCGACGACGTAGAACACGTTCAGGTCGACGTCCGCGCGGGAGACGATGCCGCCAGACAGGAAGCCGCGCACCTTGTCCTCGCACGGCTGCTCCTCGTCGGCCGGATGCAGCCAAGCGGCGGGTCTCAGCGTCGTCTGCGGGGCTCCCGTCGCCGTGTCGGCGATCCGGAACGCCACGCGGACCTGCTGGCCCTCGACGAGCGCGTCCGTCGGGGACGGCTCGAGCGGCGTCACGCTCGCCTCGATCGCGATGCCCTGCACCTCGATGCGACCCACGACGCGCGGACCTTGCGTTTCCCGCTCGTCCTGGTACGCGCCCGCGGCCGCCGGCAGGGCCGCGATGCACGCCGGGAAGAGCGCGCGCATCGCGGAGCCCTGTCGGCCCGGGAGAAGCCAGTCGAGACGCACGATCAGTACCCGACGCGGAAGATGCCCCAGAGCCCGCCGTCGAACCCGAAGGAGGCGAAGTCGCGGTACAGGTAGTCGCCGGTCACTGCGAACTTGCCGCCCGCACCGTTCTCGAGCAGGAAGTTGTAGTGGCTCGACGGGCCGATGCCCATCTCGGCCCCCTTCCACTCGCTCTTCGGGTTGTCGCCGAGCATGTTGCTCCCGAAGGGGTCGTCCGGCAACACGACGAGATCGGTGACGAACGGCAGCTCCTGCCAGATGTGTCCGTGGAGCGAGAACACGTGGTTGCGTTGGTTACCCGCGGGCTTGAGCACGCGGAAGCGCACCGCTTGACCCGGAGCCGCGGTGAAGACCGGCGTCTCGGGATCCACGCCGCCGATCTGCGCATTGGTCAGCACGGACGTGAAGACCTTGTCATTGGTGTCCCCGAGCGGCGTGTCGGGCTTGAAGCCCTTGCGGAACCACATCGGCTCGGTCCGGTAGTTGATCGCCCACTGGCCCGAATCCTCGGGATCCTCGGCCTCGGCGAGGTTGGGGATCGCCTGGCCGCTCCCGAACCGCATGTTCACGTCGCTCTGCCACAGGGTGACGAACTCGCGGAACTCCGGCTTGTTCGGCGGGTACACCGTCGCCGCCGCGCGCTGGCCGGGATCGACGGTCCAGACCGCGCCTTGCGGCTCGATGACGAGCGCGCCGATTGCGCCCTTGTTCGAGTGCTTGATGCGGTCGGACGAGATCAGGTTGATCGCTCCGTACTCCATCGGAGTCGCGATCCGATGCCCGTTGGGCTGGATCGTGATGTCGCCCGCGTACCAGCGGTAGTGCGCGACCTTCGTCGGATCGAGGGCGATCGGAGGAGCGATCGCCTGCGGCTGCGCGGTCTGCACCGGGTTGAAGCCGACGTTCGCGCCGTCCGCCTCCGTGACGACGTACTCGAGGAGCTGCGTGTGCAGCCCGACTTCGTTCGACGGCCTCACCTGGTTCGCGTTGAAGTTGTCGATCATCAGCGGGAGCGTGAAGAACCCGTCGAGGTCGACCGGGTGGCCGGTCAGGTGGTTCGCGAGGACGACGTCGATGCAGTCACCGGCGTTCGCCCGCAGGATGAGCGGCTCGCTCTCCAGACCGGGCTTGAGCTTCACGCCGTAGCCCCCCCAGGGGTTCGGCAGGAAGTTCAAGTCCTCCGTGAGGACGTACAGGATCGCGGTCGGGTCGTTGAGCGGACCGGCGATCGAGATCGGCGTCGGTACGCCGGGCGAGGACACTCGCTCGTTGTACTCCAGCCGCTGGTTCGGCAAGAAGTCCTGCGCGCGCAGCGCGTGCACGATGAACTTCTTCTTCGGTGCGTTGACGGGGCAACGCTTGTCGACCTCGAAGGCCGGGGCGTTGGTGAAGTCCGGTGCCTTGCCGTCGAGGTTGTTCGGCAGCGGCAGCAGCCCCGGCACCTCGCCGAGATCGCGGTCGTAGACGCGCATCAGGCCCCACAGACCGGTCCACAGGTCGTCGGTCGACGAGCCGACCTGATACAAGTAGTCGGCGAACTTGTTGCCGTACTTCACCACGTCCGCGTCCGTCTCGAAGTCGAAGAACTCCGAGATGCCCATCACCTGGGAGTTGCGCCAGCCGGACTCGGGCCAACTCGGCTCGTACAGCCACTTGTGGCCGTGGATGCTGAAGTTGTGGCCCTCCTCGTGCGCGCCGACGAGGACGCGGATCCTGATCTCGTCCGTCTCGTACGCGCGCATCAGCGGCGTGAACGGGTCGCCGGTGAAGGCTCCGAAGGAGGCCGAGCCGACCGGCGGTCCCGCGCCGTTCGAGTACGGCCACCCCGACGGCGCGTCGTTGAGCTCGTTGAGCTCGCGCTGGACGGGGGAGCGGAAGACGTGCGCGAGGTCGCCCGGGATCCCCGCCGACTGGCCGCCCATGAGGGACGGGTTCGAGGGGTTGGGGGCATCGGGATCGAACACGCGCAGCGCGACCGGCTCGTTGCGGTAGTTGACCGACATCGTGCCCGGGTCGTCGGCGGAGACCGCTTCGGGCAACGGCCGGAACGGACGCTCGAGCAGGAACGGGAGACCCACTTCCTTCTTGCCCGGCGGATTGATCGCGAACTTCGGCGCGTCGAAGCCCTCGCCCGGGTCGCGCGGGTCGGTGACGTGCCAGGGGAGCGGCTCGATCGGACCGCCGCCGCTCTTCAGGTTGGGGTGGCTGTCCTCCATGTAGGCGAGCTGGAAGTCGCCGAACTCGACCATGAACTCGCGGAAGCTCTTGGTGTCGTTCGTGCCGGTCAGGATGTCGGCGCGCCAACTCGTCGGTCCGCCGTCGTGACGCGTGTACATGAAGTTCCCGGTCGCCGGGTCGCGCCACTTGGAGCCCGGCGGCTCGATGACCAGGCCCGCGTACAGGCCCACTTGCTGGTGCGTCGACGGACCGAGGTGGTCGTGCGTGAAGACCGTGCGCAGCGTGCGGTTCTCGCCCATCAGGTTGAGGACGTCGTCCGACATCCAACGCTGGACCGTCGTCTGCGCGCCCTTGAACTCGGGGAACCTGGGATGCTCCGCGGGCTGGAGGATGATCGGGTTGCCGTCGAGGTCGATGAAGCCACCGTTCGGTCCGAACGCGTTCAGCGCCAAGATCCGCTCGACGACCTCGCCGGGGCTGAACGAGCCGTCCTCGTAGTTCCAGCCGTTGGCGGAGCCGTCGGACGCGAGCACGTCGAACTTCACGAGGTGGATGTGCTGGCCGAGGACGTCGGTCGGCGTGCGCACCTGGAAGTCGTCGAACTCGTAGATGTGCGGGACGAGGTTCGTGAGCCAGAACTCGATGCACTCGGGGCTGTTCGCGCGGAAGAAGAGCGGCTCCGGCGGCCGGATGCCGTTGAACACGTCCTCCACGTCTTCCCACAGCGAGATCATCCGCATCTGCGGGAAGTGCCAGCCCGACTTGTTGAAGATCGCGTCGATCTGGATGTCGGCGGCCTTGTAGAGGCGCTTCGGCTTGCCGTCGGAGGTCACGCCCCACGGCTCGCCGGCGTCGTTGATGCACGGATCGGCGTACGGCGCTCCGGCGACCGGGTCGAGGCCGTTGGCGATGAACCCGTCGGTGCCGGTGCGCGGGGTTCCGTCCGGCAGGAACGTGTCGTGGAAGCGCGTGGCGTGGAACTTCATCGCGATCCTCTCGATCGGATCGCCAAGCTCGGGGAGCTGCTGCGCCGTGATGTGCTCGAGCTCCTTCGTGAAGTCGAAGGGGGTCTCGACGTGGACCGCGTCGCTCCCGGCCGCGCTGACCACGACGTGGCGGGGCAGACCGCCGTCGTGGATCGTGTCGAGCGGCGGGTGCGGCGGCCGGTGACCGGCCTGGCCGGGGACCCAGAACGGGTAGCCGGGGTTACCGATCGCAAGCTGGCCGGGCAGCGGCTGGATGTCGACCTGCCCGGAGTCGAATTGGCCGTCGCCGTTGAAGTCGGTCGGCACGATCGTGACCTTCGCGCCCGGCATCGGAGCCATCGCGATCCCGGGGATCGGGACGATCGCCGGGATCGGCGTGCCCTTGGCGATCTCGCCGTCGGGGAGCATGCGCGACCCGTCCTCGAAGACGTCGTGCACGCGCCACAGCGCCCACATCCCCTGCGCGAAGTGGGGGTAGAAGTGGCAGTGGAAGATCGAGTCGCCGACGGCCTGGTTGCGGTTGCCGCTGCCGTTGTGCGCGATCTCGAGCGTGAACGCCGACGCGGGACCGACCGCCTGGCTGTCGAGGTAGGTCGACTCGTCGCTGTCGGGCGTGTGGAGCCACTGGTGCGTGTGCTGGTGGTGGACGTGGTGTTCCTTCGGCCCCGCGTGCAGGATCCGGAACTTGAGGTGGTCGCGCAGGTACGAGTGGTACGTGTTCGACGGGTCGGAGGGGTAGAACGCCTCCGTCGCCTTGGGACCGGTGATCAGGTGGCCGGCGGGGTCCGTCGTGTTCGCCGGCTCGTCGACCACCATCGCGGGATCGCCGACCGCCCAGGACGTCAGGAAGAACTCCTCGTACTTGCAGTCGGTGCAGTCCCACATCGGGCCGACGCCGAAGCGGTTGGCGAGGATCTCGGCGCCGATCCCCCCGGTGCCGTAGTTGATCGCGAACGCGTCGCGAACGCTGTGCAGCGTGTGCTCGAACTCGTCCTTTTCGAAGATCGGGAACGCCTGGACCGCGCCGATCTCGTCGTGATAGATGATCGTGAACTCGCGGAAGGGCAGGTTGCGCTTCGGGTAGACCGGGTTCGGGCCGTACGTGCCCGGCGGGATGTCGGCGATGATCGCCGTCAGGTCCGAGTGCACGATCTCGTCGCCGTCGAGGATCTTCAGGATCGGCAGACCCGCGTAGCGGTGCCCAGGCGGGTAGGTCGCGTGATACTCCAGGATCGGGTGCCCCTGCGGCGTGTGGCCGGGGTTGTACGGATCCTCGTTGGGATGGTCGAGGTGGAGCGACCACTCGATCTCCTCCTCCGTGAGCTGGCTGCGGTACCAGGTCGAGCCGGCGGGCTCGACGTTGATCGCGCCGAACAGGCCGGGCGGCGTCGATCCGCCGTTGCCCTCGCCGCCGGTCATCGCCGCCGTGCTGTGGAGCAGGTGCGTCCCCTCGCGCTCGGCGTACAGCGTGTACGTGATCTGCCCGTTGGGGTCGACGGTGCTGCGGGGGTTCGTGCCGACCCAAGATCCGTCGTCGGCGATGCTCCCGACGAGCTGCATCCCGACCCCGTGGATGCCCGCCGCGCGCGTGTTCGGCTGGTTCTTGTTGACCCGCGGGTCCGCGAGCAGGTTCTGGAAATCGATCTCGATGCAGTCGCCGACGTGCATGCGCAGCACGAGCGGACGCGGGCGCTTGTCGTTGCGCAGCCGGACGTTGCCGGCCTGGAGCGTGCCGCCCTGCGCCTCGGTCTTGCCGGTCGAGACGTCGATCACGTCGCGCCGCAGGGCGTAGATCATCCCCTGTGGCTGCATCGCTCCGAGCCGGTTCCAGCAGAACGCCTGGTCGAGCGCGACCACGGAGGCCTTGACCTTGTCCTGGCACGGATCGGAGGCCTGGGCGGCTGCCGCCACGCTCAGGATGGCCATCGCGCCGCCCGCGAGCATCGTCCGTGCCAAGCCGCGCCGTGCCGAAAGGAGCGCCGAAGCGCTCATCGTGAGATCCACCATGGCCTCTCTCCTGAAGTGTCCGCCGCGCCGCGTTCATGCCCCTGCTTCATGAGAGGCGGCACGCCGGTCTCGTTCAAAGAATCAAGCTGCGGACGAGCAAGCTCATTGGAACGCCCCCGGAGGATCTTCGTCAACGGGCTCCGTAGCCGCCGCTACTGCGGCACACGGTTCAGATAGTCGCGTCTATCTGGAGTAGCGCGCGCTACTTGCGGCCGCGAGAATGCGCCTTTCCCGACGACGGGAGTAGCGGGCGCGCGCTGCGGAACCAGCGGTTGCCACTGGACTTGGCGCCGATGGCGGCAGATCCGGGAACATGCGTGCGCCAGGCGCTGGCGCGGGATTTGCCTTGGGCGCCCTCGGCCGGGACGTGCGCCGGTCCGAATGCTACGGCACGAGCTCCAACGCTGCGGCGTTGCTCACGAACGTCGTCTCGAGGTCGGCGCCGTGCGCCTGCCGGTCGCGGCGGACGCGATCGAGATCCTCGGCTCGGTCACGAGCGGCCAGAACACGGACACCAGCGGCGCGGTGCGCCTGCGCGCCGGTCCGGCGCCGGGCGACCTCGTGGACGTCGCGGGCATCGAGAGCGGCCAGAGCGACCCCGCTCTCGACCAAGCCGACTTCGGCGCGCTCTCCGCGCGCCTGCGCGTCCACACCACGCTGTTCCTCGAGTGGAAGCTCGACGCCGCGCCGGCCGGCGACCGCTTCAGCCACGTCTCGGCGTTGCGCTGCGAAGCGCTCCCGCTCGCCGTGGGCGCCGAGCTCGTGTGGCTGCCCGCGCTCGTCGTGCGCGTGCGCGCGGACCGCCGCTGACTCAGCGGCCGACGAACGCGGGCTTGTCGCGCGTCACGTCGTCGCCGCGTCGGCGCGTCTCGACGAGCAGCCACGCGAGCTCGTCGCGCGACTCGTACACGTCCGGGTACTCGTCGCGCGGGATCTCGTAGACCTTCGCGGTGCTCCCGCCGGGCAACACCTCGAGGCGCCGGATCGGAGAGTCGGCCGTGACTCCCTTGCCGCCGCTCACGCTGAACGAGTCGCCCGGCCGGCCCTCCAGGAGCTCGTAGCGGCCCGCCGCCGCGAGCTGCGCGTACACCGTCGACACGCGCTCGGAGTAGCGCAGGCCGAGCGTCGCACGCGCTCCGACGAGCTCGCGGAGCGTCGCGTCGCGGTAGCGCGTCTCGAAGAGCGAGAGCTCGGGGGCCGGTTCCGCGGCCGCCGGCTCGACCGCCGGCGCCGACTCCGCCACGCGCGACGGCTCGGGCGCGACGAGCTCCGCGAGTCGCGGCTCGTCTCGCGCCGCCGCGGGCTCCGGCACGCGCGGAGGAGACAACGGCCGGGGCTCGCCCGCATCCTCGCGGACGACGAGCCAGAACGGAGCGAGAGCGAGCACGAGCACGACGACGAGCGCGACGGCGAGACGAGCGAGCTTCATCGCACGAGCGTAGCACCGCCCTCCCAGACCAGCACGGTCCCGTCGCGGGCGCCCGACGCGAGGCGGGCGCCGTCGTCGCTCCAGGCGACCGCGTGGACGCGGCTCGCGTTGTCGTGGAGCGCGAGCAGCGCTTCGCCCGACGCGGCGTCCCAGACGCGCACGGCGTGGTCGAACGAGCCGCTCGCGAGGCGGCGGCCGCTCGGGTCGTACGCGAGCGCCCAGACCGGGCCGTCGTGGCCGACGAGCTCGCGCACGAGCGCGCCCGACGCCGCGCTCCACACGCGGATCGCGCCGTCGCGGGCACCCGTCGCCAGCGTCGCCTCGTGCGGGTGCCACGCGACCGCGCTCGCCATGTCGTCGTGCGCGCGCCACGCGGCGAGCTCCGCGCCCGTGCGCGCGTCGTGCACGCGCACGCGCCCGTCCCACGACGCGGTCGCGACGCGCGCGCCGTCGGGGCTCCAGGCGACACCGTCGACGCGCGCGGCGCCCGCCTCTTCGAAGCGCACGGCGCCGCGCTCGTCCCACACGCGCAGCAGGCCGGACCCGTCGCCCGCGGCGAGCGCGAGCCCCGCGGGATCGACCGCGAGCGCGCACGCCGGCGCGTCCGTCGCGAGCGTGCGCACGAGCGCGCCGCTCTCGAGCTCGACGAGCGCGACGCCACCCGGCGCCAGTGCGAGCGCGGCGCGCGCGCCGCCGGGCGTGACCGCGAGACAGCTCGCTGGCGCCTCGAGCGCGTGCGCGCCGAGCGGCGCGAGCGAGCGCGCGTCCCACACGCGCAGGAGCGCGTCGCGCGAGCTGACCGACGCGAGCCGCTCCGCGCCCGGCACGAACGCGATCGCCTCGACCCAGTTGTCCTCGCCGTCGATCGCGGCGCGCGCCGACCCCGGCGGGCGGGCGCTCCACAGCGCCGCCGTGCCGTCCGCCGAGCCCGAGGCGATGCGCGTGCCGCCGGCAGCGAGCGCGAGCGACGTCACCGGTCCGTCGTGACCTTGGAGCTGGAACAGCGCGTGCCCGCTCGCCGCGTCCCACGCGCGCAGCGTGCCGTCGACCGAGCCCGTGACGACGCGCGCGCCGCTCTCCTCGAAGCACGCCGCGTCGACCGCCGCGCCATGCCCGCGCAGCACCGCCAGCGCGGCGCCGCTCGCGACGTCCCACACGCGCGCGGTGCCGTCGACGGCGCCCGATACGAGGCGCTCGCCCGATGCGTCGAAGTCGAGCGCGCGCAGCGAACGCTCGTGGCCGACGAACGCGCGCACGAGCGCGCCGGTCGCGAGGTCCCACGTCGCGACCTCGACGCCGGCGCCCGTCGCCAGCGTGCGGCCGTCCGGCGCGAGCGCGACGGCCTCGATCGGCCGCGCGCGCGTCGCGACGACGCGCGACGCTCCGCTCGCGTCCCACGCGCGCACCGTCCCGTCGTGCGCGCCCGAGACGACGAGCCCGTCCGGGCCGAGCGCGAGCGCGCGCACCGGGCCGGCGTGTCCGGCGAGCACGGCGCGCGGCGTCGCGTCCGCGCCGAGCACGTGCACCGTCCCGTCCGCGGCGCCCGCGACGAGGCGCTGCGCGTCCTGCGCGAGCGCGAGCAGCTCGACGCCGCACGCGTGCCGCGCGACCTCGCGCGTACCCGCCCAGACGCGCACGATGCCCTCGGCGTCGGCGGTCGCGAGCCGCTCGCCGTCGGGCGCGAGCGCGACCGCGCGCACCTCGGCGCCGTGCGCCAGGATCAGCTCGCGCGCGTCGACGCGCCGCGCGAGGTGCTCCCATTCCCAGCCGCGCAGCTCCTGGGGCGCCGCCGCGAGCCGCCGCTTCGCCTCCCGCGTGCGCAGCACGTCGAGGCTCGCCTCCGCCGCGCGCAGGTTGGCCGTGTAGCTCTGGCCGCGCGCCTCGTTGCGCTCGGCGGCGATCGCCTCGACCTTGCCGCGCTGCTGCACGACGAACCCGGTCGCGCTCGCGAGCGCGAGAGCCGCGAGCGCGACGAGCGCCGCCGACGCGAGGCGGTTGCGCACCGTCCACTTGCGCACCTCGGCGACGACGCCGGTGCGGTACGCGCGCACGACGTGCCCCTCGAGGAAAGCGCGCAGGTCGTCGGCGAGCGCCAGCGCGCTCTCGTAGCGCTCGCTCGGCGCGCGCGCCATCGCCTTCTCGCAGATCGCGAGCAGATCGGGCGGCAGGTGCGGGTCGAGCTCGCGCAGCGGCGGCGGCGGGCCGAGCAGGATCCAGTCGACGCGCCGCTTGGGCGCGCGCGGGTCGCTCGCGAGGCTCGTGCCGTCGTACGGCATGCGGCCCGCGAGCAGGTGGTAGAGGATCGCGCCCAGCGAGTAGACGTCGGAGAGCGGGCCGACCGCGTCGACCTCGCCCGCCGCTTGCTCGGGCGCCATGTACGCCGGCGTGCCGACGACGTCGCCGTCCTGCGTGCGCGCGGCGTCGAACGGAGCGTCGACGGGCGGGCCGGGCGCGCGGCTCTCCTCGCGCCGCGCGTGCGCGCGCAGCTTCGCCAGGCCCCAGTCCATCACGTAGACTTCGCCGAAGCGCCCGACCATGACGTTCGACGGCTTGAGGTCGCGGTGCACGACGCCGCGTTCGTGCGCGAATGCGACCGTCTCGCAGACCTTGAGCAGCACGCCGAGCGCGCGCGTGCGCGTCCAGCTCTCGTCGCCGGCGGCGTCGCGGCGCAGGATCTCGTCGAGCGCGCGGCCGCGCACGAGCGGCATGACGAAGAACGGCCGCCCCGCCTCGTCGACGCCCGCTTCGTACACCGGCACGATCCCGGGGTGGTCGAGCTGCGCCGTGACGTGCACCTCGTCGAGGAAGCGGCGCACGACGCGCTCGTCGAGCGCGACCCGCTCGCCCTCGGGAGCGACCGTCCCGACGACCTTCATCGCGACGTGGCGGCGCAGGTCGGCGTCCCAGAGCGCGAAGACGGTGCCCATCCCGCCGCGCGCGATCTCGCCGCGTAGCTCGTAGCGGCCGCGCGCCGGCGCGTGCAGCGCGAAGCGGCGCAGTCTGCGCAGCGAGGGCGAGTCGCTCGGGAGCCCCAGGGGGAGGGTGGCGCCGGACCGCTCCCCGGCTCCGCCGGGCAGCGTGGGTTCCAAGGGAAGACCTCTGGGAGTCTCTTCGGCGCGCGATGGCTCGGGGCGGCCCGAATTCTGGCTCTCGGGGCGACGCTCAGTCCGGAAGTCGCACCAGCGGGGCCGTCCAGGCGTGCGCGCTGAGCTCGACCGCCGGCTCGCCGTCGCGCGCGACCCGGACGTCGTAGGGCGCCTCGCCGTCGAGCCCCGCGAAGCGGAAGAGCCCGTCGGGGCCGGTGCGGACGGCCGCGAGCCGGGCGCCGCGCACGAGCACGACCTCGGCGTGCGCGACCGGTCCGGCGGCGTCGCGCACCGTCCCGGTCATCGTGAGGCAAGCGGGCGGCAGGCGCAGCGCGAGCGCCGTCTCGTGCTCGCCCGCGCCGAGCTCGAGGAGCGTGCTCGCGAGCGCATCGCCGTCGCGCCGCACGCGCAGCTCGTACGCGCCCGCCGCGAGGCCGTCGAAGAGGAATACGCCCTCCGGCGACGTGCGCGCGAAGCGGTGCGCGCTCTTCCAGCGCGCAGCGACGTCGCGCGCCGCGGTGTCGTCGGCCGCGCCGTCGGGCGCGCTGTCCGCAGGGCGGTGCGCGAGCTGCACGCGGATGTCGGCGACGGGTCGGCCCGCGGCGTCGAGCACGACTCCGCCCGCGAGCGCCTCGGGCGCGAGCGCGACCAGGCCGAGCGCGCGCTCGCGCTGCGGGGCGGCGAGCTCGACGCGCAGCTCGGCGCAACCGGGCGCCCGCACGGTGAGCGTATGTCCGACGTCGGAGCGCAGCCCGCCGAGCTCGAAGGCGCCCGCCGCGTCGGTGCGCGTTGCGGCGGCGTCGCGCGTCGCGACGTGCGGCAGCGCGCGCCAGTAGCCCTCGAGCGCGACCTCGGCGTCCGCGAGCGGAGCGCCCGTCGCGTCGACGACGCGACCGCTCACGCGCAGCTCGCGCGGCAGCGCGATCGCGACGCGCGCCGGCGGGCGCGCGCCGCTCGCGTCGTGCTCGCCGTCGCACGCGGCGGGCACGCGCCAGCTCCCGTCGGCGCGCGCTTCGACGTACACGACTGCGGCGCCGTAGCCGGGCGCCTCGACGCGCACCTGGTGCTGGCGGCCGTCCGCGGGGAAGCGCGGGTGCTCGAACGTGCCGTCCGCGCGCGCTGCGACTGCGTCGAGCTCGGCGTGCGTCCAAATCGCGACGCGTGCGCCGGCGAGCGGTGCGCCGCTCGACGCGTCGCGCACGACGCCCGCGAGCGCGACCGTCGGCGCGAGGACGAGCTCGACGCGCTCGGGGCCGCGCACGGCGTGGCGCGCCGGCGCGCTCGTGTGGCGCGCGGTCCACGCGACGGCGACGAGCTCGCCGGCGGGCAGCGTCACGCGCGCGCGGCCGCGCTCGTCGGTCGCGACGACGCGCGTCCAGGGGGCGACGCCGCCGGCGGGTGCGAAGCGCAGCTCGACGCTCGCGCGCTCGGCGCAGCCGGCGACGACGAGCTCGACGTCGTGCTCGGGCGCGGCGGGCGCGGCGCTCGCGTCGATCGCCGCCGCGCCGGCGTCGATCGGGAGCGTGGCCGGCGCGGCTCGCTCGGCCCGGCGCGGCGCGCGCAGCGGCGGCGCGACGT
>CAZGTQ010000286.1:0-1952 GCA_964528575.1 uncultured Planctomycetaceae bacterium | reverse complement strand
TCGCCGCAGATCACGCGGTCCATCGGCTGCTCGGACTCCATGTCCGCCTTCACCGCGATCAGCGCTTCGAGCTGGTCGGGCGTCTCCTCGTACGGGAACGCCGCCTCGAGCTCTTGCTGCCACGCGTTGTCCGCGCTGAAGGCATGTCCGGTGAGCATCTGGCGCGCGGCATACAGGCGCACGAGATCGGCGGCGACGATCGCGACGGCGGAGCGCACCCGTGCCCGCGCCCGTGACCACTCCTGCGACCCGAGCCGCGTCAGCCGCGGCGCGTGCCCCGAGGGCCCCGTGTACCGGGACACGCGATCGACCTGCTCGATCGGCACGTACAGGCGGTCGTCGGCGGCGTAGCGCAGCTCGAGGTAGTCGCGGCCCTCGCCGTCGACCTCGCGGCGCACAATGCCCCCGAAGCGCGCGATCCCGTGATCGGCATGGACCACGAAGTCGCCGGGCTGGACCTCGGAGAGGAAGCGCGAGCGGTGCGTGCCGGTGCGCCGGCGCAGCTGCCGCCGGCGCTTCACGAAGCCGAAGAGCTCGCGATCCGTGATCAGGCCGACGACGCCATGAGGCGTCGCCACGTCCCAGCCCTCCGGGAGCGATCCCTGGACGAGCGCGAGCGAGCCGCGGGCCGGCCGTTCGCTCACCGCCGCGCTCACGCTCGCGTCCACGCCGCTCTCGGCGAGTACCTCCGCGTAGCGTTGCGCCTGCTGCGTGACCACCGCCAGCCGGTCCCCGCGACGGAGCCGTCGCGCGAGGTCATTCGCGGCGGCCGGGAGCCGGCCTGCGTACGCGTCGGCCGGAGAGAACGGGAGCCGGAAGGCGCCCGGTTCGTTGCCGGTCGCCCAGCGCGCAAGCGAGACGCGGCGCGTATGCGCGTCGAGCGCGACCGTGAGCGACGACCGCGGCTCGTGCGGGAGCGGGCTGTCCTTCGCCAGCTCGCCGCGGGCGGCGAGCTCCGTGCGGCGCTCGATCGTCAGCTCGTCGAGGTCGGTCGACGCCGCGTCGAGCGCTTCGCGCTCGTCGAGCAGCAGCAAGGCATCGCCGCGCAGGTGGTCGAGGATCGTGGTCTCGATCGCGAGCGGACCGTAGAGCGCAGGCACAGGCAGCTCGCCGCGCTGCAACGCGTGCACCTCGTCGCGGATCCCGGCGCTGGCTGCGAGGTCGGCGCGGTCCGCCAGCGCGAGCAGCTCGGCCTGCGTCGGGAACCACTCGCGTGCGGGGCCGATGCGTACCTCGCGGAGCTGCTCGATCGTGCGCTGGTCAATCACGTCGAACGCGCGAATCGACTCGATCTCGGGGCCGAAGAATTCGATGCGCACGGGCGTCTCGCGCTCGGGCGGGTACACGTCGATCAGTCCGCCGCGGCGTGCCGCCTGCCCGGGCGCCTCGACCAGCGGGGCGATCTCGTAGCCGGCGTCGACGAGCGCGAGCGCCAGCGCGTCGAGCGAGATGCGGCGGCCGACTTCGAGCGCGCCGGGGCCGCGACCGAGGTCGGCCGGGCGCAGCGTGTGCTGCGCGAGCGCGGCGAGCGAGGCGACGACGAGCGGGGGCGAGCCTGCGCCGGAGCTCGCCCTCGCGACGCGCGCGAGTGCGGCGATCCGCTGCCATGTCACCTCGTCGCGAGCAGTCGCTCGCTCGTAGGGCAGACCGGCACGCGCAGGGAACGGTGCGACCGCGTCGCCCACCCACGCGCGCAGCTGATCGACGTAGGCCTCGGCGTCGTTCTCGCGCGCCGCCACCAGCAGCACGGGCGCGCGCGCCCGGCGCCACAGCAGCGCGGCGGTCACCGGCTTCGCGGAGTCCGGCACGCCGAGCGTGATCGGCGCGCGCGCATCCAGCCGCGCGTACACCTCGGTCAGCGGCTCGACGGACTGGAGCGACTGGAGCAGCGGATTCAGATCCACGGGATGCCCCTCATGCCACGTGCAAAAGGGGCCGCCCCTGCGGGTAGG
>CAZGTQ010000285.1:0-1623 GCA_964528575.1 uncultured Planctomycetaceae bacterium | reverse complement strand
CCGAACACGGTCTCGAAGGCGTGGCGCGAGCTCGAGCGCGAGGGCGTGCTCGTCGCGCGCTCGGGCCTCGGCATGGACGTCGCGCCGGGCGCGCCCGCGCTGTGCCGCGCGGCGCGCGACCGCGTGCTGCGCGAGCGCATGGCGCGGCTCGTCGCAGAGGTGCTCGCGGCGGGGCTCGCGCCCGCGGCGATCGAGGCGCTGTGCGCGGCGGCGTGCGAACGAGAGGAACCGCAACGGAGAGCAGGGTGAGCGGCATGGGCGAGACGGTCGTGGAGATCCGTGGACTGGTGCGGAGCTTCGGGCGGCGGCGCGTGCTCGACGGCGTCGACCTCGCGCTCGGCGCGGGGAGCGTGACGGCGCTCGTGGGGGAGAACGGCGCGGGCAAGTCGACGCTGCTGCGCTGCGTCGCGGGCATCGTGCCTGCGAGCGCGGGGCGCGTGCGCGCGCTCGGGCTCGATCCGGCGCGCGCGGGCGCGAAGCTGCGCGCGCGGATCGGGTACGTGCCCGAGCGGCTCGAGCTGCCCGCGTGGATGCGCGTCGGCGCCGCGCTGCGCTTCTTCGCGGCGTTCTACCCGACGTGGAGCGCGGCCGAGGAGCGGCGCCTCGCGTGCGCGTTCGAGCTCGATCCGCGCGAGCGCGTGCGCACGCTGTCGAAGGGCGCGCGGGCGAAGCTCGCGCTGCTCGTCGCGCTCGCGCACGGGCCGGAGCTCTTGCTGCTCGACGAACCGTTCTCCGGGCTCGACCCGGGCGTGCGCAAGCACGTGCTCGCGGCGCTCGTCGGGCACCTGCGCGATCCGGAGCGCACGGTGCTGCTCGTCACGCACTCGCTCGACGACGTCGAGCGCGCGGCCGACCGCGTCGCGCTGCTCGCCGACGGGCGCGTGCGCGCGTGCGGCGAGACCGAGGAGCTGCGCGAGCGCTTCGCGCGCGTGCGCAGCCTGGCGGGCGGGCTCGAGGAGCTGTTCGGCGAGCCGTTCGGCGAGCCCTTCGACGGGAACGGGGAGGCAGCGTGATGTTCGCGACGCTCGTGTGGAAGGAGTGGCGCGACGTGCGCGCCGTGACGCTCGCCGCCGCGGCGCTCGTGCCGGTCGCGGTCGGAATCGTCGCGTGGGCGACGCGCGACTACCACAGCGGAGAGCTGCTGGCGCTCGGCGTGCTTCCGGCGCTCGCGGGGCTGTACCTGGTCGCGATCGCCTCCGACCTCGTCGCGGGCGACGCGTCGTCGGGGCGGCTGCTCACGCTCGCGACGCTGCCGGTGCGGCCGTGGAAGGTCTTCGCGGCGAAGCTCGCGTTCCTCGTCGGCGCGGGGCTGGCGTTCGCGCTGTGGGTGCTCGTGGTCGAGCTCGCGGTCGTCCTCGCGTTCGGCAGCGAGCACGCGCTCGCTGCGTTCGCCGGAGCGCTGCCGGCCGCGCTCGTGAACCTCGCGGTCTGCGCGAGCGTCGCTGCGGCGACGGCGTTCGTGTCGACCGTCGGACCGGGCGGCGTCGCGGCGGTCGTGCTCGCGTGCATCGGGCTCGGGACGGGCGGCTGGCTCGCGTACGAGCGGGCGCGCGGGTGGAGCTATCCGCTCTCGTCGAGCGAGGTCGCGCAGGGCGCGGGGCTCGTCGCGGCGGCGGCGCTCGC
>CAZGTQ010000284.1:0-2984 GCA_964528575.1 uncultured Planctomycetaceae bacterium | reverse complement strand
TGCACCGACAGCTCGCGGCCGTCGGGGAGCGTCGTGCGCGCCGACGGCCACGGGTTCAGCGCGCGCACGAGCCGCTCGATCTCGTCCGCCGGCCGCGCCCAGTCGATGCGGCCGGCGTTCTTCTTCAGCTTGCGGCAGGCCGTCACGCGCGCCTCGTCCTGCGGCTCGTAACGCGCCTCGCCCGAGGCGACGAGCGCCAGCGCCTCGACCGCCGCGCGACCGCCGAGCTCGGCGAGCCGCGCGAACAGCTCGCCGCCGGTCTCGCGCTCGCCGATCGGCGTCTCGAGCGCGTGCAGCACGTCGCCGGCGTCGAGCGCGAGCACGACGCGCTGGATCGTCACGCCCGTGACGCGGTCGCCCGCGAGGATCGCCGCCTGGACCGGCGACGCGCCACGCCAGCGCGGCAGGAGCGAGCCGTGCACGTTGAGCGTCGCGACCGCCGGCACGTCGAGGAAGTCCTGGGTGAGCAGCTGGCCGTAGCTCGCGACGAGGCAGACGTCGGGCTCGCGCGCGCGGAGCAGGTCGAGGAACGCCGGGTCGCTCGCGCGCGCCGGCCGGAGCAGCTCGATCGACGCATCGGACGCGAGCGCCGCGATCAACGAGGCGGAAACGGCGCGGCCCCGGCCGCGCGGGCGGTCGGGCGGGGTCACGACCGCCACGGGGCGGAACGCGCTCGCCAACAGGTGCGCGAGGACCGGCGTCGCGAACGGAGCGGAGCCGAGGAAGACGACGCGCACGCCGGGGCGTCCGGGAGCGCTACAGGTGCGGCTCGACCGCCGCCTTCAGGTCGCTGTACTGCTGGCTCCCGACCATCTGCTTGACGACCTCGCCATCCTTGATGACGAGGAACGTCGGGATCGCGGTGATCCCGTAGCGCGCAGGGACCTCGGTGTTGTCCTGCGTGTTGAGCTTCACGACCTTGAGCTTCCCAGCGAACTCCTCGGCGATCTTGTCGACGTAGGGGCCCATCGCGCGACACGGCGCGCACCACTCGGCCCAGAAATCGACGAGGACGGGTACGTCGCTCTTGAGAACGGCGCTTTCCCAGATGGTGTCGGTGACTTCGGCGGCTGCGGACATGCGGCTCGGTTGTGGACGGAGTCTCGTGGGGGGCGACGAGGGACGGTCGGGAGAGGGGGCCGACCACGTTGAGGCGAGTATGGTAGCCGGCGCCCCGAGCGGAGCAGGGCCGGCTAGGTAAGAAATCAAGCGCTCCTGAATCAGACCGCGCCGTCGGCGACGCCGTTCCCATTCGCACGACCGTGGGCGTCCTGCGCTGCGGCAGCGTCGGGGTCGAAGTCCGATCCGCGGCCCTGATCCTCGTCCTGGTCGTCCGGGTCGTCGCCCCGGTCGGCGTCCCCCGCGTCCGCGTGGGCCTCCTCGGCCGCGCGCTCCTCCTCCTCGAGCCGCAGACCGGCGAGCGCGCCCTCGAGCTCGTCCTCCGCAGCCTTGAGCCGGATCGCGATGTCCGCTCCGCGGCCCTCCTGCTCGACGCCGATCACGCCGAGCCGGCAGAGCTCGAGCAGCGCGCAGAACGAGCCGATCAGCGATTCGCGGGTCGGTCCGCCCTCGATGTCGTCGAGCAGGCTTCGCAGGGTCGTGCTCGACATGGCGCGGACCCTCTGGACGACGGTCTCGACGTAGAAGCGCAGGGGCCGCGGGTCGGCGGCGATCTGGTGCGGCTTGTCCGCGGTCGTCTCGCGCAACAGACGCGACCAGGCCGCGAGCAGGTCGAACGCCGTCAGGTCGCCGAGGTCGAGCAGCGCCTCCTCGCGGTGCTCGCTCAGCTCGCCGCGGAAACCGCGCCCGTGGAGCAGCGCGCGCCGCTCCGCGCGCGCCTCGAGCGCCTCGCAGAAGACCTTGTAGCGACGGTAGTCGATCAGGCGCTGGATCAGCTCGTCGCCCGGGTCGAGATCGTCGTCGAGGTCGACGTCGGTCTGGGGCAGCAGCGAGCGGCTCTTGATCGCCATGAGCGTCGCCGCCATGACGAGGAAATCGCCCGCGGTCTCGAGGTCGAGCTCGGGCAGGCTCTCGAGGTACGCGAGGTACCCCTCGATGATCCGGTGGATCTGGACCTCGTGGATCTCGACCTCCTGCTCGCGCACGAGGTGCAGGAGCAGGTCCATCGGGCCCTGGAAGACCTGTTCGAGGCGGATCGTGAAGTCGCTCACCAGAGGCCTCCGAGCTGGACGATCCAGATCACTGCCCCGTACATCAAGTCGAGCCCGTCCTCGATCAGGGGGCGCAGCACGCCCGAGAGCAGGAGCGCGACGACGATCAGCAGACCGAATCGCTCCAGCCCCGCGTAGACCTCGCGGATGCCGCGCGGGAGGATCCAGGTCATCACCCGCGAGCCGTCGAGCGGCGGGATCGGCAGGAGGTTGAACACGGTCAGGATCAGGTTGAAGAAGACCGCCCAGGCGAGGATCGCGACGACGTACGAATCTCCGGAGTAGACGCCGGTCACGACCAGCGCCTTCATCAGGAGGGCGAACAAGATCGCCTGCAGGAAATTGCTCGCGGGCCCCGCCAGGGCGACGAGCATCATGTCGAACAACGGGTGCTTGAGCCGGTGGCCGTTCACGGGAACCGGTTTCGCGCCGCCGAACAAGTACGGCGAGCCGATTGCGACGAGCAGCACCGGCAGCACGATCGTCATCAACGGGTCGATGTGCGGGATCGGGTTGATCGTCATCCGTCCCATGTCCTTGCCCGTCGAGTCCCCCCGCAGCCACGCGACCCAAGCGTGCGCCGCCTCGTGGACGCCCAGCGAGACGACGATCAGGGCGACGACGGCCACCCAGTACGGCCCCAGGTCGTAGTTCAGGTGCAGCACGGCGGTCTCGCGCTCTGTATAGCACTTCGCGTCGCTTGAGGCCCCCGCCCCCGCGCCATAGAATCCGTGCGCATGCCCGTCGTGCACGGGTCCGAACGAGGAACCAGCGGAAGCGAGATGGGCACCCCGAGCGAGCCCGCGCGCGATC
>CAZGTQ010000283.1:0-15626 GCA_964528575.1 uncultured Planctomycetaceae bacterium | reverse complement strand
GGCGCGCGGCCTGCTCGAGCTCCGCCGCGGTCGGCTCGTGGCCCTCGGGGTGGTCGAGGAACGTGTAGTCGTGGAGGCCGAGGTGCGCGCCCCCGGCGAGCGCCTCGCGCCGGCGCAGCGCGCGCAGCTCGTCCGGGGGGTGGCGCCGGGCGGGGTCGCCCGCGACGCCGTCGTACGCGACGACGACGCGCACCGGGTCGCCCTGCCGCGCGTGCAGGCACGCCGTCCCGCCCGCGCCGATCACGTCGTCGTCCGCGTGCGGCGCGAAGAGCAGCACCCGCCCGGCGCGCGGGCTCGCCGCCGTCCGCGGCAGCGGCGCACGCTCGCTCACGCCGCTCCCTCCCCCGCTCCCTTCCCGGCGCCGACGAGCTCGTCCGCGGCAACCGGCGCGAAGCGGCCGGGGGTGCACTTGTCGAACGTCCACGCGCCCGCGAGCTCGCGCGTCTCGAGGTCGTACGCGCGAAACCAGTAGCGGCCGGCGAAGAACCACTCCCACGTCGCCGCCGGACAGCGCCAGGCGTCGCCCTCGACGAGGATGCCCGCCGTGAGCAGGAACGTCGGCGAGACCGTCAGCTCGAGCACGTAGCGCCCCGGCCGCGGCATCGGGATCGTCACCGGGTCGGCGAAGACTCCGAGCGGCTCGCAGCGGTGCGCGGGGCGGTCGAGCAGGCGCTTGGGGAGCGCGAGCGAGAGCGCGTCGAGCGCGCGGACCCACGCTGAGCCGGCGCGGCCGTAGAACTTGCGGAAGTAGAAGCTCTGCGAGACGCGGTAGCGCTTCATCGCGTCGCTCTCGCGGTCCCACGACGCGCCGACGGAGCGCGACCAGTAGTGCAACAGGCGCGCGTCGGACAGGTGCACGACGCGGTAGCCGAGCGACTCGACCGTGCGGAAGAGGTCGGTGTCCTCGAAGTAGAGCGGGTAGCGCTCGTTCATCAGGCTCGGCATCCGCGCGACGACCTCGCGCCGCAGGAAGACGCAGCAGCCCGAGAGCATCGTCGTCTCGATCGGAGCCTCGCCGAGCCACCACTCGAGGTTCTCGCCGAGCCTGCGGCGCCCGTACGCGCGGCAGTACGACGGCGACAGGCGCGCGAGCAGCACGCGCACCCACTCCGCCGGCGTCGGGAGCACGTTGCGCGGCAAGCACACCTCGAAGGCGGGGTCCATGAACGCGCGCGGGTCGACCGCGCCGACGTCGTCGTGCGTCGCGACGTAGCCGAGCAGGCGCTCGAGCGCGTCCGGCGGGAAGAAGAGGTCGGGGTTGAGGATCGCGACGACGTCGCGCGGGCCGCCGCTCGTGTGCTCGAACGCGAGGTTCATCCCGCGCGCGTAGCCGTCGTTCGTCGGGTTGCGCACGACGGTGGCGCCGAGCGCCTCGATGCGCGCGAGCGCCGCGGACTGGTCCAGCGGCGACGCGTTGTCGAGCACGACGATCTCTAGGTCGGCGGGCGCGCGTCCGGCGGCCGCCCAGGAGCGCTCGATCGAGCGGACGCAGCCCTCCGCGAACGCTCCGGTGTTGTAGTTGACCACGAGGGCGGCGAGGCGGGTCCCCGCGGGCGCCCGCGGGGTCACCCGGCTTCCTCCCGCGCCACGACCACGGGGCGCGGCACGTCGGAGCGCAGCACCCATTCGTGCTCGAGGCGGAAGAGCCCGACCTCGCGCGTGTGCGTGCGCACGACGAGGTTCTCGGGCATGAGGAACTCGTGGTAGCGGTGTACGCCGCCCTCGTCGAGCAGGAGCACCGGCACGAGGAACTGGCCCGAGAGGAAGCGCAACTTGGGCAGCCGCAGGATCGAGCAGCCCGACTCCCCCTCGAGGCGCAGCCCGTCGAGGTGCGTGCCCGCGCCACCGCACGTCGTCATGTCCTGGCGCAGGAAGCCGACGCCGAGGTGGATCGGCATGGCGACCGGGTCGGGGTTCTTCCACCACACGCGGATCTCGATCGAGTCGCCGGTCTTGATCTCGTAGACCTCCTCGTCGGTCCCCATGCGGTAGATGCGCGCGTCGACGACGCCGGGCAGCTCGGTGCGATCCTGCACCGGCGCCGCGGGGTAGTGGTCCGCGAGCAGGTTCTCGCTGTGCGAGTCGATGTGCTGGCGCTGGAACGCGGTGTATTCGTTCGTGACGTACACCGAGTTGCCGCTGCTCGCGACCTCGCCGTCGCGCAGCCAGATCGCCTCGTCGCAGAGCTGGCGCACGTCGTAGAGGCTGTGGCTGCAGAACAGGATCGTCTTGTTGCGCTTGCGGAAGCCGTAGATGCGGTCGATGCACTTCTTCTGGAAGTACATGTCGCCGACGGCGAAGACCTCGTCGATGATCAGCACCTCGGGATCGACGGCGATCGCGATGCTGAAGCCGAGCCGCAGCCCCATGCCCGACGAGTACGTGCGCACGGGCTCGTCGATGTACTTGCCGAGCTCCGCGAAGTCGATGATCTCGTCCATCTTCGACGCGATCTCGCGCCGCGAGAGCCCCATCATCGTGCCGTTGACGACGATGTTCGCGCGCCCGGTGAAGTCCATGTGGAACCCGGCGCCGAGCTCCAGCAGGCTCGCCACGCGCCCGTCGGTGCGGAAGCGCCCCGCGCTCGGCATCGTGGTGCCGGCGAGGATCTTGAGCAGCGTCGACTTGCCCGCTCCGTTCGCGCCGACGAGGCCGAGCGCCGAGCCGCGCCGCAGGCGGATGTCGACGTCGCGCAGCGCCCAGAACTCGCTGTGCCCTTTGAAGCGGCCGCGGGTGAGCGTTTCGGCGATACGGCGCCAAGGCGCGTAGTAGAGCCTGTACGCCTTGCTCAGCTTCTCGGCCTCGAGGGCGAATCGCGGGGCGGGCACGCTCAGACCTCGTCGGCGAAACGGCGCTGGGCCAGGATGAACATGGAGTAGCCGACGACGAACGCTCCGAGCGCCCACGCGGCGACGATGGCGAACGACTGCGGCAGCGAGTCGCCGAACGTCCCGAACACGACCGCGGGCTGCTCGGACATCAGGACGCAGCGCCACGCGTAGACGAGGTGGTAGAGCGGATTGAGCCGTAGCCAGGGTAGGTACGGCTCGATGTCCGATCCCTCGAGCGGCTTCACGGTGTCCGCGTCGACGAAGCCGATGACGAGCTCGGGGGACCAGAAGATCGGCGTCGTGAACATCCAGACGGTGACGACGATCGTGATCACTTGGAGCGTGTCGCGCAGGAACACGTGCATCGTCGCGAGAACGAGCCCCAGCCCGTACGCGAAGAGCGCCTGCACGAGCACGAGCGGGACGATCCAGAGGAGGCGCAGCGGGTCCGGCGCCACCCAGACCGGCGTGAGCACGATCACCGCGAGGAAGATCCCGACCGCGAAGAGCATCGTGATCATGTTCACGACGACGATGTTCAGCGGGAGCACCTCGGCCGGGAACACGAGCTTCTTGATCAGGTTGCCGTTCTCGAGGATCACCCCGCAGCAGCGTGTGAGCGTGTCGCCGAACGCCGCCCAAACGGCGACGCCGACGAACATGAACACGCCCATCGCCGCCTTCTGCTCGTCCGGCAGCCCCGGGAACCTCATGTTCAGGAGCTTCGTGAAGATGAAGTAGTAGACGAGGAACAGGAACACGGGGTGCACGAGCGGCCACGCCATCCCGAGCACTGTCCCTGTGAAGCGCGCCTGCAGCTCGCGGCGCACGCTCGTCACCACGAGGTCGCGGTGGCGAGCGAGCGTGTACGGGAACGCGACGATCCGCCGCATCACCTCGACGGCGCGCGGCGGGGCGGCGGTGACCCACCCCTCCGCGTCGCGGGCGAGCGCGTCCGGCGGCTCGGCCGCGGCGCTGGGACGGGGGCTGGACGTGGTGCTCATGGGACGACGGATCCCGCCCGCGCAGCGGGCAGGGACTCCCGACCGTCCTTTCGGACGCGCGCGGCGCCGCCTGAACCCGGTGTCCGGGTCGGGAGCTGGTCGGGGGGGACGCGGCCGAGCGGGTCGGGCCGCACAGAGTAGCACTGCGGCGCGGCCGCCACCACGCGCGGAGGCGGCGCCCGGCGCCGTCGCGCTCGCAGACCGTGAAGGAAGCCTCACTCGCACCGGCGCGCGCGACGATGAGAGGACGGCCGGCCGCCCGCTGGCCTACGATGCTGGCGCGACTGCCCCACACGCCATGATCCCCACCCGCTCGATCCTCGTGCGAGCCTCGACGCTCGGCGCCCTCCTCCTGCTCCTCGCCGTCGCGACCGGCGCGCCCGCCCAGGCCGGCCGAGCGCCCGTCCAGCGCCCGCCGCTCGCGGCGCCCGAGACGAGCGACGAGACGCCGCTCGAGCTCCTCGGCGCGGCGCTCGAGCGCCTGCTCGAGATCGTCGACCCCGCCCCCGGCGAGCGCGCACCGCTGCTCTCCGCGCGCCTCGTGCTCGAGCGCGCCGAAGGGCTGCCGAGCGAGCTCGCGGACGCGCGCGTCGAGCTCGACGTGCGCGCGCCCGACCGCCTGCGCCTCGCGGCGCGCGTGAAGGGCGACGACTATGCGATCGGCCTCGGCGCCGACGCGCTGTGGATGCACGCGGTCGAGCCGGGCTTCGCGCTGCGCGGCGTTCCCGGCCTGCCGCGCTTCGCCGCGCGGCCGGACGCGCTCGACGACGCGACGTTCCCCGAGCTGCGCCTCGCGCAGGCGCGCGCGCTCGCGCCGCTGCTCCCGCTCTGCTTCGCCGTCACCGCCGGCGAGCCCGAGACGGTGGACGGCGAGCGCTGCCACGTGCTCACGCTCGAGCCGACCGCGCTCGGCCGCAAGCGACTGGGCCTCGGCGCCGCGCGCATCCGCCTGTGGCTGCGCGAGCGCGACCTCTTGCCGGCGCGCATCGCGGTCGCGGCGAAGGGCATCGACGCGGTGCTCGCGCTGCGCGACTTGCGCGTCGAGGACGAGCTCGACGAGGAGCTGTTCGCGCTGCCCGCGGGCGCGGGCACGAAGATCGAGACGGTCCCGCTCGGGCACCTGCTGCGCTTCTTCGGCGCGGCGCTGTCGATTGCGACGGTCGAGCTGCCGCCGCTCGGCCCGGCGACGGGCACGCGCCGCGTGCTCGCGCGCGAAGGGCGCGGCCGGCTCGAGGAGATCGACGGGACGATGGTCCTGTTCCTCGCGGGCACTCCCGAGGAGATGGGCCACCAGCACGGCGTGCTGCTGCGCGACGAGGTGCGCACGCTCGTCGAGCGGATGCTCTACGGCGTGGGCGTCGCGAGCTCGTTCCCGAAGGAGCGCTGGTTCTTCGGCGAGATCGAGGAGGCCGAGCGGCGCCTCCAGCCGCACATGGACGAGCGCTACCTGCGCGAGATGGACGCGCTCGCCGACGCGGCGGGCCTCGCGCGCGAGGAGGTGCGGCTCGCGAACTACTTCCCGGAGCTCTTCCACTGCACCGGGTTCGCGCTCTTCGGCGACGCCACCGCGGACGGCGCGCTCTACCACGGCCGCGTGCTCGACTACATGAAAGGCGTCGGGCTCGAGGAGACCGCGGTCGTGATGGTCGTGCGACCCGACGAGGGCAACGCGTGGGTGAACGTCGGCTACGCGGGCTTCGTGGGCTCGGTGACGGCGATGAACGAGGAGCGGATCGCGATCGGCGAGATGGGCGGCCGCGGCGAGGGCCGCTGGGACGGCAAGCCGATGGCGCAGCTCGTGCGCGAGGTGATGGAGCGCGCGGACACGCTCGACGAGGCGGTCGAGATCCTGCGCCGCGGGCCGCGCACGTGCGAGTACTACTACGTCGTGTCGGACGCGAAGACGATGCGCGCGGTCGGCGTGCGCGCGACGCCGGACGAGTTCGAGACGGTCGCGGCGGGGGCGAGCCACGCGCTGCTCCCCGATCCGGTCGAGGACACGGTGCTCCTGTCGGCGGGCGATCGCTACGAGGAGCTCGTACGCCGCGTCCGCGCGGGCCACGGGCGCTTCGACGCGGCTGCGGCACGCGACTTGATGACGCGACCGGTGTGCATGAAGTCGAACATCCAGTCGGTGCTCTTCGCGCCGGCGACGCTCGAGCTGTGGGTCGCGCACGCGGACGGCGAGAACGTCGCGAGCCACGCGCGCTACACGCATTACGACCTGGACGAGCTGCTCGCGCCGAGCGCGGCCCAGGCGCAGGCGGGCGGCGAATGAACGCGATCGCCCGCACCGCGTCCGCGCTCGCCGCGCTGCTCGCGCTCGCCGCCTCGCCTGTCTCCGCGCCCGGCCGCGACGATCCGTCCTCGCCGCCGGCGCCGAGCGCCACGCCCGCGGTGACCGAGGGCGCGACGCCGAGCCGGCCGCTGCGCGACCTGCCGACCGAGGGCGAGCTGCGCGAGCTGCTCCCGCTCTTCGAGACCCCGGCGACGCGCGCCGGCGAGCCGTTCACCTGGCGCCTCGAGCGCACGCGCGAGACCGACGCGTACGTGCGCTACGAGCTGACGTTCCCGTCGGCGTTCGCGAGCGGCAACGCGCGCAACGACGTCGTCCACGCGCGCTACTTCGCGCCGCACGGCGCGGGGCCGCATCCGGCGGCGGTGGTGCTGCACTGGCTCGGCGGCTCGCTCGCCGCGCTCGAGCTCGTGTGCGCGAACCTCGCGCAGAACGGCGTCGGCGCGCTGATGATCTACATGCCGCACTACGGCCCGCGGCGCACGCCGGAGGGCCGGCGCGAGCTGATGACGGTCGACGGCACCGCGGGGCTGGACGTGTTCCGCCAGGCGGTGCTCGACGTGCGGCGCGCGGGCGACTGGCTCGCGGCGCGCCCCGAGGTCGACCCCGCGCGCGTCGGCATCCTCGGCATCAGCCTGGGCGCGATCGTCGGCACGCTCACCGCGGGCGTCGACCCGAGCTTCGCGCGCATCGCGCTGCTGATCGGCGGCGGCGACCTCGCGGCGATCGCGCTCAACGGCGCGCGCGAGCTGCGCAACCTGCGCCGCGAGATCGACGAGTCGGGCCTGACGTACGAACAGCTCCGCGCGCTCTGGCGACCGATCGAGCCGCTCACGTACGCGAGCCGCATCGACCCCGCCAAGGTGCTGATGATCAACGCCGACGAGGACGAGATCTTCCCGCGCCGCTCGATCGAGGCCCTGCGCGACGCGATCGGCCTCGCCGAGATCCAGTGGTTCCCCGGCGGCCACTACGACATCTTGAAGCAGATGCTCGTCGTGATCCCGCGCAGCGCGCTCCACCTGCGCGGCGAGTGAGCTCGAAAGCGCTCCGGCAGGCTGCTACCCGAACGTCAAGAGCGGCTTCACGATCCCGTCCCCCTTCGACTTCATCAACTCGAAGCCGCGCTCGGCCTCGTCGAACGAGAATCGGTGCGTCGTCATCGGGAGCGGGTCGACGCGGCCGCGGCGGATCAGGCGCATGAGCCGGCGCATGCGCGTCGAGCCGCCGGGGCAGAGCGCCGTGCGGATCGTCTTGTCGCTCATGCCGACGCCCCACGCGACGCGCGGGATGTCGACCGTATCCCCTTCGCCGTGGTAGCCGACGTTCGAGATCGTGCCGCCGGGGCGCGTCACCTCGACGCACGCGGCAAACGTCTGCCGCGAGCCGAACGCTTCGATCGCCGCGTCGACGCCCTCGCCGCCCGTCAGCTCGAGGATCGCCTCGACGGAGTCGACCTCGCGGAAATCGACGACGTCGTCGGCGCCGTAGCTCTTCGCGAGCTCTTTGCGGTTCGGCACGCTCTCGACGGCGATCACCCGCCCCGCGCCGCACAGGCGGGCGCCCACCGTCGCCATCAGTCCCACCGGGCCCTGGCTGAATACGGCGACCGTGCCCCCGATCGGGATGGCGGCGTGCTCGGCCGCGGCGAAGCCGGTCGAGAGCATGTCCGCGCAGTACGCGGCTTGCTCGTCCGTCAGCTCGTCGGGGATCGGCGCGAGGTTCGCCTCCGCGGCGTTGACGTGGAAGTACTCGGCGAGGTTGCCGTCCTTCTCGTTCGCGAACTTCCAGCCGCCGAGCATGCCGCGGCACTGCGACGTGTACCCGCGCTGGCAGTTCTCGCACCGGAAGCAGGGCGTGATCGCGTTCACCGCGACGCGATCGCCCTCGCGAAAGCCCTTCACGTTGCTGCCCACGCGGTGCACGACGCCGACCGCCTCGTGGCCGAGCGTGAGCTCGTGGCGGTCGCCGATCGCTCCCGCGACCGTGTGCGTGTCCGACGTGCAGATCAGCGCGACGGTCGTGCGCACGACCGCGTCGTCGGGTCCGGGCTCGGGAATCGGCTTCTCGGCGAAGCCGACGCTCCCGATGCCGTGCATCACGAAACACCTCATCGTGTCGGCCATCTCGGCCCTCCTCTCGTCTTGTGTCGTCGTCAGAGCGCCAGCTCGATCTCGACCTCCGCGTCCGCGCGCTCGTCGCGCACGACGTGGAAGCCGAGCGACTCCGCGAGGCGCAGCATCCGCTCGTTGTCGCGCAACAAGCGGCCCTCGAGCGTGCGCACGCCGCGCGAGCGCAGGTAGGCGATCAGCTTCTCCAGCAGGACGCGGCCCAGGCCGCGGCCGCGCGCATCGGGCGCGACGACGATCGCGAACTCCGCGGTCTCGCCGTCGGGCCGGGCGATCGCGCGCACGACGCCCAGCTCGTTGCTCCAGCCGCTCGCGCCGTGCTCGAGCGCGATGAACGCCATCTCGCGGTCGTAGTCGATCTGCGTGTAGCGCGCGAGCTCGCCGTGCGGCATCTCGCGCACCAGATGGAAGAAACGGAAGCGCACGTCCTCGGGGCGTAACTTCTCGAAGAGCGCGAGGTGCGTCGCCTCGTCGTCGGGCCGGATCGGGCGCACGAGCAGCGTCGTCCCGTCGGGCAGCGTCGCCTCCTCCTCGAGCGCGCGCGGGTACGGCCGGATCGCGAGCCGCTCGGTCGCCCCCGACTCGGCCGGGCGCACCGCGATGCGCGCGTCGACCGCGATCACGCCGTGCTCGTCCGCGAGCACCGGGTTGACGTCGAGCTCGGCGATCTCGGGCACCTCCGCGACGAGCTGCGACACGCGCACGAGCAGCTCGTGGAGCGCGTCGAGCGCGACCGGCGGCCGCCCGCGGTAGCCGCGAAGCAGGCGCGCGATGCGCGTGCGCGAGACGAGCTCGTCGGCGAGCGCGAGGTCGAGCGGCGGCAGCGCGACCGCGCGGTCACCGTACAGCTCGACCGCGATCCCGCCCTGGCCGAACAACAGGAACGGCCCGAAGATCGGGTCGACCGCCGCGCCGACGATCAGCTCGTGCGAGCCCGGCCGGCGCGCCATCTCCTGCACGACGAAGCCCTCGAGCCGCGCGGCGGGCACGAGCCGCGCCAGCCGCTCGGCCATCGCCCGCGCCGCCTCGCGCACCGCGTCGGGCGAGACGAGGTCGAGCGCGACGCCGCCGACGTCGCTCTTGTGCACGACGTCGGGCGACGAGAGCTTGAGCGCGACCGGCCCGCCGAGCTCGCGCGCGCGCTCCGCCGCTTCGTCTGGGTCCGCGGCCGCGAGCGCGCGCACGATCGGCACGCCGTACGCCTCGAGCACCGCCGTCGCCTGCGGCCCGGTCAGCCACTCGCGTCCCTCGGCGAGCGCCGCGGCGACGACCGCGCGCGCGCGCTCCGCCCCCGCGACGACCTCCGGCGGCGCCGACGGCGGCGTGCGCATGAGCAGCTCGCGCGCCGCGCGGTGGTGCACGAGGTGCAGGAGCGCGCGCACCGCGGCGCCCGGCGTCTCGTACGTCGCGACGCCCTCGCGCGCGAACAGCCGGCGCGGCTCGGCCGCCGACTCCTCGCCGAGCCAGCACGTCAGGATCGCGCAGCGCGCGTCGCGCCGCACGTCGACGACCGCGCGCGCCGCGTCGACCGCCGAGGCCATGGCGGTCGGCGCGTGCATCGCGAGCACGACGTCGACGCCCGGGTCGCGCACGACGATCCCGAGCGCCGTGCGGTAGCGCGCCGCGTCCGCGTCGCCGATCACGTCGACCGGGTTGCCGTGCGACCAACCGGCGGGCAGCACCGCGTCGAGCGCCGCGAGCGTCTCGTCCGTGAGCAGCGCGAGCGTTCCGCCGCCCGCGACGAACGAGTCGGTCGCCATCACCCCCGGACCGCCGCCGTTCGTCACGATCGCGAGCCGCCCGCCGGGGATCGGCGCCGCGCGCTGCAGCGTCTCGACCGCGCCGAACAGCTCGTCGATCTCGCCGACGCGCAGCACCCCCGCGCGCCGCAGCGCGTAGTCGTACACGTCGTCCGAGCCCGCCATCGCACCCGTGTGCGACGCGGCCGCGCGCTCGCCCTCGGCGACGCGCCCCGCCTTGATCGCGACGACCGGCTTGTTGCGCGCGGCCGCTCGCGCGGCCGACATGAACTTGCGCGCCTCGCGGATCGACTCGATGTAGAGCAGGATCGCGCGCGTCCCCGCGTCGGCGCCGAGGTGGTCGAGCGCGTCGCCGAAGTCGACGTCGATCGAGTCGCCGAGCGAGAGGAACGCGGAGAATCCGATGCCGCGCGGCCGCGCCCAATCGAGCACGGCGGTGCACATCGCGCCCGACTGGCTGACGAACGCGAGCTCGCCGGCGAGGGCGTCCGCGTGCGCGAAGCTCGCGTTCAGGCCGATGCCCGGGACGAGCAGGCCGACGCTGTTCGGCCCGAGCACGCGCAGGCCGCTCGCCCGCGCGGCGGCGCGCTGCTCCTCGTCGAGGCCCGCGCTCAGCACGACCGCGCCGCGCGTGCCGCGCCGCGCGAGCTCCGTGAGGATCGGCGGGATCGTCGCGGGCGGCGTACACACGACGGCGAGATCGGGCGGTTCGGGCAGCTCGCGCACGTCGGGCCACGCGGTGCGCCCCTGCACCTCGCGGTACTTCGGGTTGACCGGCACGATCGGCCCGCGGTAGCCGCCGCCGACGAGGTTGCGCATGACGACCGTGCCGAGCGCGCCCTCGCGCTCCGACGCGCCGACGAGGGCGACCGAGCGCGGCGCGAACAGCGCATCGAGCCAGTGCGTGCTCATCGGCGCAGGACGAGCGGATCGCCCTCTCCGCGTACCGCCGCGAGCTCCGCCGGCTCGAGCAGATCCAGGACGGACGCTCCCGACGCCGACGCGGCCGCGGCGACCGCGTGCGCCCACGTGCAGCGGTTCGCGAACAGCATGCCGAACTCGTCGAGCGTGCCGCCGCGGTTCACGTAGCCGAGCACGCGCGTGCGCTCGCGGCCCAGGTCGATCGGCCGCAGGACGCCGATCAGGGGCTCGGGCCGCGTGTGCGTCAGGATCACGCGCGCCTCGACGCCGCTCGGGAAGAGCGCGCCCGCGGCCTCGGCCGGCGCGACGAAGCCCGCCTCGCGCTCGTCGCGCGGCGCGCGGAAGCGGCCGGGCTCGAGGAGCACGACGACCTGCACGCCGAAACCGCGCTGCTCGAGCCGGTCGGCCGCGCCGAGCGCCTCGTCGAGCTGGTACCCGCCGACCGCGACGAGCTGGATCGGCGCGTCGGCGTTGCCGCGCAGGCGCACCGCGCCCTCGGCGACGAGCCGGCCGGCCGTGCGCGAGTCGATCCGGTCGCGCTGGGCGCGCTTGGGCACGACGAGACACCAGATCTCGCCGCGCGACGCGTAGCAGCCGAGCAGCGCGGCCGCCGCCGAGCTCGCGTCGGGCGGGAAGACGACGCGCGAGACGTCGCTCATCTCCCCCATCAGCGTCTCGGCGAACGACGGGTCCTGGTGCGACTGCTCGTTCTTGCCGTTCTCCCACGTGTGCGACGTCGCGACGATCGGCACGCCGAGCCAGCCCGGCTCCTGCCCGGCCTCGCGCTGGTGGCGCGCGAAGATGATCTCCTGGCGCAGCGCGCCGAGCATCTTCGGCGCGAACGCCTCGTACGTGACGACCACGTTGACGCCGCCCTTGTTCCCGAGCGCGGCGTTGACGACCGCCTCCTCGTTGAGCGCGGTGATCACCGCGCCGCCGACCGACTCCGCGATCCCCTCCTCCGCGTCGGTCACGCGGTGGTGCAGGAGATCGAGCGTGCCGTCCATCTTGTTGCTGCGCAGCTCGTCGGGGTTGCCGACGCGCGGCCGCAGGCCGGGGTTCGCGCGCACGAACGCGCAGAACGCCTCGTCGAGGGCCACCATCGGCGACTTCGAGCCGCCGGCCTCGGGGTCGCGCCACGCGAGCGTCGGGAGCTCGATCGGACCGATCGCGCGGCGCGCGAGCGGGTGGTCGCGCTCGCGCGGCCGCTCCTGGCGCGCGTGCGTGTCGAGCTGCGCGGCGCTCTCGGAGAGCTCCGCCGGCGCGACCCACAGCGCCTTCGCGCCGCGGTTGAACTCGTCGCGCGCCCGCTCGTCGCGCGCGGGGTTGCCGGCGAGCGGCAGGTTGTGCGCGCGGTTCGTGCCCGCGCCGGGGAAGCCGTAGCCCTTGGGCGCCTCGGCGACGGCGTAGCGCATCGACACGGGGTACTCCATGTGGCCGTCGGCGACGGCGTCGGCGCACGCGAAGAGGCGCTGCTCCATCGAGTGGATCGCCCACGCGAACGCGGCGGGGTCGCGTCCGTCGATGCGGAACGGGTCGAAGCCGTGCACGCGCAGGTGCTCGAGGAACCAGTCGACGCCGCCCTGCTGCGACATCGTCGTGCGCTGGTCGATGCGCCGGCCGTTCGCGATCATGATCGGTGCGACGAGGCCGCAGTCCTCGGCGCGCCACCAGCGCGGCACCCAATCGCTGCCGCGCTGCTCCTCGAACGCGCCGTCGGAGAGGAACGCCACGAGCCGCTCGCCCGGCAGCGGCATGTGCACGTACTGGAGCTCGGCGAACCCGAGGTAGCCGCCCTCCATGAGCGCGCCCGCCGTGTGCGGGTTGACGTGGCTGCCGATCGGCGAGGCGGGCAGGCCGTCGGGGCGCACCTCGTACGAGTAGAAGTCGCGCGTGAAGCGCGAGAGACCGTCGTCGTCCCAGGCGTAGCGCTCGGCGTGCGCCGGCGTCACGTTGCCGAGCATCAGGTTGACCGAGTCGATCGCCGCGACGCAATGGCCCTGGCCCATCAGCCACGAGCGCGTCACGCCACAGAGCGCGTTCGCCGCGAGGTAGCCGACGTACGCCGGCACCATGTTGAGCGAGCCGCCGGTGTGGCCCTGCGGATCGGGCTTGAAGTCGTCCGCGCCGAGCGCGCGGCCGTCGGTGCGGACGTTGCGCGCGTACGTCATGTGCGCGACGAGCCACATGCCGGCGTTCGCGATGCGGTCGGCGGCCGCGAGGATCGCGTAGGCCACCTCGGCGGACGCGACGTGGCCCTCCGACACGAGCCGGTGCGCCATGTCATGCACGCGCACCTGGGTCAGATCGTCGTGACCGACGACGCCGTAGCCCTGCGCCCAGTGCGCGAACGCCGCGCTGCGCGCCCGATGCCCGCGCGCCAGCAGGCGCGCACCGTGGCGCTCGGCCGCCTGCCGCTTCTCTTCCAAATCGCCGCGCATCTGGGCCCCTCCTCGTGCTCGAGCCGGTTTCGCAGGGGCCGGATCGCCGGCCCCGGCCGCAGCGACGCAGCTACAACTCGCGTGCCCTACGTCCCCGGCTTCAGCCCCTCGGTCGGATCGTTCTTCTCCCCGTCGACGTCGAGCTCGGGCGCGAAGGCCGCGAGGATGTGCTGCAGCAGCACCTTGGCCGCGTCCTCGTCGTCGTCCGTCCACTTCCACTTCGCGTAGGACGGGTCCGTCGGTTGGCGGATGTCGTCGTTCATCTGCTTCTTGACGCGCACCTCGACGAGATAGCGGCCGGGCTCGAGCGCCTCCCACTCGACCTCCGCCTTGGTGCGGTAGCCCTTGCCGCGGAACGGGGCGAGCTGCAGGCTCCAACCGCTCTCGGCGCGCTGGTTCACCGGGTCCATTCCGGTGCCGAGCGGGTAGGCGAGCCGCTGCAACGACACGATCACCGTCTCGCGCACGACGCGGCCGCTCGGCGCGTCGACCTCGCCCTCGAGCCATTCGCCGCTGGGCTCGCTGTTGCCGAGGCCGGGAATCGCGCAGCCGCTCGCGAGCAGCGCGAGCGCGGCGGCGAGGACGGCGAGCAGGCGGTTCGTTCCAATCGCGATCATCGGGTTCCTTCCGTCGGGACGTGTCCCCGGTCGCGCAGCAGGATGCGCACGGGCACCTCTTCGAACGGCAGCTCCTCGCGCAGGCGGTTCTCGAGGAAGCGCACGGTGTCCTGGCCGACGAGGCGCTTGTCGTTGACGAACACGACGAACGTCGGCGGGCTCGTCTCGGCCTGCGTCGCGTAGCGCACGCGCACGAGGTGCCCCTTGCGGCCCGGCGTGCGCGACGCGAGCGCGCGCTCGATCACGCGGTTCACCTCAGCCGTCGGCACGCGCTGCGCACCTTGGCGGAACATCTCGCGGCACAGGAGCACCGCGTCCCAGACGCTCTGGCCGGTCTTCGCGGACAGGAAGACCTTGGGCGCGAAGTGGAGCCCCGGCAGCTCCTGGTCGAGGTAGGAGCGGAAGTCCTCGGGCCGGAGCCCCACGGCGAGGTCCCACTTGTTCGCGCCGAGCACGACGGGCTTGTACTGGTCCGTGACGAAGCGCGCGAGCCGTTTTTCGAGGCTGGAGAGCTTCTCCGTCGCGTCGAAGAGCAGGAGCACGGCGTCGGCGCGGCGGATCGCCTTCGTGCTGCGCGCGTCGCTGTAGAAGTCGACCGCGTCCTCGAAGCTCTTCTTCTTGCGCACGCCGGCCGTGTCGATGACGACGAACGTCTCGCCGTCGCGCTCGAGGATCACGTCGATCGCGTCGCGCGTCGTGCCGGGCACCTCGGAGACGATCACGCGCTCCTCGCCGACGAGCTGGTTGACGAGCGTCGACTTGCCCGCGTTGCGGCGGCCGACGATCGCGAGCTTGAACGTCGGCGCGGCGCGGCGCGCGGACTCGTCGCCCTCGGGGGCCGGCAGGAGGTCGGCGATGCGCTCGTACAGCGGCTCGAGGTTCTGCCCGTTCTGCGCGCTGATCGCGAACGGCCCTTCGACGAGGCCGAGCTTGCGGAACGGCTCGACCTCCCACTCCGCGCGCTCGTTCTCGACCTTGTTGACGACGAGGATCACCGGCTGGCGGATGCCGCGCAGCCGGCGCGCCACCTCCTCGTCGAGCGGCGTCAGCCCGTCGCGCCCGTCGACGAGGAACAGCACGAGGTCCGACGAGACGACGGCCGCGCGCACCTGCTCCTCGACGTGCCGGCCCAGGTCGTGGCGGTCGACGATGCCGATGCCGCCGGTGTCGACGACCTCGAGCCAGCGTTCGCCGAGATCGGTGCGCAGGCGCGCGTCGACGGCCACGCGGTCGCGCGTAACGCCGGCGGTCGGCTCGACGATCGAGACGCGCCGGCCGCACATGCGGTTGAGCAGCGTGCTCTTGCCGACGTTCGGCCGGCCCACGATCGCGACGCGCGGGAGCCGGCTCGCGCGGCGCCCGCTCTCGCCGGTCGCCGTCTCGCCGGTCGGAAGCTCGCCGCTCGTCATCTCGGGGCTCGACATCTCGGGGCTCGAAGAGCAGGTCCGTGCCGCTCGGCGACGGATCGCCCCGAGGGGCGCGCGCTAGCTCTTGGCCGGCGCCTCGTCGCCCTCTTCGTCCTTCTTCTTCTTGCCGCGCCCGACCTTGAACTTCGTGCGCACCTTCGGGAGCCCGAGGGCCGAGCCCGCCTCGAGGTCGATCTTGCCGTCGTTGGCGAGCTTGTGGA
>CAZGTQ010000282.1:0-7984 GCA_964528575.1 uncultured Planctomycetaceae bacterium | reverse complement strand
CGCGACGGCTCGGAGCCTCTCTCGGGATTCACCGCCGATCTCTACGAGCCCTCGCTCGGCTTCTCGATCGCTCCGGGGCAGCCCGACGCCGAAGGCCTGGCGAGCTGGCACAACCTCTCCGACCAGAGCTACGAGGTTCGGGTCGATGCCCCCGGCTTCTGGCCTCTCGCCGCTTCCGTGCAAGCCACGCGGGGCGGCCCGGCGAGCCCGATCCAGATGCGGCGGGTGGGGAACGCGCTGCTCCAGTTCGAGCGGCCGGAGGAAGTGACGTCGCTCGAGCTCCTCTCGGTCGAGTACGGCGACGACGTCGTCGGATGGCTCGCCGACGGCCGCATCCGCTCGAGCACGGGCTCCTTGGCCGCGGGTCCGGACGGACGCGTCGCCCTCGAGGGACTGCCGCGCGGCAGCTATCGCTGGGAGATGACCTTCGACTCCGTTTCCAAGAGCGGTGAGTTCGTCGTGCCCGCGCACGGCACGGCGACCGTGGAGCTGCCGTAGCGCGCGGCGAGAGCCGATCTCGACGCCGATGAGCACGTAGAACGTGACGAGCGCGTGGCGCGTCCAGACCTCGGTCGTAAAGAAGTCGACGCCCATGATCTGCGAGCAGGAGGACCTGAAGCGGGTACGTCGCGTTGTCGGGTGGCCGAGCTACGGGTGGATCGGATGGCCCGAACTGTGACACTCGGCGTCGACCCGGGGCGACCCCCTATACTGACTCCCGCCCATGGGCTCGCCCTCCGACTCGCGTCGACTCTACGAGCGCCTCGCGGCGGGCGACGACGCCGCCCTCGAGGCTCTCCTCGACCTGCACTTGCCGGAGCTGCGCGCCTTCGTGCGACTGCGCACCGGATGGGAGATCCGCCGCAAGGAGAGCTCGTCGGACGTCGTGCAGTCGGTGTGCCGCGAGATCCTGCAGCACAGGGACCGCTTTCGGCACCCGGGCGAGAATGCGTTCAAGCACTGGCTGTTCCTCACGGCGTTGCGGAAGCTCTCGAACAAGGCCGAGTACTGGCGCGCCGCCAAGCGCGAGGCCGCGCGGGAAGTGCGACCGTCGGACGCCGATGCGGACGATTCGCACGCCGATCGGGAGCTGCTCGACGTCTACGGCACCCTCTGCACCCCCAGCCGCGAGCTCGTCTCCCGCGAGGAGGTCCAGCGCATCGAAGCGACCTTCGACCAGCTCTCGGAAGAGCACCGCGAGGTGATCACGCTCTCCCGAATCGTGCGTCTCTCGCACGCGGAGATCGCCGAGAAGCTGGGGCGCAGTGAGCAAGCCACGCGGCAGCTCCTGTTTCGCGCGCTCTCGCGCCTGGCGGAGTTGCTCGAAATCGAGCGGTAGCGGTCGCCGCGCTACTCCCCGATCACGACCGAGCCAGTCCCCCCGGCGTGCGTGAGCAGCATCGGCGTCGAGAGGACGAACGACTCGTCGTAGGACGCGGGACCGATCGCGAGCGTCGCACCTTCCCAATCGATCGCGGCGAGCGCCGCGGACACGGTAGGGAAGGCCTCCGGCGAGGGACCGGGATCGACGAACACGCGATGCGTGTAGTGCTTGAACCAAATCTCGTCCGCGGACGGGAAGTCGTTGTCGAGGGTCAGCACGTGCATCTGGCCGGCGATGTTCGGTGCCTGCCCGCCGTCGAGGTCCCAGACGCAGATGCCCTCGGGCTCGTCGCCCTCGAGCTCGCCGTAGTAGTACTGGAACAGACCGGAGGAGAGCTCCGAGTGCTCGATCCACTCCCACGTGGTCGTGTCGAACACCTGGATCCCCCCGACCCATGAGGGCGCGACCGAGCCGACGTAGTACAGCCAGCGACCGTCGGTCGAGAAATCGCCCCCCTGCGGAGCCTGGAGGTGGACCGGCGCGCCGGCGAGGTCGGTGAGCGCGTGCTCGGCGCGGAGGTCGACTTGCACCTGCTCCGAGAGCAAGCTCCACCCGACCTCGAACTCGAGCATCCGGTCGGGCTTCTCGTCGTAACTGCTCATGTAGACCCGACCGCCGGCGTCGATCGCGCACCAGGCCGCATCCGCGAAGGGGATCGTGGCCTGCCCCACGTAGGAGAGGTCGCTCGCCTTGAAGAAGGCGAGCGCTTTGGGCGATTGGCCTTGGAGCGGGACGACGAGATACCCGCCGTAGTGCGCCGGATCGCCCAGGTGATCGAAGGGCTCGATGTCGTCCTCCGCATCGTGCACGGCCACGAGCGGGTGCGACGAGAGGTCCTGGTGCAGGGCGACTCCCACCGGCACCTTCCAGATCTTGTAGGTCTGCGTGAAGTACCAGTGCGCACCGTCGTGGGTCACGCCCTGCACGTCGTCATGGAAGCCCGGGTTCGCGTCCGCGGGGTAGTCTGCGCCGTCGAGGTAGTTGAAGAACTTCTGGTCCTGGGCCGCGGCCGGGAGGGCCAGGGTGAGAAGGCCGAGGTGCGCGGCGAGTCGCTGCATGGGCTGCTCCACCATGGGATCGAAGGGCGTCGTCTGTGCAAGGACCGGATCCGGGAGCGCGGTGACGCGTGACGCGCGCTCTGCAAAACCCTGGGGGCGACCTCGACCGGAGGCGGCGGAGCCGGTGACCTCGGCCTCGTTCTGATAGATTGGGGCCGAGGTGAGCGCTCGGTCCGAAACGCTGCGGGAGCTCGTCGCACTGGCGCTCGAGCGGCTCGACGCTGGCGACGGGGGCGCGGTCGAGGCGCTGTGCGCGGAGCACCCCGAGCTGGCGCCCAGGCTGCGCGCGCGACTCGACGCGTTGCAGCGCGCCGGCCTGATCGAGCCCGCGAGCACGGACGACGCGTTCCCCGAGCGGCTCGCCGAGTTCCGCATCGTCGAGCGCGTCGGCGGCGGTGGGATGGGCGTCGTCTTCCGCGCGGTGCAAGAGTCTCTCGGTCGCGAGGTTGCCCTCAAAGTCGTTCGCAGCGACCTGCTCTTCTTCCCCGGCTCGCGCGAGCGCTTCCGCCGCGAGGTCGAGACCGTCGCGCGGCTGCAGCACCCGGGCATCGTCCCGATCTACACGGTCGGCGAGGACGGCGGCGTGCCGTACTTCGCGATGGAGCTCGTGCGGGGTTGCACGCTCGCGGAGGCGCTGGACCACCTGGCCGGCCGCGCTCCGCACCGGCTCCGCGGCGCGGACCTCGCCGAGGCCGTCGTGGCGTGCTCGCCCGGGGCGGGCGCCCGCGTCGAGCTGGTCCGCGCGGGCTCGCTGTTCCAGGGCGGCTGGGCGGAGACCTGCTTCCGCGTCGCGCAGGCCGTGGCCGACGCGCTGCAGCACGTGCACGAGCAGGGCGTCCTGCACCTCGACATCAAGCCCTCGAACATCATGATCACGGCGACGGGGCGCGTGATGCTGCTCGACTTCGGGCTGGCCAGCGGGGGCGGCGACCGGTCCCTGACGCGTACCGGCTCCCAGCTCGGCTCGCTTCCGTACATGTCGCCCGAGCAGCTCGACGGCCGAATCGAGCTCGACGTCCGCTCCGACGTCTACTCGCTCGGCGTCACGCTCTACGAGCTCTTGACCCTGCGCTCGCCCTACGCCGCTTCGTCGTTCGAGCACACGCACGAGCGCATCCTCGCCGGCGCCCCGGTCTCGGTTCGCGAGTGGAACCGCGCGGTGTCGTGGGAGATGGAGACCGTCTGCCTGACCGCGTTCGACCGCGACCGGGAGCGGCGCTACGCGACGACGGACGAGCTGGCGTGCGACCTCGGCAACGCGTTGCAGGCGCGGCCGCTCCTGGCTCGGCGACCCGGCCCCTGGCTGCGCGCGCGGCGCTTCCTCCAGCGCCACCCCACGGGCAGCGCGGCCGCGCTCGTCGCCACGCTCCTGCTCACGGTGGCGGCGTCGGCCTTCGGCTTGTTCGAGCGCGACGCCCGCCAGCGCGTCGAAGAGCAGCGCCGCCTGGCTCTGGCCAACCTCGGCGACGCGCGCGCGGCCGTGGACCGCATGCTGACACGCGTCAGCGAGGGGGTTCTCGCGGAGACGCCCTACATGGAAGAGGTGCGCCGCCGCCTGCTCGAGGACGCGCTGGAGTTCTACGCGACGTTCCTCGAGCGACACGGAGACGAGCCGGAGCTGCGCTTCGAGTCGGGCCGGACCTTCGAGTCCATGGGTCGGGTCCAGGCTCTGCTCGGCCGGGCGGTCCTGTCGCGCGAGGCCTACGGGCGCGCGCGAGAGACCTACGACGCGCTGGTCGCCGACTTTCCCGCGGTGCGCAAGTACCGCCTGCGCCACGCGGCCAGCCTGCGCGCCCTGGCCGGGTCGGCGACCTTCCACGACAACGACTACGACACCGCTCAGGCCCTCCTCGACGAGGCCCTCACGGCGCTGGACGCGCTGCGCGCCGAAGACCCGGCCGACGCGGGGCTCGCGCTCGAGCTGGCCGAGACGCGCGCGAGCCGCGCCGCGCTCTTCGAGCGCATGGCGCTGCTCCAGCGGGCGGAGGACGAAGCCCGCGCGGCGGTGGCGCTGCTCGCGGAGCTCGGCGACGAGGACCCCGCGGTCCTGGCGGGGCGCGTCACGGCGGCCGCGACGCTCGCGGGCGTGCTGGGTGCTCGCACCAGCCTCGCCGAGGCGCGCCGGCGCTACGAGGAGGCCATCGACTGGCTCGAGCGGCTGGTCGACGTGAGCGGCCCGAGCGTCGCCCGCCGAGCGCGGCTCGCGCAGTTGCGGCTCGACCTGACCGTCCTGCTCTTCGCGAGCCAGGTTCGCGACGGCACCGAAGAGGCGTGCGAGCGGACGCTCGAGGCGTTCCGCGAGCTGGTCGCGGAGCACCCGCGCGTGCCCGCGTTCCGCACGGGCCTCGCCCGCGCCCTGCTCGTCCGGAAGAACCTCTTCGTCGAGGAGGGGAACCACGACGGCGCCGAGGGGGCGCTGCTCGAGGTCGTCGCGGTGATCGGGGAGCTGCGCGACGCGTTCCCGGGAGAGGCCGAGCACCAGCGGCGCCTGGCCGAGGCGCACGAGGAGCTCGCGAAGTTCCGCGAGTCGCGGGGCCGCCACGAGGAGAGCAGTGCGGCGATCGCGAAGACCCTTTCGCTCTACGACGAGCTCGTCCGGAGCCACCCGGACGTGCCGACGTGGCGGAGCGAGAAGGCGGGCGCCCTCAACACGTGGGGCTGTCAGCAGTTGGACGCGGGACGCACGGACGAGGCCGCGGAGGCCTTCCTCGCGGCCCTCGCGATCGCGGAAGAGCTCGTGGCCGACTACCCCGACTCGCCCGACTTCGCCGACCGACAGACGCGCTTCAGCAACAACGTCGGCTTGGCGCTCGAGGCGGACGAACCGGAGCGCGCCGAGAAGTACTTCCGCTTCGCGGTCGACTCCGGCCGCGCGCTGGTCGCGAGCTACCCCGAGCGGCTCGAGCACCTCACGGCGCTCGCGTCGGCCAGCACCTCGCTCGGGATCTTCTACGAGGACCGCGGCGCCGAGAGCGAGGACCCCGAGGAGGCAGCGCGCCTGTTCGGCCTCGCCGAGCGGCAGTACCACGAGGTCATCGAGCTGCGGGAGCAACTCCTCCGCGGCCTGCCCGACCAGCCCGACTACCTGGCCGACCACGGCACGGCGCAGCAGAACCTCGCCAGCGTCTACGAGCGGTTGGGGCGGGACGAGGAAGCGCTCGCGCTCCTCGAGGGCGCCCTCGACAGTCAGCGCGCCGCGCTCGCGATCAACCCCGATCACCCTTGGTACCGCAGCTTCCTGCGCATCCACACCAAGCTCCAGACGCAGATCCTGCTCTCGCTGGGGCGCTACGAGGAGGCACTCCCGACCACGGCCGAGTACCTCACGTCCGTGCCCGAGGATCCCGGCACGCACGCGATCGCGGCGCTGTTCTACGCGAACTGCGCCTTCCTCGCCGGGCAGGACGAGTCGCTGAGCGAGGACGAGCGCGCGGAGCGGACCGAAACTCTCTGCACGCGCGCGGAGGACGCGCTCGTCCGGGCGCACGAGCTGGGCTTCGCCCGCCGCGCGCTGCCCGACCCCGAGTCGGAGGTCTGGAGCGCGCTCGCCGGGCGCGAGCGGTTCGAGCGCTCGGCGCGGGCGATCGAGGCGGCCGCCGGCGACGAGCGACCGTGAGCGAGCGCAGGAGCGGGAAGCACCGCTCCTGCGCCGCGTCGTCACGCTCGCATCCAGACCGATCAGGGCTGGATGACGACCGAGAGCTGGTTCGTGAACTCGCCGGCCACGGGGGCGAGCGACGAGACGGTCAAGCCTTGGAAGTTGAGGTTCAAACCGGCGAGGGACGGATTGTCCGCGAGCTTTGCGGTCAGCGAGGCGACGTCGGCGGCGGCCTGCTGGAGCGGCGCGATCGCGATCAGGAACAGGACCACGACCGCCGAGCCCTCGAAGGGCGGCACCGGGAACCCGAACCCCGTCGCGCTCCCGAACCAGACCATGTAGAAGCTTCCGGCGGACGTGTGCACGTCGATCGTGGCCGGGCTCCCGACTCGGAACGGGTGCGGAGCGACGAGCGCGGGCGCGTAGACGAACCCGTCGTCCAGGATGTCGAATCCCAGCGAGTGCAGCATCAAGACGTCGACGGCACCGCGGGGGTTTCCGAAGCCGTCGACACCGGCCGCGGTCACCGCCGAGATCTGCGTGTTCGAGACGATCGTCTCCCCGGTCGCGGGGATTCCGCCCAGCCTCACCTGAGGGACGCCCGGCGCGTCGAGGCCGAACCCGAGAACGCGGATCGGCTCGCCGCCTTCTTTGTCGCCGACAGGCGGGTCGAGGCCGAACAACAGGACCTCGCCGGCAGGGAGGGAGGCGTCGATCGCCGCGGTGCCCGTGTCGGCCAGGTAGCTCGGCGAGCCGATTCGCTGACCGCTCGCGGGCTGACCGAGCTTCACGTCGGCGGCGTAGGTCTCGCTCGTGGAGCGCGACACGGCACCGACGTGAGCTCCGGCGAACATCGCGTAGCTCTCCGAGGCGGAATACGACTCCTGGCCCGCGGCGGGGGCCGCGCAGACGGCGGCGAGGAGCGCGACGAGATTGGCGTGCTTCATGGCTTCGCTCCTGGAACCGCTCACTGGAGGGCGACGAGGACGAGCACGAGCCCCGTCTCCTCGTCGAGCGGGGTCATCGCCTTGCCGAGGATCGCGCCGAGGGCGCGCCTGGTGTCGGTCGCCTTCATGGCGTGCCCCGCGAGGTTCGCGGTCGTCAGCAGGTCGCCTGGGCGAATGGGACCGTTCTCGGTGCTGCACCGAGCGTAGACGCGGCCCGTCAGCGCGACCTGGGTGTCGCCATCGAGCACGCCCTCCTGCCCGAGCCGCAGCCCCGGGCTGACGCCGCCGGCGCCGGACACGATGCCGGCGACGCGCGCGTCGTAGGCCCGGGACGATGTCACGAGCTCGCCGGTGCCGGCGGCGTCGATCACGAGCACGGTCCCCGGCTCGATCGCGCTGCCGCGCGTGGCGAAACCCTCGACCAGGTCCGCGCCTCCTCGGATCTCGAGCACGTCGCAGATCACGCGGCCCACGCCGTTCGTGCCGTACTCGGCGTCGAGCACGATCGTGGGCTCGCCGGCCCAGTTGCGCAGCTCGAGCTCGGCGCCGTTGCCGTCCCCCTCCGAGACCTCGAGCCGAACGCCGAGGTTGCCGGCGTTGTTGAACATCTCCAGCTTCGGCCCCTGCCCCGACGCCTGGGCGTCGAGCGTCACGCGCGGCACGGCCAGCCCGAACGCACCGGGCACGGACAAGGAGAACAGGGGCGAGCCGTCGCCCGCGTCGGGCACGAGCCGCACCAAGGGCAGGAGCTCGGCGTTGTTCACGTCGAGGTGCCCGAGCGCGAGACCCCCGGCCATGTAGGAAGCGATGTCGGTGGACGCGCTCCGCGCCACCCACAGTGCCGGCGCGTCGCCCGTGCTCTTGACGTAGACCGACGGATCGGTCGTCGCGCCGAATGAGAGGAACTGAGCGGCGTTGCCCGAGGCGCCGTGCGCCTCGGCGGAGATCGCGTCCTCGCCGACGTAGTTGGCGGCGTAGAGCGTCTTGCCGCTGCCCG
>CAZGTQ010000281.1:0-34749 GCA_964528575.1 uncultured Planctomycetaceae bacterium | reverse complement strand
GGCGCGTACGTGGGCGCGAACGCGGGCGCGAACGTGGGCGCGCAGGAGGGCGCGAAGGAGGGCGCGAACTACCGCGCGAACGACCGCGCGAACGAGGGCGCGGCGCGGCCGCCGTGGAGCGCGTTCCGCGCGGCGCTCGACGCGGCCGGCTTCCGCCCGTCGCGGCGCCTCGGGCAGAACTTTCTCGTCGACGACGCGATGGCGCGCGCGATCGCACGCTGGAGCGACGCGCGGTCCGGCGAGCTCGTGCTCGAGATCGGCGTGGGCTGCGGCTTCCTCTCGGCGCACCTGCTCGCGCTCGGCGTGCGCCTCCTCGCGGTCGAGATCGACCTGCGCCTCGCCGAGATCTGCGCGCGCTTCCTCGAGCCGCTCGTCGCCGCCGAGCCCGAGCGGCTGCGCCTCCTGCGGATCGACGCGCTCGCCGGCAAGCACCGGCTCGCGCCCGAGCTCGCGGCGCTGCTGCCGGCCGCCGGCCCGTGGGTCGTCGCGTCGAACCTGCCGTACTCCGCGGGCTCGCCGCTGCTCGTGCTGCTCGCGCGACGGCCGAACCCGCCGCGCCGCATGACGGTGCTCGTCCAGCGCGAGGTCGCCGAGCGCATCGCCGCGGACCCGGGCACCGCCGCCTGGGGCCCGCTCGGCGCACGCCTGCGGCTGACCTACGACGTCGAGCCGCTGCGCCACGTGGCCCCGCAACTGTTCTGGCCACGGCCGAAGGTCGACAGCGCCGTGTGCGCGCTCACGCTGCGCACCGAGCGACCCGGCGAGGACGCCGTCCGCGCGTACGACCGCCTGGTGGGGGAGCTGTTCCAGCGCCGCCGCAAGATGCTGCGGAGCGCGCTCGCGCCGCTCGCCGGCGGCGGGGCGGCGGCCGAGGAACTTTTACGGAAGGTGAATGTCGACCCGAGCCGGCGGGCGGAGACGCTGGCGACCGGAGAGCTCCTGGAGCTCGCGCGCGTGGTCCCGGCGCCGCCTCCCGACTGACCCGCGTCGATCCGCCGCGCCGAGTCGAAGCGGGAGCGATCTGGGGGGGAGCAGGCGGGCCGAACGGTGATATGCTTCGATCGCTGGCCCGGATGCTCGCTGCGGCTCGCGCCGAGATCCCCTCTCGGAACAGAGCCTCCTTGCAGGATCCGCGCTGGGCTCCCGGGTCTCGATGGCCTAAAGGCGAGGACCGTTCCATCGCGGCAGGACAGCGCTCCGCTCGCACTCGATGTCGGACGACATCTCCGCTCCTCCCTCGGCGTGACCCGGCCGCGTTTCATCTGTTCGTGTCCTGCTCGGGCGTGTCCTGCCCGAGCTCGTCACGTCGCATCGCCCGGCGCTCCGTCGCCGCAGCGAGGCGATCGCCGGTGAAGCGCGGCTCGCGCTCGTAGTCGCTCTCTCGATCCACGGCCTCCTCGATCCACGGCAATCGCTCGCTCCACGAACCGTCCGCGATCGTCTCGCTCGATCCGACCACCTCGACCCACGGCTGCGGTCCTGCGGCGCACTCGGCGCGCCGCGCAGGAGCCGCCGCGCGTGTCCGCGGGGCGCGTCGCAGCGTGCACGAGCGCGTCCGGCCCGTCGTCCCCGCTCCATCGTCCCGCTGCTCGATCGTCGCTCCCGTCCCGTTGCGAACCTGTCCCGGTCCGACCCGCGCCGCGACGTCCGTCGAGCTCCGCGCTCGCGGTCCTCGACGCACTCCGACGCGTCTCGTCCAACCCACGTCCCCAACGGCACGCCCGACCCGCGCGAGCGGTTCCCGATCCTCCGCAGACTTCCCGGCACGCGTTCCGCCCTTTTCGGAGCGCGCGCCGGAACGCTCGCAACCCGGCTCACGTCCAAACCCCGCTCACGTCCAATCGGTCACGTCCAATCGCTCACGTCCATCGTCCACGCGCATCGTCCACGCGCATCGTCCACGTCCAATCGTCCACGTCCTCGGCGTCCCTCATGACCCGTCCTCGCGCTCACCGGATCCCGTCCGCAGCCGTCCACGCCGGCGCCGCGCACGGGATCGAGCCCACGGGTCCATGCGCTGCCCGTCGCTCGCGAGCGACGGCGCGCGCGTGAGTCGGACGCTCCGACGGTTCGCCCCGTCCTGATCCACGCTCCCCTCCTGAACCGCACGTCCCGACCGCACGTCCCGACCGCACGTCCGACCGCACGGCCCGACCGCACGTCCCGCAGCACGTCCAACAGAGCGCATCCGCGACCCCACCGCGCGGCGCCACGGGCCCTCCCGCCCGTTCTCGCGCCCCGTCGAACCGCGGTCTTGTGCTCCCTCGTTCCCTTGCAAGACCACGAGTTCCGCCAGTTCGTCGAGCGCGTCAAGCTCCGCATCCCCATCGAGGAGGCGGTGCGGGCGCGGGTGCCCGAGCTCAAGCGAGCCGGCGCGCTGTGGGTGGCGTGCTGTCCGTTCCACGAGGAGCGCACTCCCTCGTTCAAGGTCGACCCGCGGCGCGGGACGTGGTTCTGCTACGGCGCCTGTGGGACCGGCGGCGACGTGATCGGTTTCGTTCAACGTTTCGACGGATCGGATTTCCTCGAGGCGCTCGAGCTGCTGGCGGCCGAGGCGGGCGAGCCGATGCCCGAGCTCGGCAAGCGCCGCGGCGGCGACCGGCGCTTCGAAGCGCTGTACGACGTCGTCGAGCGCGCGGTCGCGCTGTACCGCCGCCGACTGCGCGACGCGGACGGCGCGCCGGCGCGCGCGTACCTCGAGTCGCGCGGCCTCGAGCGTGCGACCGTCGACGCCTTCGGCCTCGGCTGGGCGCCGGCGTCGGGCAATCCGCTGATCGAGGCGGCGCGCGGCGCGGGCGTGCCGCTCGAGGCGCTGATCGAGGCCGGGCTCGCGCGCCAGAACGACCAGGGGCGCGCCTACGACTTCTTCCACGGGCGCCTGCTCATCCCGATCTGCGACCAGCGCGGCCGGCCCGTCGGCTTCGGCGGTCGCGTGCTCGCCGACGACGGCGGGCCGAAGTACGTGAACACCGCCGAGACGGCGCTCTTCAAGAAGAGCCGCCTGATCTACGGCCTCGACCGCGCGCTCGACGCGGTGCGCCGCTCCAAGCACCTGGTGCTCGTCGAGGGCTACACCGACGTGATGGCGGCCCATCAGGTCGGCGTCGCGAACACGGCCGCGGTGCTCGGCACGTCGACGACCGAGGACCACGCCGCGCTCGTGCGCCGCACCGGCGCGCGCCGGGTGAGCCTCGTCTTCGACGGCGACGCCGCGGGCGGCGAGGCGGCGCGCAAGGCGCTGTGGGGCCTGTTGCCGCTCGACCTCGACGTCGACGTCGTCACGCTGCCCGGCGGCGCGGACCCGTGCGACGTGCTCCTGCGCGGGGGCGCAGACCCCTTCCGCGCGCTGCTCGAGGGCGCGCAGGGCTGGTTCGACTACATCGTCGGCGGGATGCGCGCGCTGAGCGGTCTGGCGCTCGCCGAGCGGACCGACGGCGCGCTGCGCCTGCTCGACCGCATCGGGCACCCCGTGCTGCGCGACGCGCGCATCAAGGACCTCGCGGCGGCGCTCGAGCTGCCCGAGGAGGGGCTGCGCGAGCGCTGGCGCGCGCTCGGCGGCGAGCGGCGGTCGAGCGAGGACCGGGCCCGCCGTGCGGCGGGCGCGGCCCCGCGGGGCGAGGGGCGAGCGGCGCGCGTGGCGGAGCGCGGCCAGGCGCGCCCTGCGCAGCCGAGCCCCGCCGAGCGGGCGCGCGCGGCCGAGGCGCGCCGCGAGATGCTCGCGTTCGCCGAGATCGCCGGCGCCTGCATGATCGACAACAGCCTGATCCCGGCCTTCGAGAGCTGGTTCGCGCGCTGCGAGGACGCGCGCGTCGCGCCGCTCTTCGAGGCGATCCGGGAGCTGTACGCGGACGAGGACGACGCGCGGCCGATCGACGCCGCCCGCGTGATGGATGCCCTGGGGGACGACCCCGCGCGCCAGCACGTGGTCCGGATCGAGGAGCTGGCCCGCCTGGCCGACAGCGCCCAGGCCCTGGCCCGCGGCGCCGTCCGTTTTCTGGAGCAACGGGAGCGTGAACGCGCTCTGCGGGACTATGTGAACGAGCTGCGCACCGTCCAGGACGAGGCGGCGCAGGAGCAGATTCTCCGCGAGGTCGATTCCCGCTTGCGCGCGTGGACCCCCGCCGCCCCCGAGGGCGGCGGGACGCATTAGAACAGCACGAGATCGAGACCGCCCGAGAGCAGCGAACCATGGCCGACCGAGTCGACGACACAATCAAAGTACTGATCGAGGAGGGGCGCCGGAAAGGCTTCCTCACCTACGCGGAGATGAACAAGCTCCTCGAGGATCAGTTCGTTCCGCCCGACCGCATGGATCAGGTCTTCATGGCGCTCGAGGATCAGAGCATCGACGTCGTGGACGACGAGTCGGACGACTCCGGCGGCGGGCTGCTCGGCAAGGCCGGCACCGCGGAGCTGACAGCGTCCTCCTCGTCGACCGCGGACGAAGAGGTGCTGCGCCACGCCCTCTCGCGCGGCGTGATGCCGGAGAAGATCGACGACCCGGTGCGGATGTATCTCACCCAGATGGGGGAGATCCCGCTGCTCACCCGGGACCAGGAGATCTTCCTCGCCAAGTCGATCGAGATCACGCGCAAGCGCTTCCGCAAGAAGTGCATGGGCTCGGGTCTGTGCAAGACCGCGGCGCTCAAGACGCTCGAGGAGGTCGAGCGCGGTGAGCTCGCGTTCGACCGCACGCTCAAGGTCAACCCGAACCCGAAGCCGGACGACGACCCGAAGATCGTCGAGACGCTCGGCAAGGCGTTCCTCGCCAAGCGCCTGCCGGTCAACCTCGTCACGATCCGGCGTCTGCTCGAGCGGATCCGCGAGGAGTACCGTGCGCTGCTCGACCCGAAGCTCACGAAGACGGCGCGCTCGGAGCACCTCTCGCGCGTGCAGGCGCTGCGGCGCAAGCTCGTCATCCTGATCGAGGAGTGCCACCTGCAGGTCAAGAAGGTGCGCCCCTACATCGAGTTGCTCGAGGACCACTACCGCGAGATGCGCTCGATCGAGCGCAAGCTCTCGACGCTCAAGGGTCCCAAGCGCCAGAGCCAGGCTGCGCGCGAGCTGACGGAGCGGCTGGCCGAGCTCGAGCTCGCCGCGCTCGAGCCGAGCGACCGCCTCAAGCGGCGCATCGATCAGATCAAGCTGCACTACCGCGAGTACGAAGAGGCGAAGCGCCAGCTCTCGAGCGGCAACCTGCGCCTCGTCGTCTCGATCGCGAAGAAGTACCGCAACCGCGGTCTCTCGTTCCTCGACCTGATCCAGGAAGGCAACACCGGCCTGATGAAGGCGGTCGAGAAGTACGAGTACCGCCGCGGCTACAAGTTCTCGACGTACGCGACGTGGTGGATCCGCCAGGCGATCACGCGCTCGATCGCCGATCAGGCGCGCACGATCCGCATCCCGGTGCACATGATCGAGACGATGAGCAAGCTGCGCAACGCGACCAAGCGGCTCATCCAGACCAAGGGCCGCGAGCCGTCGGTCGAGGAGGTCGCCGAGGCCTCGGGCATCTCGGTCGAGGAGGCGAAGCGGGTGATGAAGATCAGCAAGCACCCGATCAGCCTCGACCGCCCGATCGGCGACTCGGACGACAGCTACTTCGGCGACTTCATCGAGGACGACTCGGCGGAGAGCCCGGTCCAGGCTGCCGGCCGCGAGATGCTGCGCGAGCGGATCAACGACGTGCTCTCGACGCTCACGTTCCGCGAGCGCGAGATCATCAAGCTGCGCTACGGCATCGGCGACGGGTACACCTACACCCTCGAGGAAGTCGGCCGCATCTTCCGCGTGACGCGCGAGCGGGTGCGCCAGATCGAGGCGAAGGCCGTGCGCAAGCTGCGCCACCCGGTGCGCGCGCGCCAGCTCGCGAGCTTCCTCGACGGGGTCCGTATCGACGAGAGCGCGCTCGAGTCGGGCATCGGCCCGAACGGGCTCTGAGCCGTCGGATCCGGCGTCCCACGAGGTCGCGACGGCGCTCTTGCCGTCGCGACCTCGGACGCTATGCTACGCGGCCCGGTTCGCCCCGCCCGGCGCCCGGGCCCTATGCAGGAAACGCTGCGCGCCCTCATCGGACTCCAGGATCTCGACGCCGACATCTTTCGGGTGACGGAGGAGATTCGGCGCCTGCCGGAAGAGCGGGCGCGCCGCCGCGCCGCGGTCGACGCGAAGATCCACGAGCGCGACGAGGTCGACCGCCGCATGCACGACATGCAGACGCGGATCAAGGAGATCGAGGACCACACGACGACGCAGCGCCAGCGCCAGCGCAAGCTCGAAGGCGAGGCGGCGGCGTCGCGCGGGGATGCCGCGCTCCTGGCGGCGTACCAGCACGAGATCCGCACGCTGCGGCGCGACATCGGCGAGGCCGAGGAGGAGGGCCTGGCGCTCGTCGAGCGCCAGGACGAGGACCGCGCCCGCCGCGACGCGCTCCAGGCCGAGCTCGACGAGCTCGAGACGACGTACGCCGAGTACGGCGCCAACGTCGAGCGCGAGCTGGCCAACGCCGAGCGGCGCAAGGCGGAGCTCGCGGAGCAGCGCCGCAATCGCCTCTCCGACGATCTCGACCGCAACGTCCTCGCGCTCTACGACCGCCTGCTCGCCGCGCGCGAGGGCGCCGCGCTCGCCCTCCTCGACGGCAGCGTCTGCCAGGGATGCTACATGTCGGTGCCGCCGAACACGTTCGTGCGGCTCTCGCGCGGCCGCGAGCTCGTGCAGTGCCCCTCGTGCGACCGCATCCTCTACCTGCGGCAGATGTGAGCGGCTGACGGCGCGGACGGCGCCTGGCAGAGCGAGCCCTGCCGTGTCCCGCGCCGCTCGAGCTCGGCCTCGAGCAGCTCGCGCACCCGGTTCTTGTGCACCGGCCCGCCGGCGAACGGCGGCGCGGCGCGCTTGTCGGCCGGCGCGTCGCCCGTGATCCGGTGCAGCACCTGGTCGGGCCGCAGCCGCTCGACGAAGTCCGCCAGCCAGCTCGCGTAGCGCTCGACCTCGAGCGGACGGGCGCGTCCCGCGCGCCACCAGTGCTCGAGCTGCGTGCGCCGCAGCACGAGCAGGTTGTGCACCTTGACCCCGCTCACCGGCTCCTCGGCGAGCACCGCGGCCGTGCGGCGCGCGCCCTCGCGCCCGTCGCCGGGCAGGCCGAGGATCGCGTGTCCGACGACGCCGAGCCCGGCCGCCGCCGCGCGCCGGGCCGCGTCGCGGAACTCGGCGACCGTGTGCAGCCGATTGATCGCGAGGAGCTGCTCGTCGTCGGCGACCTCGAGGCCGAGCTCGACCCACACCGGCACGCGCCGCGCGAGCTCGGCGAGGACCGCGAGCGCGTCGCCTGGGAGCGTGTCCGGCCGCGTCGCGACGCTGACGCACACGACGGGGTTCGCCGCCGCGCGCTCGCCGCCCGCGAGGTGCGGCTCGACGATCGCGAGGACCGCGCGCAGCCGCTCGGCCTCGACGTACGTGTTCGAGTACGACTGGAAGTACGCGACGACCCCCGCGCCCCGGTCGCGGCGCGCGACCCGCGCGATCCCGGCCGCGAGCTGGCCCTCGAGCTCCATCCCCGTGCGCAGCGCCGCCGTGCCCGAGCCTTCGACGTCGCAGTAGACGCACCCGCCGCGGCCCTTCGCGCCGTCGCGGTTGGGACAGCTCGAGCCGGCGTCGAGCGCGACGCGGTGCACGGGCCGGCCGAAGGTCGCGCGCAGCCACGGCCGGAGCATTCGAAAGCGGGCGTCCAAGGCGGCCATCGTACGTATGATCCGTGCCGCATGGAGATCCAACCCGTCGTCGTCGGGACGGCCGGCCACATCGACCACGGCAAGTCGACGCTGGTGCGCGCGCTCACGGGAATCGACCCCGACCGCCTCAAGGAGGAGAAGGAGCGCGGCCTCACGATCGACCTCGGCTTCGCGAACTTCGCGCTGCCCGACGGCCGGCGCGTCGGCATCGTCGACGTGCCCGGACACGAGCGCTTCATCCGCAACATGGTCGCGGGCGCGAGCGGCATCGACCTCGTCGTGCTCGTCGTCGCCGCGGACGACGGCGTGATGCCGCAGACCCGCGAGCACCTGCAGATCATGGAGCTGCTCGGCGTTCGGCGCGGCCTGACGGCGTTGACGAAGGTCGACATGGTCGACGCCGAGCTCGTCGACCTCGCCGAGGAGGACGTGCGCGAGCTGCTCGCCGACACGTTCCTGGGCGAGGCGCCGATCCTGCGCGTGTCCGCGATCACCGGCCAGGGCATGGACGCGCTCGTCGCCGAGCTGCACCGGCTCGCGTCCGAGGCGCCCGCGCGCTCGGCCGAGGGCGTGTTCCGCATGCCGATCCAGCGCGTGTTCACCAAGCGCGGCTTCGGCACCGTGCTCACCGGGATCCCCGTCTCGGGCGAGGTGAGCGTCGGCGACGTCGTCGAGGTCCAGCCCGGCGGCGCGCGCGGCAAGGTCCGCGGGATCCAGGCGTACGGCGGCAAGACCGACCGCGCGCGCGCCGGTCACTCGAGCGCGCTCAACGTCAGCGACGTCGATCACCACGACGTCGAGCGCGGCCGCGTCGTCGCGGCGCCCGGGTTCTTCCGGCCGGTGCGCATGATCGGCGCGCGCCTGACGGCGCTGCGGACGCTCGATCGGCCGGTGACGAACCGCATGCGCATCCGGCTCCACACCGGGACGGCCGATCCCGCGGGCGAGGTGATCGTGCTCGACCGCGAGGAGATCGGGCCGGGCGAGTCGGGGCTCGTGCAGTTGCGCCTCGACGACCCGCTCGTCGCCGCGCCCGGCGACGCGTTCGTGCTGCGCCACCTGACGCCCGCGTTCACGCTCGGCGGCGGCGTGATCCTCGAGGAGAGCCGCCACCGCCTCAAGCGCTTCAAGCGCTTCGTGCTCGACGAGCTCTCCGAGCAGGAGGCGAGCCTCGAGTCGCCGGCGGAGCTGCTCGAGGCGACGCTGCGCCGCTACGGCGCGAAGCCGCAGTCGGCCGACGAGCTCGCGGTCGAGATCAAGCGCTCGCGCGCCGAGACCGAGCGTCTCGTCGAGGAGCTCGCGGCGGCGGGCAAGGCGGCGAAGCTCGGCCGCGGCGGGAAGGCGAGCGGGTGGATGCACGCGCGCACGCTCGACGAGCGCGTCGACGACGTCGTCTCGACCGTCGAGGCGTGGTTCGCCGAGCACCCGCACCGCCAGGTCGCGGACGCGCGGGACCTGCGCAGCGCGATCGGTTGGGAGCAGGCGTTCTTCAACGCCGTGCTCGACGAGGCGGCGGCGCGGGAGCGGCTCGCCGTCGAGCCCGGCGGCCGCGTGCGCGCGGCGGGGCGCGAGGTCGAGCTCGATCCCGAGACCGCGGCGGCGTGCGCCCGCGTCGTCGCCGCGCTCGAGGCGGGCGGGTTCCAGCCCCCGACCCCCGCGGAGCTCGGGGGCCGCGACGTGGGGCGCGTCCTCGAGGTGCTGGTCGACCAGGGCCGCGCGCACCGCGTCGCGCCGGACCTGTTCCTCGCCGACGGCCCGATCCGCGCGGCGCGCGAAGCGATCGTCGCGAACTGCGAGCAGAACGGCCACCTCGTGATCCCCGAGCTGCGCGACCGGCTCGGCACGACCCGCAAGTTCCTGATCCCGCTGCTCGAGCACTTCGACGCGCAGGGCCTGACGATCCGTCAGGGCGCGAACCGCGTGCTCAAGCGGCGCTGAGGCGCTGAGGCGCCTTTCGCTACTGGCCGCGGTCGAGGCGCTCGAGCCAGCGGCTGGCCGTGAGCGCGCCGACTCGCGCGCACCACGCGATGTTCCACGGCTCCTTGTCGGTCGTGTTCTCGGGCGTGTCGCCGGCCGAGTGGTAGTAGACGTCGTAGTCGACGTAGACCGTGTCGGAGTCGCTCCACGACTCGCCCGGCATGCCCTCGGTGCGCGGGTGGTGCTCGGGCGTGTCCCACGCGCTCGTGAACAGCGTCACGGCGGGCAGCGCGTTCTCCTGGAAGTGCTCCGAGCCGCTGAAGACGTACGAGTCGGTGCCGCCGAGCGACTTGTTCGTCGCCCAGCGCGCGGGGAAGCCCGGCGTGCCGCCGAACTCGTCGAGCACCGCGAGCGCCGTGCGCACGAGCGCGACGTTGGCCGGCACGTCGTCGGGCTCGACGTTGAGCTGGTCGGCGCCGCTGCCGAAGCCGGCCTGGTCGTAGTTGATCACGCCGAGGATCGGGCCGTCCGCGAGCATGTGCGCTTCGAGGAAGTCGCGCGTCGAGTGGATCTCGCTGCCCCAGATCGCGAAGCGCACCTCGCGCGCGGGGGGCGGCGCCGCTCCGCTCGCGATCGCCGCCGACCACGCCGTCGCGATCTCGATCAGGATCGACTCGCCGCTCGCGTTGTCGTCGGCGCCCGGTCCGCCGGCGTCCGAATCGCCGTGCGCGCAGAACAGGAAGTAGCCCGGCTTCGCGCCCTCGCGCGCCTCGAGCGTCGCGATCACCGTGCGCGGCCGCCCGCGCTCGATGCGCGCGTCGAGCGACCAGTCGACGGCGAGCTGCGCGCCCTGGGCGAGCCGCGCGCGCAGCGCTTCGCCCTCCGGCTTCGAGATGCCGAACACGGGGTACGGGTTGTCCGGGCCCGCGCGCAGGTGGCTCACCTTGGGGTACGCGCCGTCCGACGTCGCCGCGCCGTCGACGAGCACGACCGCGGGCGTCGGCGCGCGCTCCTCGTCCTGATCGCCGCCGCGTCGACCCCGCCGGCCGCCCGGCGACCGCTCGGCGAGCAGCGCCACGCCGTCCGCCGCCTCGAGCGCGAGCGGCGCGCGTCCCGCGCCGGCGGGCGAGAAGCCGTACGGCCACGGGCTCTCCAGCTCGATCGAGACGCCGTCGCCGACGACGCGCACGCTCCACGCGTCCTCCTGGTGCGCCCACTTCTCGGAATCGAGCACGATCTCGACGTCGAGACCGGCCTCGAGGAACGCGCTCGCGCGGTAGAGCGCCGCGGCGTCGCCCGACGCGGTGCCGCCCATCCGCGCGCCGAACGCGCACAGCGCGCGCACGCGCGCGACGCCGCGCTCCTCGTCGACCTGCGCCGCGATCGCGCGCTCGGCGGAGGAGCCGGGCGCGGCGGCGGCGACGGAAGCGTTTTCCGGGTCCTGCGGAGCGAACGAGGGGGGAAAGGGTGCCGTCAACGCCGAAAGGGGCGCCGCGAGGAGCACCGGCAAGAGCGCCGAGAGCAGCGCGAGAGGGAGCGGCGATCGCATGGGAAGTTCCGTCGGGGCTCGGGTCCTTCGGGGGGGCGTGCCGATACGGAGTCCGGAGCGCTCCCGGACCCCCCGCGCCGCGCGGCGGGCGCCCGGGCCTTTCGCACGAGCCCCGATCTGCGCATCAAACCCGAGCTGAGAGCAAGATGGAAGCGAACCGCTTCGACGACCCCAACCCCACGCCGACCGGGCCCAGCCGCCAGGGCAACCGCCCCGCGTCGGGGGCCCGCCACGCCACCCCGGGCGAGGTGTTCGATCACCATGCGACGGACGGGAACGACTTCCTCGGCCTCGAGGACGAGGTCGGCGTCGACTTCGAGCGCCTGATGGAGGACCCCGAGCTGACGACCGTCGACCTCGACGGCGACGGCGGCGAGGGCGGGCGGCGCGGCGCGGCCTGGCTGATGCAAGAGCCGACCGCGTCCGGGTCCGACGAGGCCGTCGCGATCGACCTCGACGCGGATCTCGACGTCGGCACGGACGACGACGAGGACGTCTACGACGACGAGTCGCTCGACGACCTCGACCTCGACGAGGACGCGCTGGTCGAGGAGCTCGAGCCGGCCGCCGACTGGGGGCGCGAGGACGGCGAGTATCCCGGCGAGTACGGCGCCGGCGAGGAGGTCGAGCTCGACGTCGAGGAAGGCGAGCTCGTCGGGGCGCGGAGCGGCGGCGGCCTGCGCCGCGTGCTCGTGCTCGTGCTCGCGAGCTTCGCGCTCGGCGGCGCCGCGATGTTCGGCTCGCGCCTCCTGCGCACCGACGGCGGCACCGAGGTCGCGCAGACCCCGCCGCGGCCGACGACGCCGACGACCACGCCGACGGACCCGACCGGCGATCCCGGCGGCGCGGCCGGCACTCAGGTCGGCGTCGATCCGACGCCCCCGCTCGAGAGCGGCGTCGGGACCGACCCGGTCGCGACGACCGACCCCGTGACGACCGATCCCGTGACGAGCGATCCCTTGACGACCGATCCCGTGCCCGGCGACCCCGGGACCGCGCCGGTCGGCTCGACCGGTCCGTCCCAGACCACGCCGCCCGCCCGCCCGACGGTGGCGGGGAACGCGCCCCCCGCGCCGATCGCCGCTCCGCTCGCGCTCGCGTCGGTGCACCCGCTCGGCGGCCTCGTCGGGCTCCTGCTCACGCCCGCGGCGGCGGCGGCCCGCGCCGACTTCGCCGGCGGCGATCTCCCGATCGACCTGTTCGCGCAGGGCGGCGATCCGTTCACGACTCCGCTCGGCATCGACGGCCCGCTGGGCGCGCGCGGCCCCGCTTCGACAATCGCCGCGATGCCGTTCGAGCTCGTGAGCGCGAGCGGCGATCCGATCCGCGTCGGCGCCGAGGACGTCGCGATGATCTGGCGCGGCGAGCGCGTGCCGGTCGAGGCGATCGAGGCCACCTCGCGCGTGCTGACGCCCGGCGTCGGCGGCGTGCGCGTCCTGCTCGACTCGGGCGAGGTGTTCGAGGGGCGTCTGTACGCCGTGGGACAGAGCCGCGTGTGGCTCGACATCGAGCGCGGCCGGATGGCGCTCACCGCCGACCGCGTCGCGACGATCCAGCGCATCGAAGGCGCCGCCCGCGACGGTCTCCAGACCGTCGACGCCATCCCGGGCGAGCGCGTGCGCGTGCGCACCGCCGGCGGCTTCCTCGTCGGCCGGATCCTCGCCCAGGACGAGAAGAGCGGCCTGGTGACGATCCTCACCGACTCGGGCGGCCGGATCACGCTCGAGCGGCCCGAGATCGAGCCCTCGCGCACCGGCACCGGCATCGTGATCGATCCGTGAGCCGTCCAGCGCGCTGAGAGCGCGCGCCGCGTACGCGCAGAGCAAAGCCGCACGGCTCCCTGCCCTTCTCGAAGGCTCCCTGCCCTTCTCGAAGGGTCAAGCAGGGGGCCTTGCGCTACATTCGGGGCGCCCGTCCGTGGCCGGCGCCCCCGCCGGTGGATAGCGACGGACGGAACCCGCCCCCGATCGACCCTCCCCGACCGATCCTCCCCCGGTCCACACGGAGACGGCCATGATCGCGATCCTGCGCACCCGCTGGCTCCTGGCTCTCGGCCTCACGCTCGCGCCCCTGGCGGCGCTCGGCGCGGACGACGAGATCGTCAAGGAGTTCAAGAAGTACTTCCGCAAGCTCGACGACACCGCCAGCCGCGTCGAGGCGGTCATGGCGCTCCAGGGGACCGAGTCGACCGCCGTGGTCGACGCGCTCCTCCCGATCCTCGACGACGACGATCCCGAGATCGTGCGCGCGGTCGTCCGCGTCCTGGCGAGCTTCAAGAGCGGTCCCCCGGTCCAGAAGATCTGGACCGAGCTCGAGGAGGACGACGACGAGGCCGTGCGCGTCGGGCTCCTGCGGGTGATCGCGGAGGGCGGCTACGGCGGGGGCGACGAGATCCTCGCCGAGTGCCTCACCGACGGGTCGTGGGAGGTGCGCCGGCGGGCCGTCAACGCCCTCGCCGCGTCGGGGCCCGAGCACGCAGCGACGTGGATCCGGCCGCTGTGCGAGGACGGCGAGCCCGCCGTGCGCTCCGCCGCGCTCGACGCGCTAGCGTCCATGCGCTCGGAGCTCGTGCTCGATCCCGCGCTCGCGCTGCTCAACGACGAGGTCTGGCAGGTGCGCAGCAGCGCGATCTCCGCGCTGGGCAAGGTGCGCCACAAGCGCTCGATCGAGCCCCTGCTCGCGCGCATGGCGCTCGAGGAGGGGCGGCTGATCCAGGACATCGGCGCGGCGCTCGCGGAGATCACGGGGCGCGACTTCGGCCAGCGGCTCGAGGGCTGGCAGCAGTTCTGGGCGACGTTCGGCGACCGCTTCGAGATCCCGACCGACGAGCAGTTGCGCACGCTGCGCGAGAAGCAGAAGGAGCGGCGCGAGCAGTACACGCCGCCGGGTGCGGTCGATTTCGTCGGCATCCAGACGCCGAGCCGCTCGATCCTGTTCGTGATCGACGTGTCGGGCTCGATGGAGAACCACGTCGTCGAGCACGAGCGCTTCCAGGACGGCGACTACCCCTCGATGAAGCGCATCGACATCGTCAAGACCGAGCTGCAGCGCACGCTCGAGGGTCTCGAGTCGTACGTGAACTTCAACATCCTCGCGTTCGCCACCGCCGTCGATCCGTGGAAGAAGACGCTCGTCTCGGCGAACGTGCTCAACAAGCGCAGCGCGTACGACTGGGTCGGCAAGCTCGAGGCGCTCGGCGGCGCGTCGAAGGAGGACCTGGCGCGAGCGGGGCTGGGCGGCGCCGCCAACCTCGAGGCGGGCAAGACGAACACGTACGGAGCGCTCAGCCACGCGCTCGGCCTCGCCGGCCGCGGCGTGAAGGACAAGCACTACGAGGTCGCGGTCGACACGATCTTCTTCCTCTCCGACGGCCGGCCGAGCACGGGCCAGTTCGTCGACACCCACGACATCCTGCGGGAGATCAACGGGGCGAACGAGCTGCGCAAGGTCGTGATCCACACGATCGCGATCGGCGAGTTCTCGCGCGACTTCATGGAGGAGCTGGCCCGGGACAACGGCGGGGTCTTCGTCGATCTCGGCAAGTGAGCGGCGGGCAAGGAATCCGCCGGACGCGTCGAGACCTGCCGCAATGGCCTTGACGGAGCCTCCCGCGGGCCCTACGCTCGGACGCTTCCCCTGTCGGGGTGTGGCTCAGCTTGGTAGAGCGCTGCGTTCGGGACGCAGAGGTCGGAGGTTCGAATCCTCTCACCCCGACCACGCGCGCCGGGGCCGAGGCCACGGACCGCAGCGGGGAACCCCTTGAACCACAGGCGGGCGCCCACGGCGGCCGATACGCTCCGTACGGGGAGCGGTCGACCGCGGGCGCCAGACCTGGAGCGGCCGGAAAGGGGCGCGATCCACGGAGTGGCGCTGTCCACGAGCTACTGCACCGGCGCGAGCCGGTCTGGCCACGAGGCAGCCGCTTCGACCCCCACGGGTCGCGCGATGCCCCAGGCTCCGCTTCCGGTCGACGCGCCGGCGCGCCCTCCGCGGCTCGCCGCCGGCCGTACGACTCTCGATCGCGCGCTCGCTCAGGGCGGGCGCGGCACCCCTGCGTCCTAGGCTAGGACGCTGTTCCGTGGGCCTTGCGGCCCGCGTCTCCGTGCGTGACGCCTTCGGCCGCTCGCGGCCGGGCGGGATGCACCCGACTCGAAGGAAACCACGTTTGGCTTCCAAGAACGATTCGACCGACTCCGAGGCGATTCCCTTCGGAGCGATGGAGCGCCCGCGCACGCGCACGCGGGGCGCGACGACCGAGGCTCCGGCCGAGCGCGCGTCCGAATCGCGCCAGCCGCGTCGCTCCGGCGAGGGCGAGGGCGGCGAGGGCGGCCCCGACGACGGCGAGCGCGACTGGCGCCGGCCCGAGAAGCGGCGCGGCGGAGCGCGGCGTGGCGGCCGGCGCCGGCGCGGCCGCGGCCAGGGCGGACCCGAGGAGGGCGCAGGATCGGCCGAGGGGCAGGCCGACGGGCAGGCGGACAAGCGCGGGGACCAGGGCGTCGCGCGGCGCGAGCACGGCGAGGGCGGCCCCGGCGATCGCGCCCCCAGCGACCGTGCCCCCAGCGACCGTGCCCCCAGCGACCGTGACTTCGGCGACCGTGCTTCCGGCGACGGTGGCCCCGGCGACGCCGAGCGGCGGCGGCGCGGGCGCGGCCGGCGCCGCGGGGGCAAGAACGCGCAGCGTGGCGGCGGACAGCCGCAGGTCGCCGGCCCGCGCGGTGCCAAGCACGGCGCCGGCCAGCAGCACGGCGCCGGCCAGCACGGCTCTGGCGCGCACGGCCAGCACGGCTCCGGCCAGCACGGCTCTGGCCCGCTAGCGCGCAACGGAGCGGTGATCGGCGAGGTCGAGGGCATGCTCGTCCTCGAGCACCAGAACCACGGCGAGCTGCGCCTGCTCGCGAACGGCTTCCTGCCCGACAAGAAGCGCGACGTCCACGTGCCGCCGCGCTTGATCCAGCGCCTCGGCCTGCGCGAGGGCTCGCTGATCAAGGGCACGTACGGCCGCGGCCACGGCAAGAGCAAGTTCGACCTGCTCGACGTGCAGACGGTCGACGGGCGCGACCCCGCCGAGGTCCGCAACGTGCCGTCGTTCAAGAGCCTCACGAGCATCGACCCCGACTTCCACTACGCGTTCGGCGACTTCAGCGACGACGTGTCGCTGCGCATCGTCGACCTGGTCTGCCCGATCGGTCGCGGTCAGCGCGGGCTGGTCGTCGCGCCGCCGCGCTCGGGCAAGACCGTGCTCCTGCAGAAGATCGCGCGCGCGATCGAGCAGAACTACGAGGACGTGCATCTGATCGTGCTGCTCGTCGACGAGCGGCCCGAGGAGGCGACGGAGTGGAAGCGCACGATCGAGCGCGGCCAGGTCTTCGTCAGCACGAACGACGAGATGCCGCGCAAGCACGTCGACCTCGCCGACGCGGTGTGGCGGCGCTGCCGGCGGCTCGTCGAGATGGGCGAGGACGTGTTCCTCGTCATCGACTCGATCACGCGTCTCGCGCGCGCCCACAACAACCTCACCGGCGCCGGCGGGCGCACGATGTCGGGCGGCGTCGACACGCGCGCGATGGAGAAGCCCAAGCAGTTCTTCGGCGCCGCGCGCAACACCGAGACGGCGGGCTCGCTGACGATCCTCGGCACGACGCTCGTCGAGACGGGCAGCCGGATGGACCAGGTGATCTTCGAGGAGTTCAAGGGCACCGGCAACATGGAGCTCGTGCTCTCGCGCAAGCTCGCCGACCGGCGCATCTTCCCGGCGATCGACATCCAGCGCTCCGGCACCCGCAAGGAGGAGAAGCTCTACTCGAGCCGCCGGCTCAAGCTGATCTCGACTCTGCGCCGCGTGCTCCTGCGGATGAGCTTCATCGAGGCGATGGAGCTGTTGATCACGAAGCTCGACGACTACGCGAACGTCGACGACTTCCTGACCCGCTTCGAGATCGATCCCGAGGAGTAGTCGCGCGGATGATCCGCGTCGAAGATCTCTGCAAGTCGTACGGCGACGTGCGCGCCGTGGACCGCATCAGCTTCCGCGTCGAGCGCGGAGAGGTCGTCGGCTTCCTCGGCCCCAACGGCGCCGGCAAGTCGACGACGATGCGCATGCTCTGCGGCTGCCTCGTGCCCGACTCGGGGATCGCGGAGATCGGCGGCCACCGCGTCGATGCCGAGGACGTCGAGGCGCGTCGCCGCATCGGCTACCTGCCGGAGAGCACGCCGCTCTACCGCTCGATGCGCGTCGCCGATTTCCTCTCGTTCGTCGGCCGCGCGCGGGGGATGCGCCGCGCCGAGCGGCGCAGCGCGCTCGAGCGCGTGCTCGCCGACTGCGACCTCGACGGCTTCGCCGAGCGCCGCATCGGCACGCTGTCCAAGGGCTACCGCCAGCGCGTCGGCCTCGCGCAGGCGCTGTTCGCCGACCCCGACGTGCTCGTGCTCGACGAGCCGACGAGCGGGCTCGACCCGGCGGAGATCGTCCGCATCCGCGAGCTCGTCCAGCGCCTGGGCGAGCGCAAGACCGTGCTGCTCTCGACGCACGTCCTCGGCGAGGTCCAGGAGACGTGCCGCCGCGTCGTCATCCTCGCGGGCGGGCGCATCGTCGCCGACGGCTCGCCGCTGGACCTCGCGGCGGCGGAGGACGCGACGATCACGGCGACGTTCCGCGCGCCCGCCGACGACGTGCGGCGCGCGCTCGAGGCGCTGGACGAGGTGCGCTCGGTGATGGTCGCCGGCCGCGACGCGGACGGGCGCATCGGCTTCACGATCGCCGCCGCCGACCGCCACGCGGCCGCGGAGGCGGTCGCCGCGCTCGCCGCCGCGCGCGGCTGGCCGCTGAGCGAGCTGCGCCACGACGTCCCGAGCCTCGAGACGGTGTTCCTGCGCCGCACGGCGCGCGACGGGGACGGCGTGCCGGCGGCGGGTCCGTTCGCGGACGAGCCGAGCGAGGGAGCCTCGCGATGAGCGCGACGCTCGCCGTCTTCCGCCGCGAGTTGCTCGGCCATTTCGATTCGCTCGTCGCGCTCGTGACGACGGCGCTGTTCGTCGTCGCGCTCGACGCGCTCTTCTTCTTCGTCGGCTACGCGGTCGGCGACCTGCGCGTGCCTTCGTTCTGGGTCGGCCGCGAGGCGACGCTACGCGCGCTGTTCGCGTGGCTGCCGCTCCTGTTCGTCGTGCTCGTCCCGGCGCTGACGATGGGCGCGTGGGCCGAGGAGCGGCGCGCCGGCACCGAGGAGCTGCTGCTCACGCTGCCGATCACGACGCGCGCGGCCGTGCTCGGCAAGTTCCTGTCGGCGTGGACCCTCGTCGTCGTGCTGCTCGTCGTCGCGGTCGTGCCCGTCGCGGCCGTCGTCGCGAGCCTCGGCCCGCTCGACTGGGGTACGGTGTGGGGCGGCCTCGTCGGCGCAGCCGCGCTCGCCGCGACGTGCACCGCGCTCGCGCTGTGGATCTCGGCGCTGACCGGCGACCAGCTCATCGCGTTCCTCGTCGCCGCGGTGCTGCTCGGCGCGTTCCAGGGAGCGGGGCTCCTCGCGACGCTCCTGCCGGCCGACCTCGCGGCGCTCGTCCACTACGCGAACCCCGCGACGCACTTCCTCGACAGCGCGGCGCTCGGCGTGCTCGACCTGCGCGACGGCGTCTACCACGCGCTGCTCGTCGCCCTGGGCCTGTGGCTGTGCGTCGCGGCGGTCGAGCGGCGGCGCACCGCGGGAGGCGGCCGGTGAGCGCGAAGAGCCCGCCGACGCGCGCGCAGCGGCGCTTCGACGCAGCGCTGACCACCGTTCTCGTCGTCGCGATCTGCCTGATGGGCAACTGGATCGCGCGCGACCATCTCGCGCTGCGCCGCGACCTGTCCGAGGACCAGATGCTCGCGATCAGCCCCGCGATCGTGCGCATGCTCGCGGGCCTCGAGGACGTGCTGCGCGTCGAGGCGTACTTCACCGGCGATCCGCAGCACGCGCCCGTTCAGGTCGCGAAGTCGCGCCTGCTCGACCAGCTGCGCGAGTACCAGCTCGCCGCCGGCGGCCGGCTCGAGTTCGAGTCCGTCGACCCGAACGCTTCGACCGAGGCGCGGCTCGAGGCGACGCGGCTCGGCATCGCGCCGGTGCCCATCGCCGCGTTCCAGGGCCTCGCGCGCGTCGAGCAGAACGTGTTCCTCGGGCTCGTGCTGCGCCACCGCGGCCGCGAGCGCGTCGTCCCGTTCGTCCTGCCGCAGAACCTCGAGTACGCGTTCGCGTCGGCGGTGCGCTGGCTGACGCGCGAGGACGACGTCGTCGTCGGCCTGCTCGCGGGCGCCGGCCCGGGCGCGGACGGAGCGTTCCAGACCGCGCGCGACGTGCTCTCGCTGCAGCACCGCGTCGAGGACGTCGTCGGCCTCGCCGAGGGCGATCCGGTGCCCGACGAGGTCGACGTGCTGCTCGTCGCGCGGCCGCGCGACCTGCACCCGCGCGCCGCGTTCGCGATCGACCAGTACGTGCAGAAGGGCGGCCGCGCGATCCTGTGCGTCGATCCGCTGCGCGTCGACATGGAGAGCGGCCGCGTGCTCGCGACCGAGACGGGCCTCGAGCCGCTGCTCGATGCCTGGGGCGCCTCGCTCTCGAACGGACTGGTGTGGGACCAGCGCTGCAACGACCTCATCGGCCACCGCACCGTGCCCGGAGCGGGCCAGGTCAGCGAGCGGGTGGCGTACCCCTACTTTCCCGCGATCGACGCGGCCGGTCTCGCGCGCGAGCATCCGACGACGGCGAACTTGCCGGCGGCGCACCTGTTCTGGTGCCACGCGCTGATCGACCGCACGGCCGAGGAGGACGTCGACGGCGTCGCCGTGCTCCCCGGCGTCGAGCACACCGTGCTGCTCTCGACGTCCGAACGCGCGTGGCTCGTCCCGCGGCTCACGGCGTTCGAGCTCGACGTCGAGAACCTCGAGGCGCAGGCGGCGGAGCTGCTCGCGACGCGCGCAGGCCGCTCGTACCCGCTCGCGGTCGCGCTCGAGGGGCCGCTGCCCTCGCCGTTCGCGGGCGGCGCGCCGGTGCCGTACGACGCGATCGAGGAGACGCTCTATCAGGACCTCGTGCGCGAGGCGGTCGCGCGCGGCGAGGAGCCGCCCGAGCGCGGGCTCCGGGCGACGGACGAGCCGGTCCTGAGCGCGGAGCGGCCGGCGCATGTCGTCGTCGTCGGCGACGCCGACTGGATAGCCGACGGGCGCTGGTTCAAGGTCGAGAACCGCATGCTGCTCGAGAACCTGGTCGACTGGCTCGCGCTCGACACCGACCTGATGGAGATCCGCGCGCGCATCCCGCGCGCGCGCGAGATCCGCGACCTGCACGCCGAGGAGCGCGAGGAGCGCGGCATCCACACGCTCTCCAGGACGATGGACTACGACACCGCCGAGCGCACGAGCCGGCTCGAGACCCAGGCCGCCGCCGCCGCCGTGCGCAAGCGCTGGCTCTACATGGGCGGCGCCGTGCTCGGCTCGCTCGTCCTGTTCGCGCTCGCCGCCCTCGGCGCGCGCCTGGTGCGCCGGATCGGAGGCGGCGTGTGAGGATCGCGTCGCGCAACGTCGCGCTGCTCGTCGTGCTCGTCGCGCTCGTCGGCGCGCGCTTCGCGCTCCAGCGCCCGCGGCTCGAGGTCATGCCCGACGGGCCGCTGTTCCCCGGCCTCGTGGCCGCCGACGTCGCGCGCGTCCTCGTCGAAGGCCCCGGCGAGCCCGGCCGCGTCGAGCTCGCGCGCGACGCGGCGGACGGCTGGCGCGTGGCCGACCGGCTCGGCTTCCCCGCGCACGGCTGGGCGGTCGACGAGCTGCTCGGCCGCGTCGTCGCGCTGCGCACTGGCGAGCGCGTCGCGACCGAGGCGTCGTCGCACGCGCGCTACGGCGTCGGCGGCGCGGGCCGGCGCATCGTGCTGACGGGGAGCGACGGCGCGCTGCTCGCCGCGTTCGTGCAGGGCGAGCCGCGCGAGCGCGACGGCGCGCTCGCGACGTACGTGCGGCCGGCGGACGGCGACGCGGTCTACCGCTCGCCGCACTTCCCGCCGGTCGCGGTCGACCCGGCCAAGTGGATCGACAGCAGGCTCCTCGCGTTCGAGCCCGCCGACGCCGCGGGGCTGAGCGCGACGTGGCGCGCGGGCGACGGCACGCGCACGGTCGACCTGATCCGGATCGAGGACGGCGCCTGGCGCGACGTCGCGTCGGACCGCGCGGGCCGTGCGCGCGCGGTGCCCGCCGCGCTCGTGCGCGACGTGCTCGGCGTCGCGAGCGGGCTCTACCTGGCGCGCGTCGAGGGCAAGGGCGTGACGCCCGAGCGCGGCTTCGGCGCGCCGCCCGAGGTCGCGCTCGAGCTCGACCTCGGCGCCGGCGAGCGCGCGCGGCTGTGGCTGGGCGCCCCGACCGAGGGCGGCGTGTGGGCGACGAATCCCGGCTGGGACGAGCCCTGGGTCGGCGTGCTGCCGGCGCAGGGCGCGGCGCGGCTCGTCGGCGCGCTCGAGGCGCTCGCCGGCGACGGAGAGGACGATTAGCGCGATGGGAGCGCAGGGTGCGCGCAAGCGGCCGGGGCACCTGGTCGCGTTCGTCGTGCTGCTCGTCCTGCCGCTCGCGCTGCGGCTGATTCCCATCGGCCACGGCATGCCGCGCAACTACGTGCCCGACACGCACGTCGTGCGCGGCGCGCTCGGGATGGCGAAGGACCGGACGCTCGCGCCGCCGATCGGCACGTACTCGACGTATCCGAACCTCGTGCCGTACACGCTGCTGCCGGTGTACGCGGTGCAGTACGCGGCGGGGCGCGCGACCGGCGCGTTCGGCGGCGCGGAGGAGTTCAAGCTGCAGGTCGCGCTGAACCCCGAGCGCGTCCACCTGCCCGCGCGCGTCGTCGTCGCGCTCTTCGGCGCGCTGACCGCGTGGGTCGTGTTCCGCGGAGCGCGCGCCGCGGGGCTCGGCGCGGGCGCGTGGGTCGCGGCGTGGCTCGTCGCGACCGCGCTCCTGCACGTGCAGTTCTCGGTGCAGGAGCGGCCGTGGACGCCGCTCGTCTTCTTCGTCGCGCTCGCCGTGTGGGCCGCCGCGCTGTTCGTGCGCGAGGGGCGCACGCGCCACCTCGTGCTGTGCGGCGTCGCCGCCGGCCTCGCGTCGGCGTGCCACCAGGCGGGGCTGCCCGCGCTGCTCGTCGCGGGGATCGCGTGGCTCGTCGCGCCGTGGCGGCGCGCCGGCGACGCGCGGCCGCGGGCGGGGAAGCGCGTGCTCCAAGGCGTGCTCGGCGTCGCGGCGTTCGCCGCGGTCGTGCTCGTCGTCGGAATGCCGCACCTGTTCGTGCACGGCATGGCCGAGCCGGAGAACGTCGCCGGCGGCGTCGAGGCGACCGGGATCGCGGGCCAGGCGACGGGCCAGGCGTTCCACTACGTGTTCAGCGCGCGCTCGCTCGCGCGTCTCTCGCGCGCGCTCGTCGGCTACGAGCCCGTGCTCGTGCTGCTCGGCCTCGCCGGCGGCGTCGCGTCGTTCGCGCCGAGCGTGCGGCACCGCGCGCTGTGGCCCGCGTTCGGGTTCGGCGTGTTCTGGGCCGCGGTGTTCCTCACGAACTTCAACGACCACGTGCGCTACCTGCTGCCGCTCGTCCTCCTGCTCGCGTACCCCGCGGGCGTGGCGGGGGAGCTGCTCGCGCGCGCGCGCGGCGGCCGCGTCGCGCTCGTCGTGCTGCTCGCGTTCCCGCTCGTGCAGAGCGCGCGCCTCGGCCACGTGCTGACGCGTCCCGATACGCGCGCGCTGTGCGAGCGGCGGCTCGCCGAGCTGCCGGCGGACGCGCGCGTCGCGATCGCGCGCTACGGTCCGCTCGCCGACCCGACGCTCGCGAGCCTCGAGCGGCTCGCGGCGTGGCGGCCGCTCACGGTGCGCGAGGACCTGCGCCGCATGGCGCTCGAGGCGGGGCCCGAGGCGCTCGCGGCGTACGGCCTCGAGCCGGGCGTCGACGTCGTGCGCTACGAGGACCTGTTCGCGTCGGACGACCGCGACCGGAGCTTCGAGCTGCGCCCGCCGGCCGCCGCGCTCGCGACCCACGGCGACGGCGCACCGGGCGCGCCCGCCGCGGCGCTGGAGCGCGTCCTCGTCGACGCGCTGGGCGTCACCCACGTCGTGCTCTGCGACCGCGGGCCCGAGCGCTATTACCCGCTCGCCGAGTGGGTGGCCGAGCGGCCGGGGACGACGCCCCTGTTCACGCTGGACCCGACCGGCGCGGCTCCCGCGAGCCTGGAGCCGGCGGAGCACGAGCTCATGCTGCCGATGGAGCTCGATTTCGCGCTGACCGGGATCTGGCGGGCCGAGCGGCCCGGACCCAGGCTCACGCTGGTCGCGCTCCGATGACGATGAAAGGACCACGATGGCGGCCGCGAACCGGATCCTCGCCGCGCTCTTCCTCCTGGCTCTGGCCCTGGCCGGTCCCGCGGCCGCGCGCGCGCAGCTCGGCGCGGTCGAGCTGGGCGACGCGTCTCGAACGCGCGTCCTGTACGCCGGCTTCCCCGGCGGCGAGCGCGAGCAAGCGTTCGTCGGCTTCCTGCGCGGCTGGTTCGCCGACGTGGAAGCGATCGACTTGCGCGAGCTGTCGGGCGAGACCGCGGCGGGCTGGGACGTCGTCGTCGCCGACTGGCGCGCGCGTTGGCAGGACGGGACGTTCGATGCGAGCCGGGCGCCGGACGCCCGGCTCCCCGCGACGTTCGTCAAGCCGGTCGTGCTCGTCGGCGCGGTCGGGGGCGAGATCACGCCGCGCACGAAGATCGACTGGCTGAGCCACACGCTGCAGAACCGCGCGCACGGGCTGCGCCGTGACCATCCGATCTTCCGCGCGCCGCTCGCGGTCGAACTGTCGCTCGAGCCGCTCCCGCCGCCGCTGCACTATTACGATTGGCCCGCGGGCGCGGCGGGCGCGAAGCTCGGCGACGCGATCGAGACGTGGACGGTGCATCGCGACACGTACCCGCAGATCGATTTCGGGCTCGTGTCCGACCCGTACGGCTTCGAGGACTCGCCCGACGCCGAGATCGTCGCGGCGGGCCTCAACGCGAAGGGCCCGCGCTCGGTCGCGCTCGGCCGCCACGGCAACTGGTTCCACTGGGGCTTCGTCGGCGCGCCCGATCGGATGACGCCGAGCGCGCAGCGCGTCTTCGTCAACGCGATCTGCTACATGCGCGCGTTCGAGGGGCGCACGCCGCTCGTGGAGAAGCTCGCCGACGCGCGCGAGAAGGTCTTCGTGCACGTCGAGTACCTGCGCGGGTTCGGGGACGCGTCGCCGTCGGCGCTGGTGCGCATGTTCCCCGCGGATGCGCGCGAGGCCGTCGGCTTCCTCGACGGCTCGCCCGCCGACGAGATCGCGCAGCGCTTGCACGCGTACTTCACGTCCGAGCTCGAGTACCTGCGCGCGGGCTTCGAGCTCGACGACGACGCGAAGGCGCTCGGCGTGTCGAATCGCTCGCTCTCGTTTCCGGGCGCGCTGCTCGCGCGTTTCGCCGCCGATCCGAGCGACGCGCTCGCGACGCGCCTCGTCGCGCGCTACTTCGACCCGGCGGACGCGAGCGACGCCGCGAGCCTGCGCGCGTTCGTCGCGGCGAACCGCGGGCGCCTGTTCTTCAGCGACGTCGGCGGGTATCGCTGGTTCGTCGACCGTTACGCGCCGCCGCCCGCGCCGGACGAGGCCGCGCCGCGTGGTGCAGCCGCGCAGGCGGAGCCGATCGAGGGCGAGCGCGTGCGCGCGCGTCTCTCGCTCGTGCCGCCGCGCGTCGCGCCCGGCGGCTGGGTCGAGGCGCGCGTCACGGTCGAGCTCGACGAGGGCTGGCGCACGGCGGCGCCGACCTCGCCCGCGGGGCTCGCGCTCTTCGTGGAGGGGCCGAGCGGTTGGAGCGTGTTCGGCGACGTGCTCGCGCCGGCGGGCGAGCCGGTCGAGGACCCGGCGTTCGGACGCGTGGAGCTCCTGCAGGGCCGGTTCGTCGTCACGCGTCGGCTGCGCGTGCCCGCGGAAGCGCCGGCCGGCCGCGCGGACGTGCGCGCGGCGCTGGGCCTCGTCGTCGGCGACCCGTTCAGCTCGCTGCCGCCGCAGCAGCTCGTGCTCGCGGGCGCGGTCGAGATCGCGCCGGACGCGCCGCTCGGGCCGTCGCCGCCGCCGCCGAGCGGCAACCTCGCGCTCACCGAGGCCGAGTTCGCGACGCTGCAGGAGCAGGGCGTCGTCGTGCGCGCGTGGCTCGACCAAGCGCACGTCGCGCGCGGCGACGAGCTGTTCGCGACGGTCGAGGTCGTGATCGCTCCGGGCCACGTCGTGTGGCGCCCGGCGCCGGGCATCGCGACCGACGACGGCGCCGTGCGCGTCGCGATGCCGTTCGTCGCGGCGTTCGGCGGGGGAGCGCGTTCGCTCGAGCCGCTCGCTCCGCCGCCGCCGCGCGCCGACGGCGGCTACGACCGCCCGTTCCGCGCGTGGCTCCCGCTCGTTCTCGACACGGCCGAGCCCGGTCCCGCGCAGGTGCACGTGCGCATGCAGGCCCACGTCGGCGCGGCCGACGCGGACGGCGGAGCGACGGAGCTGACGACGCAGGACGCGACGATCGACGTCGTGGTGCGCTGACGGCGCTGCGGCCCCGCCGACGCCCTCAGCGCTCGCTCTCGAGCCAGTAGAACAGCGTCAGCGCCGTGAAGCCGTCGGCGAGCTCGCCGGCGCGCAGCAGCGCGAGGACGCGCTCGCGCTCGAGGACGTGCACGCTGAAGCGCTCGGCGGCCTCCGGCGTCGGCGCGGCGACGCGTTCGCAGTCGCGCGCGACGAACGCGTGCGCGTAGTGGCCGCTGATGCCGTTGAGCGGGTAGAAGCCGGGCAGCCGCTCGAGCGCACCCGCGCGGAAGCCCGTCTCCTCGAGCACCTCGCGCCGCGCCGCGTCCGCGGGATCCTCGCCCACGGCAATGCGGCCCGCGGGGATCTCCCAGTGCGTGCGGCCGTGCGGGTGGCGGTGCTGCCACAGCAACACGATGCGGCCGTCGGGGAGCAGCGGGACCGCGACCGCCGCGTCGGGGACCTCGAAGACGTGGTACTCCTGCAGCGCGCCGTCCGGCAAGCGCAAGCGGTCGCGGCGCAGGGCGCACCACTTCGAGTCGTAGACGCGCTCGCGCTCGACGACCTCGAACGGCTCGAAGGGGTCGGGATCGGGGTCGGGTGGGCGCGGCGGCTCAGGCATCGCGGCTCGTCGGCCACAGCTCGCGCCAGTGCGGGCGCGGCCGGCCGCCGCGCGCGGCCATGCGCTCGAGCAGCGCGGGCGCGACGACGAAGTCCTCGAGCGCGGTCTCGGCGAGCATGCGCCCGCACGCCTCGACGATCGAGTCGCGGTCGAGGCCCTGGTACGCGAAGACCTCGTCGGGCCGGCCGCTCTTCGAGAAGCGGCGCACCGCGAGCGTGCGCTGCTTGACCCCGACGATCGAGCCGACGTTGTCGACCAGGCCCGCCTCGCCGTCGCAGACCGCGACGCACGGCACGCGCCGGCCGGCGAGGCCGACGAGCCCCGCCTCGCTGCGCGCGGCATCCGCGACCGCGAACAGGTCGCCGCTGACGCCCAGGCCCTCGCGCAGGTGCAGGTAATCGTCCGCCTCGGCGAGAATGCCGAGCAGGAGGTCGGGCGACGTGACGACGGTGAGGTTCGCGAAGACGCCGCGCTCGAGCAGCGCCGCGCTCGCCTCGAGCGCCTCGGTCGCGACCGAGCCCATCGCGAAGATCTCGACGACGTTGTCGCCCGGCTCGTAGCCCGCGTAGCCGCGCCAGTCGACGAGCCGGTACGCGCCGCGCAGGCAATCGGCGCGCACGCGCGCGAGCAGCTCCGCGTCGGGGAGCGGCGCGAGCGTCGACTCGTCGACGCCGTCGCTCCAGCCGCTCCCGGCGGGCGCGAGCGGCGCGTCCGGCGCGCTCGTCTTCGACGCGGCCTGCCGGCGCACGTGCTCGAGCAGCAGCGCCTGACGCACACCGCGCGTCACTCCGCGCACGAGCACGCCTCGGCGGCCCTCGTTGTCGTCGTCCATGTGGCGCCGGATCGCGTCGGCGAGGATCCAGTCGACCTCGATCGCGAACAGAGGCTCCCACGACACGAGGTTCGGGATCTGGATGTCCGACTTCCAACTGTGCTGCGCGCCCTCGGGCGAGAGCGTGACGCCGCTGGGCGTGCCGAGGATCACGAACTCGCAGCCCCAGTAGAGGTTGTAGTAGAGCTGGTCGAGCGCCCGTTTGATGAAGAAGTCGTACACCGTCATGACCGGGAAGAGCGGGATGCCGACGAAGTGGCCCATCTTCCCGAACGCGCCGGCGGCCGACATGCAGTTGGCCTCGACGATCTCGAAGCGGATGTGTCGCGTCGCCGCGTCGAGCGACGTCAACAGCTCCGGGTGGCGCGCCTCGAACGACGAGCGGTCGTCCACGTCGTCGGTCGCCTGCGGCCCGTAGATCTTGCGATCGAGGATCGGCGAGATGTTCGTGCTCGTGCCGACGTCCGGCGAGAGCGTGAGCACGAGCTCCGCAGCCGGCTTCCAACGCAGCTCGTTCTCGTCGAGCTCGCGCTCGGGCGCGCCGGGCGCGCCCGAGCCCGGCGGCGTGCCGATGCGCACGAGCTTGCCCGCGACCTGGCCCCACATCCACTGCGTGTGGGCCATCGGGAACAGCGACGTGTCGATCCCGAGCGAGTCCGGCAGCCCGCCCGCCTCGGCGACGCGCGCGCGGAACACGCGCCGGTTGCGCTCGCGCAGCGCGCCGTGCTCCTCGATCGCGCGGCGGAACTCCGCGCCGCGGGCCGCGAGGAACGCGCCCTCGTCGCTCGTCGGGTCGAACGTCGCGAAAGCGTCGTCCGGCGTGAGCCCGACGCGCGCGAGCACGCTCTCGACCTCCGCCTCGCTCGGCACCGTCGAGTGGTTCGACGGATCGGCGTAGCACTCCAGGCCCCAACCCTTCGCGGTGTGCGCGACGATGAGGTACGGCTCGTTCTCCTCGTCGCGCGACGTCTCGAGCGCCCGGGCCATCGTCGCGACGTCGTGGCCGCCGAGGTCGCGGAAAGCGGCGACGACGTCCTCGTCGGAGAGCCCCTGGACCAGCGTCGTCGCGCGCGGCGCGAGACGCTCGACCGCGGCGCGCATCTGCGCGGCGTCGCGGTCGAACAGCAGGTGCTGCAGCTCGTAGTCCGACAGCCCGGTCTCGAACAGCTCGCGCAGCGCCGCTCCGCCCTGCCGCTTCGCGAAGAGCTTCTCGCGCAACGCTCCGTGCCGCACCTGGATCACCTTCCAGCCGTTGGCGAGCGCCGTGCGCTCGATGCGGTCGCAGTCGCGCGACTCGAGGCCGCGCTCGTTCGTGATGCGCGTGCCGTCGAGGTTCTGGCGGTTGTAGTCGACGATCCACGTGACGTTGCCGAGCAGGCGCTCGGCCGCGTCGGGCATCGCCTCGAGCAGCGATCCCTCGCGGAACTCGGAGTCGCCCATGAGCGACCAGAAGTGCGCGTCGGCCGGCACCTCGTGCCCGTGGTCGTGCGCGTAGCGGTAGGCGAGCGCGAGGTAGACCGACACGACCGGCGGGATGCCGACCGAGCCCGTCGGCAGCATGTGGAACGAATCGGGATCGGTGCGCGCGTGGTAGCTCTGGAAGACGTCGGGCTCGTCCGGCGTGGGGAACTTGCGCAGGCGCGTCATCAGCGCCTTCGCCTCGCGCTCTTCGTACCAGCGCCCGTCCGGATGGCGGAACAGACCGAGCAGGTGGTGGAAGGCGTGGTCCATCGGCGACGCGTGCGGCTTGCAGCACACGAGGTCCTGGGGCCGGCGCGCGGCGAGGTGCAGCGCGGTGAGCACGTGGAGCGAGCTCGCGCACGACGCCGGGTGGCCGCCGACCTTCGGATCGCCGGGCAGCTTCTCGCGATCGTTCGCGATCCGGATCATCGCCAGCATCTGAGCGAGGGCGCGGTCGGCGATGCGAGTCAGGAGCGCCGCGTCGGCGGCGGTGGGAGGGGTGGCGATGGTCATGGGCTGGTGCGTGCTCCGGACGCGAGCGCGCGTCCGCGGGCGATGCTACACCGTCCGGTCACGGATCGCCCGCTCATGATCGCCTCGTGACGGCTCGCCGGATGATGGATCGCCTCGTGACGGCTCGCCTCGGGACGGATCGCCCGCTGCGTTCGCGCGAGGGCGCAATGCGTGTGACGCGGCGCGCCGAACGGACTATCGAGCGGCGCCGGCCCGCGAGCGCGAGCCGAGCCGGGTAGGATCGCCAGGCGCGCCGGCACCGGCGCCCGCGCTGGAGAAGGGAACGAGGAATGGGACGAGCACACGAGGATGCGGGGCGCAGGATCTCGCGCGGCCTGCTGGCGGTCGCGGCGTGGGCGAGCGTGGCGAGCGCGGCGGGCGCGCAGCTCGGCGGGCTGCCGTTCGGTTTCACGGGCTGCGCGGGGGTGAGCGACGACGTGCTCTCGCTCGAGATCTGCGTGCCGGGGACCTGCACGGGCTCGAGCGCGACCGCGAGCGCCGTGCTCTCCCAGACCGGCGTGTACTCGATGGACTTCTCCGCGTTCGCGGACAACACGTGCTGCGTCGAGCTGCGCGTGCTCCTCGTCCACCAGGGACAGCTCACGACCGCGTTCCAGGTCGGGAGCAGCGGCGGCGGCTCGTGGTGCGCGCCGGCGGCGCCGCCCTGTGTGCTCGCCGACGACGTGTCGCTCTCGGCGGAATCGGGCGACACGCTCGCGTTCGTCCTCGCCGGCTCCCCGTTCGGCTGCAACGTCGCGAGCGAGAGCCACCTCACGCGCGTGCAGTTCTCCGACCTGTCGATCACGCCGGCCCCGCCGCCGTCCGTCGCCTCGATCGGCGCCACGAGCGGCTTCGCGCCCGGCCCGGTCGTGATCACGGGCTCGGGCTTCGACGCAGGCACGACCGTCGCGATCGACGGGCAGCCGGAGCCGGTCGTCGCGTTCACGCCGACGTCGCTCACGATCCAGCCCGGCGTGCACGATCCGGGCTTCGTCGACGTCGCGGTGACGAACGCGTTCGGCACGGTCGTCGTCGCGGGCGGGCTCTCGTTCTGGCCGACGCTCGCGGCGACCGACGGTGTGCTGGGGAGCGCGGTCGACGTCGAGCTCGTCAACGGGTCGGGCCCCGCGTTCGGCGTGATCGCGTTCGACCTCGCGGCGCTCCCGTCCCCGGTGCCGCTCGGCGCCGGCTTCTTCTACCTCTTGCACCTCGACCTCGCGTCGCTCGCCGTGCTCGACATCGGCCCGGGCGTCGTCCCGCCGTCGGGCACGCGCACGCTCTCGGTGCCGCTTCCGCCGGATCCGGGGCTCGACGGCCTCGAGCTCTTCCTGCAGGGCGTCGTCGCGACCGGCCCGACGACGCTCAGCTTCACGAACCTCGCGACGATCGAGCTGCGCACCCCGACGCCGCCGGCGCCGAGCGGGCTCTCGTACGCGAGCGACCCGGCGGTGTACGTCGTCGGCCAGCCGATCGTGCCGAACGTGCCGAGCGTCGTCGGCCCGGTCGACGAGTGGCTCGTGTTCCCGCCGCTGCCCGCCGGGCTCACGCTCGACCTCGCGAGCGGCGTCGTGACGGGGACGCCGAGCGCGCCGGCGCCGCCCGCGGGCCATCTCGTCGTCGCGAAGAACGCGGGCGGCTCGACAAGCGTCGTGCTCGACGTCGAGGTCACGCCCGGCGCGCCGGTGCTGTCCGGCTACGCGCAGGATCCCGCGGCATACGTCGTCGGCCAGGCGATCGCGCCGAACGCTCCGATCGTGAGCGGGCCGGTCGACGCGTTCAGCGTGACGCCCGCGCTGCCGTTCGGGCTCGCGCTCGACGCGCAGAGCGGCGTGATCAGCGGGACGCCCGCGGTCGCCGAGCCCTCGCGCGACTACGCGGTGCGCGCGACGAACGCGTACGGGTTCGATCTGACGACGGTGACGATCGCGGTCGCCGCCGCGCCGCCCACGGCGACCGCGACGCTCACGCGCGTCGGCAACGGGTTCGGACAGCTCCTCCCGCACCGCATCCCGTTGGTCGACCCGAGCGGATTTCCGACCGCCGTCGTGATCGACGTGCTCGCGAAGTCCGACCTCGTCGCGAACCTGACTCCGGCGAACGCGATCCTGCCGCCCGCGACGTGGCCGACGGCCGCGTTCCTGCCGAACGGCGCTCCGGGCAACCAGTTCCTCGTCGCGGAGCTCGACGGCGCGATCGACCTCGCCTCGGTGCTCGCTCCGTCCGCGTCGCCGACGGGCTCGACGTTCACCGGCGCGCTCGTCGTCCTCGCGGTCGACCCCGCGACGAGCGCGATCACGCCGATCGCCGGCCGCGCCTTCGTCGGCGGCCGTACGCTCACGTTCGGCGGCGGCGGGGTGCCCGAGACTTGGGTCGTGCCCGATCCGACCGACGCCGACGGCGACGGCCTGTTCGTCGAGGCGGCCGACGTCGGCGGGCAGCTCCCCGGTCTCGGCTTCCCGGGGACGACGCTCGGCAGCGGCTTCGCCGGCTCGGCGGCGCTCGCGGCGCCCGGCGCGTTCGTGTTCGTTCCGGACGCCGACGGCGACCTCACGACGTTCGAGACGTTCCCCGCGGGCCGGCAGATCCACTTGCGCATCTCGCAGGCGGTCACCGTCGACGGCGGGAACGTTCTCGCCGCGCCCGCGCTCGCGTGTTCGACCGTCGGACCGGACACGCTGCGGCCCGCGGTGCAGCTCGCGCCGCCGCCGCTGTCGACGCCGGTGATCTCGCCCGGCAACGGGGACGTCGGCGTCGACCCGAGCACGCAGATCGTCGTGCAGTTCACCGAGCCGATCCAGCTCGGGACCCTGGGGCCGTTCCTCGGCGCGAGCCCGCCCGACATCTCGCCGTCGCTCGCGATCACGTTCGGACCGCCGTTCGCGCTCGTCGTCGTGCCGTACTCGGTCGACGTGCAGAGCGTGTTCGACCTCAGCGTCGCGCGCATCGTCCCCGCGTTCCCGTTCCCGGGGAGCGGGTCGACGTTCCCCGGCTGCGGGACGCTGTCGGCCGTCGGGGTCGGATTCGGCGCGGGCTTCCTGTCCGATCTCGCCGGCAACACCGTCGCGCAGCCGCTCTCGACGACGTTCTCGACGGGCGCGGGACCCGGCCTCGCCAACGCGCCCGTGACGCCGGATGCGATCTACGTCGGGCGCGGCGACGGCGTGTCGGTCGTCGACCTGAACGGCTATGGCCAGGGGACGGGCGACCCGACGTTCGATCCGCTCCAGGTGCTCGAGGGCAACACGAAGTTCCCCTACGACCCGAACGTGCTGCTGCAGGGAACGTTGCTCGTGCCGCCGCTCGCGCCGGGCACGTGCACGTTCGACGGCGGCTCGGCGGGGGTGTTCACCCTGACGCGCGACACGGCGCTCGACGAGCGGCTCGCGCGCGCGCCGACGGTGCTCTCCGCGACGGACATGATGCTCGGGCACGCGCTCGACTCGGTGTTCTCGAACGCGCCGTCGCCGCTGGGGTGCCAATCGGCCGGCGGCAACCCGTGCGCGACGGCGAGCCTGAAGCGCTCGAGCTTCCTCGTGTCCGGCAACACCGTCGTGCCCGACCCGAGCGGGACGACGTTCGGGCTCGAGAACCCCGTCTCGCTCGCGCCGCACCCCAATCCGCCGCCGCTCAGCTTCCCGCCGCTGTGCGGCTGGCCGTATCTGCCGGTCCAGGAACCGACGTCGGTCGACACGCAGGTGCCGAACCTGCTCGTGCCCGGCCTCTCGCCGCTGGGCATGCCTCCGAGCGTGCCGCCCCAGGGCCTGCTCGCGCTCGAGCAGAACCAGATCTTCGGCGGGCCGTCGCCGCCGCAGCCGATCATCGGCTCGTGCGGCCCGTACGTGATCCGCCAGCAGGTCGGCCAGTTCCTCTACGTCGCCGACCGCGAGGCGGCCGAGATCGTCGTCCTGAACAGCAACCGCTTCGTCCTGATCGACCGCATCGCGGTCTCCGACCCGACGCAGCTTGCGATGTCGCCGAACCTCGGTTTCCTCGCGGTGACGAGCGAGGCGGGCGACAGCGTCTCGTTCGTCGACGTCGACCCGGGCTCGGCGACGTTCCACCAGGTCGTGCAGACGACGGCGGTCGGCAACGGTCCGACCGGCGTCGCCTGGGACCCGGGCGACGAGGACGTGATCGTGTGCAACGAGGCGGGGAACAGCATCTCGATCCTCTCCGCTTCGACGTTCCAGGTGCGCAGCGTCATCGCGGGGATCGAAGCGCCGTTCGACGTCGCGATCACGCAGCGCCAGATCGGCTTCGGCTTCGACCGCCAGGTGTACCTCGCGTACGTGCTCGGACGCGACGGCACGCTCTCGCTGTTCGAGTCGGGGCCGTCGGGCCCGGGCGGCGTCGGCTACGACGACGTGATCCTCGCCGCGCCGTTCACGTTCGACGAGCCGCGCGCCATCCAGCCCGACCCGCTCGTCCTGGGCGGCGGCGTCTGGATCGCGCACGAGAACCAGCTCTCGACGTTCGACGGCACGCCGACGGGACTCCCCGGCGGCGCCGTGACGCGCGTGCTGCTCACGTCGAGCACGACCGGAGCGCTGTCCGTCGGCTCGTCGCCGGAGCCGCACGGCTTCGGGCTCGCCGTCGCCCAATCGATCGGCTCGGATCAGCTCACCGGCGTCCCGGTCGATCTCGCGTTCGACGACCAGCTCAACCTCGGCGCGCTGCCGAGCCTGGGCAACCCGTTCAGCGCGCGTCCGCCCGCGCCGATCAACGGCAAGAGCCAGGCGCGCCAGGTCGCAGCCGGCTTCGAGAACACGAACGAGCCGCGCTTCCTGTTCCTCGCAGTGCCGAGCTCGAGCCAGGGCGGCGGCGTCGTCGACGTGATCGACATGAACACGGCGGTCGGGGTGCGCTTCGACACGAACCCCTACCAGAGCGGCACGCAGTCGATCCCCGCCGACGGCATCACGAGCCTGTCGAGCTACTTCCGCCAGTAGCCGCGCGGCCCAGCCGACGGTGAGTGTCGCGCACCCACGGCCGCAGCGCCGAGTGCCGCGCCGGCGTGCGCGCGCCGAGCACGACCCCTGGCCGCGCGACGGTGAGTGAGGCTCGCGCGCACGCGCCGCTCGCGCGCGGGCGGATCCGACCGGCGGATTTCGGCCCCGTGAGCGCCGGGGAGGCGTAGGATCGCCCTCGTCGCCTGGTCGTCTGCTCGCAACAGGAGTTCCAGCCATGCGCATCGGATCGGGAGCGTTCGCCGCCACGAGAGGGGCGGAGATCGTGGTGTGCTCGGTCCTCGCGTCCCTTCCTTGCGAAGGCCGAGCCGTCCAAGTCGTGGAGCCGCACGAGATGGGGCAGTGGGCGGGTCCGTACACCTGAACGGCGGCTTCACCGAAGGGGGTCCTTCGTGACCGGTGAGATCACGCACGCCGCCGTGCTCCCGCCGTCGGGCCCCGGTGTCGCAGAGACGCGAGCTCTCTTCGTCTGCGACCCGACGAGCGGCGTCGATTGCACGGACCCGCCGAATCCGGGTGCGACGGCACCGTTCGGACACTTCGGCCGAAGCTACCTCTGGAGCCCGCGAACGCCGAGCAACGCGACGAAGGTGGCCGTGCACCCGGCGT
>CAZGTQ010000280.1:0-11733 GCA_964528575.1 uncultured Planctomycetaceae bacterium | reverse complement strand
CGCCGGCGCGCAAGGTCCCTGAAGCGACGGCGACGTCGTCGAGGCCATCGCCGTCCAGATCGCCCACGCGCGCGACGAGGCGGCCGTACTCGTACGGTGCGAGCCCGATCGTCAGGGGATCGACTCGAGGGAACGACAGGTCGAGCGCTTCCCGTCCGCTGGCGCCGTCGACGACGAGCGGGCGGTACTCGATGCCGACCCCCACTTCCGGTACGCCGTCCCCGTCGCGGTCGGGGAGCGACGTGAGCTCCGTCCCCAAGTAGCGGTCGCCCGGCAAGTGATCCCATGTCGCGAGGCGCGCTCCCGTCGCTCCGTCGTGCAGGTGAACGCGGCCTTCCGCGCCATGCCCCGTCATGACGTTTGGCTCGCCGAGCACGAGCTCCGCCACCCCATCGCCCGTCACGTCGGACGTCGCGACCGCGTCGAAGCCGAGCGACTCGCTCTGATCGCTCCCGAACGCCAGCAGCACCGCGCCCGACGCGCCGGACAGGACGAGCTGGTCCGCGCCAGGAGCCGTCGCGAGCAGCTCCGCAACGCCGTCGCCGTCGCGGTCTTCGAGCGGAACGAGCGCGGCACCGAGGAACGCGTCCTCGGCATCGGTCCCGAGCGCCCACAGCTCGCTGCCGTCGGCGCCGGACAGGCAGGCGACGCGCCCGCCGCCGTTGGCGACGAAACGTGAGCCGACGGCGTAGTCCGGACGCCCGTCGCCGTCGACGTCGCCCAGCGCGGCGAGCGCGGGACCGGCGCCCCGGAAGTGCCACCAGTTCAGGAAGCCGTCGCCGGGCAGCGCGACGTCGTACAGAGCATCACCGTCGCGTCCGCCGATCGCGCGCACGTACCCCGCCGTCCGCAGGCCGTCGGCGCCGATCGAACCGCTCGCTCCCACGACGAGGTCCGGCACGCCGTCCGCGTCCAGATCGCCCGGGCCGAGCACCGAGAGCCCGAATCCGTCGCCGGGAGCGTCGCCGCGCACGTGCAGGAGCACGTCGCGCGTCGCCCCCGAGAACACCCACACGTCGCCCGGCCCGCTGTCCTCCAAGTCGTAGCCGCCGCTGATCGCGAAGTCGTCGACGCCGTCGCCGTCGAGGTCGCCGAGCGTCGCCACGGAGCACCCGAAGAGCTCGGCCGGCGGAGACACGACCTCAGCGCAGCCGAGCGCGACGAGCGAGACGAGCGCGAGCTCCGAACGCATGCTCGCGAGCATCGTCGCTCCCGCGGAAGTCCGCGGTCACAGGCGTGTAACGGGAGCCGGTCAGAACGCGAGCCGGAGCCGCGAGTCACCCGAGCGCTCCGGGAGGGGACCGAGCAAGCTCTCGACCGATCCGCGCCGCGCGTCGATGCGCACTGCGCCGCCGCCGCCGCTATGGGTTCGAGCGCTCCTCGCCGTCGCGCCAGGCGCGGTAGCGCGCGATCATCGCGCGCAGGACGTCGCTGTCGGGCTCGTGCGAGCGGATCGAGAAGTGGTCGCCGGCGAGCACGCGGATGCGGACGTTCGCGCCGAGCTCGGCGAGGTCGTCGCGCAACAGCTCGACCGCGCCCTGGAGCAGGAAGTTGTCGCGGTTGCCCATCGTGATCGCCACGCGACCGTCGAGCTTCGGGCCCAGCTCGTCCCACTGCGTCCGCAGCTTCTTGCCCAGGTCGTAGCGGCTCCACGCCTGCGCCACGTCCGCGTCGACCGCGCCCGTCTCGCGGTCGTACAGGCGCGCGGGACGGCCGTCGGGGCCGCGCGGGCCGAAGAGCGCTTCGAAGTAGCCCAGGACGCCGCCGCGAAGCACCTGCTCGAACGCCGCCTGCTCGCGCGTGTAGCCGACCGTCCACGCGCCGCCGAGCTCGCAGAACGGGCGCGGATCGCCGTTCTCGTCGACGAACAGGTTCGCGCCCTGCGCGTACAGGTCGACGCCCATGAAGTCGCGGAAATCGACCGGGTCGGGCGAGCCCGCCCACGCGTAGCCGAAGACGTTCGGATAGGTCGCCATCAGCCAGAGCGCGGCCCAACCGCCGCTCGAGTGGCCGACGAGGAAGCGCGCGTCGCGGGCGCCGGCGCCGCGGAAGGCGCGCTCGAGCGCGGGGACGAGCTCGTACACGAACGCGTCGCCCCACGGGCCGTTGCTCGCGCTGTTCGCGAAGCCGTGGTGGCCGCTCGCGCACGAAGGATCCGGATAGACCATCAACGTCGGCTCGCCCTCGAGCTCGCGCGCGGGCCAGTCGACGGACTCGAAGCCGTCGATCGACGCGCCGAAGCCGCTCAGGAACCAGTGCACCGGGAACGTGCGCTCGGGCTCGTCGTGCCACGCGCCCGGCAAGTGCACGAGCGCGCGCAGCTTCGTCGGCCGGCCATGGAACTGCGTCAGGAGCTGCGACTCGAGCTCGAAGAGCCGCGTCCAGCGCGTTTGTTCGATGGCGCGCGGCGGCACGACGCCGTCGCACGTCAGGACGAAACGCTCGTCGCCGCCACGCCGCAGCTCGACCTGCAGCGGCGCCGAGCACGGGTTGCCCGGCGCGACGCCCGGGCGCGGATGGTGGCGCGCGAGGTCGAGCACCGCCTGCGCCCGGTAGACGCCGCCCTCGAGCTCGGCCGGCGCGACCGGGAACGAGACGGCGTTGCTCGCGTCGATCACGAACGGGCCCCGCGCGTCGACGAAGTCCGCCGCTACGATCGGCTCGAGCCGCGCGGGGTTGTTCCACGTGCGCGGCTCCGGCAGCGTCTTCGACAGGAACACGAGCACGCGTCCTGTGAACGGCTCCGCGAGCACGCCCGGCGCGACGCGGACCTCGAACGTCGGGCCGTCGTTCGGCGGCGCGGCGCACAGCGCGGGCGCGAGGCCGACCACGATCGCACAGAGCGCCATCACGCGTGCGATGATCGCAGAGCGCGCGCGCGAGCGCACCGGCCAATGGCGCTACGGCGCCGTAACGCGGCGCGCGCGATGAGAAGGACGCCCCCGGCCTCCGAGTGCGGCGGCGGCCGGGGGCGTCACGAAGCCCTGCAATCCCCTGCGTGGCTTGCGCGGAGCGCGGCTAGCAGCTAGGGCAGATCGAAGCGGAGCCGCCCTTCCTGCCCCCCAACGAGCTCGATCTCCTTCGGTTCAACGGAACCGTCGATCGGTCCCGCCCCGATCGTCCCCGCGCTCACCAGCCAGCGCCCGACCGACAGGTCCCCGAAGCGTGCGATGCCCTGCGCGTTCGTGAGCTGGATGGTCGGCTCGCCCCGCGGCTCGCCCTCTTCGGTGCGCGGACGCGCGTTGACGAGCGCGTTGCGCGCCGGCGAGCCGTCGGCGGAGAACACCTCGACGACGAGCGTCGCCCCGCGCCTCAGGCTCACGTCGACGCCGCTGCGCTCCTCGAAGGGCGCGACCTCGAACGGCTCCGACGTCGCGGGCGAGAAGTCCGCCGCACGCGCCTTGACGACGAGCCTGGTGCCGGACGGGACGCCGCGCAGCTCGTAGTAGCCCTCGGCGTTCGTCTCGGCCCGGTTCGCGCGCTCGTCGCCGTGCGAGACGCTGACGCTGGCGCCGGAGTCCGAGCCGTCGTCGGTCACCGCGATCGCGACGAACGACCGCCGCGGGCCGGCGGGCTGATAGCGCTCGGCGCTGACCAGCACGCCCGCGAGCGGGACGCCCTCTTCGTCGACGACGCGGCCGCGCACGATCGCGACGTCGAGGTCGACGTCGAAGCGGTTCTCGCCGCTGCGCACCTCGACCGCGTGCCGCGCGGGCACGGCGCGCGTGGGATGCTCGATCACCAGCTCGTACTCGCCCGCGTCGACGTCCGCGAGCTCGTAGCGGCCGTCGGCGTCGGTCTTGGCCCGCGGCCCGACCCCGAGCCCGGGGAACGAGAACTCCTCTTCGCCCACCGTCTCGAGCCGCACGTCGGCGCCGACGAGCGGCTCCCCGTTCTCGCGGATCTCGCCGTAGAGGAGGCTCTGCTCGGCGGTGGAGAGCACGAGCTCGACCTCCGCGTCCGCCACCGCGGTCTCCGTCCACGGCGCGCCGGCGCCGGGCATCGTGAACGCGAACACGGCACCGTCCGCCGACATGGTCTGCGGCTCCTCGGCGAGCCGGAAGCCGTGGACGCCCGTCTCGAGGTGGCGGAACCAGACGCGGCCCTCGGAGTCGGTCGAGCGCGAGCGCTCGGCCTCGATCTCGGAGTCCGCGGGGCCGCGGTGCTGCACGCGCGCTCCCGCGACGGGCTCGCCCGCGGCGTCGACGACCAGCAGCGCGACGGTGCCGCCGTGCGCGAGTCGGGCGCTGTGGCGCAGATCGGTCTTCTCGGGCAGCACGACCGGGCCGCTGCGGTAGTCCGCGAAGCGGTCGGCCGCGACCTCGATCTGCACCCTCTCGCCGGGCAAGCTCGTGAGCGCGGCGACGCCGTCCTTGTCGGTGACGGCGCGTCGCAGCGCGCCGAAGTCCGTGTGGCTCGCGACGTGGCCGGACGCGGCGTCGACGTCGACCTCGATGCGCCGCTCGAACGTCCTCCCGACGCTCCCGTCCTCGCCCGGCTCCGGCGCGGGCATCAGCCGCACCTGGGCGCCTGCGACCGGCGCGCCGGACTCATCGGCGACCGTGACGTACGTCATCGGCACCGGGTCGAGCGCGATCGTGCCGAGGTCGGCGCGCTGGTCGCGCAGGACGCGGACGTCCGTGCGCTCCCAATCGGCATAGCCCTGCGCCTGGATCTTGACGCGCGCGGTCGCGCCGTCGCCCTCGACGCGCAGGTCGTCGATCACCACGAGGCCGCCGGGGTGGCGGTTCTCGCCGTCGGGCGCGACAGGCCTGGGGAAGCGGAGCCCCGCGCTGACCGTCGCGTGCTCGACGGCCGCGCCGGTGCGGGCGTCGACGAGCTGGAACGCGATCGTCGCGCCGACCGACCACGGCAGCACGACCGACAGGTTGCCTGGAATCGCCTCGATCGACTCGGTGCGCGCGCGGCCGCCGAAGCCGCCGTCGCGGTCGAACGCCGTCAGGAGATAGCGCTTGCCGGCGGCGAGGCCGTGGACCTCGAAGCGAGCGCCCGGTCCGACCGGCACGACCCGCTCGACGCTCGTCGGCATCCCGCCACCGCCGATCGAGAGCATGACGACGCCCCGATTGCCCGGCCGGCGGCCCTCGTCGACGGGCCGGACGCGCACCCACAGCGGGCCCGCGTCCTGCGGGGCTCCCGCCACGTGGCCCGCGATCGTGTAGCCGTCGTCGAGCACGATGCGCAGGTCGGCGACGCGCTGGCCGCGCGCGCTCGTCTCGCCGCTCGCGACCTGGGTCGGGTGCTCGTCCGACTCGACGTACAGCGTCCACGGCCCGACCGCCTGGCGGTCGACGAGGAAGCTCCCGTCGGACGCGGTGACGGCGGCGACGCGCTCGAGCGCGCCGGTCGTGATCACGTTCGCGCTGCGACGCGCCGCGGACGAGCGGATGCGCGCGCCCTCGATCGGCCGGCCCGACGTGTCGACGACGCGGCCGGAGAGCAGCACGCCGCGCTCGAGCTGGAGATCGCCCGCGTCGGTGCTGCGGTCGTAGTACGCCGTCAGCTCCTTGCGGAACGGCGCGAAGCCGGCAGCCTCGACGATGAGCTGCACCCCGCCGTCCTCGTGCGCGGGCAGCCAGAAGCGCCCGTCGGCGCCCGTCGTAGCCTGCTCGTCGACGTGCGCGTCCAGCGCGAGCGAGTCGAGCTCGAACAGGACGAGCCCGGCGGACGCGGTCGCGCGCACGAGGGCGCCCTCGACGGGACGGCCGCTCTCGTCGACGACGCGGCCGACGATGCCGTCATCCTGCGACGCGCGCGGCGCGGCCGCGGGCGGAGCTTCGAGCGCGACGCGCTCGGGCGCGGCGGCGGACGACGCGGCGCGCGGCTCGTCCTGCGCGACGGGAGCGTCGAGCGCGGCGTCGGGCGCGTCGGACGACAGCGCCGCGACCTGCGCGACGGCCGGCTGGGTCGAGCTCGGCGTGGTGGCGCCGTCGTCGCGCGTCGCGAACCAGGCGACGCCGGCGACGGCGAGGACGGCGGCCGCGGCGCCCGCGGCGGCAAGGGACTTGTGCATGAGGACGAGACCTTTCAGGACTGCGCCGATCGACACGAGGCCGTCGGCGGACGGTAGGAGCTCGGGCAAGGCCAGGGCGACGAGAGCGAGCGACCACTCGCGCCGGCTGCCGCCGTGCCGCCGGTCGAGGTCCGCTCGCAACTTGTCCAGCCCGCGCTGGAGCCTGGTCTTGACCGTGGCCACCGGGACGCCCAGCTCCTGCGCGATCTCCGTCGGGCCCAGGCCCTTGTAGAAGCGCAGGTAGACCGTCGAGCGGTACGGCTGCTCGAGCGAGCGGACCACCTCGACGACGTGCTGCTCGAGCTCGAGGTCGCGCTCCTCGCCCCGCAGGGACTCGGGACGCGCGGCCTGGCGCTCGCGGTCGGGCCGTTGGCCCTCGTGGCGCCGCTCGTTGAGCGCGACGTTGCGCGCCACGCGCGCGAGCCAGCCGCGCAGGGCGCCCGTGCGCCGCGGCGGGTGCTCGAGAGCGCGCAGCCACGTGGCCTGCACGACGTCGTCCGCGCGGTCGTCGCCGACCAGGGCGCGGGCGATCGCGCGCAGGAAGTCGCGCTGCTCGAGCAGGAGCTCGACGTCGAAGGGCGGAGGAGGGGGCGTCATGGCCGTCCTTGAAGACACGCGAGCTACGGAGGAGGACTCACGTTTTCAGCGCGGGCCGGCCAGAATCGCGTCCGGGAGGAAAGTCATGGGCCGCGCTCTCGCCATTCTCGCTCTGCTCGCCGGCGCCGTCGCCTGCCGCGCGCCCGCGGATCCGGCCCAGACGGAGCTCGACTGGATGCTCGGGGACTGGAGCGGCGTGCGCACGGACGGCAGCGAGGGGGACGCGGCGCCGATGACGATGCGCGTCGAGCCGGTCCTCGCGGGCGCGGGGCAGTGCTTCCACGTCGCGATCGAGCACGGCGGCGGCGTGTACCGCGGCTTCGCGGTGCAGGCGTTCGACCGCGAGCGCGGGTGCTGGGTGCGCCAGTACGTGAACGACACGCGCGGCACGTTCGCGCGGCTCGAGGGCGAGGCGGGCGAGCGGCGCTGCGTCTGGCGCGGCGTGTCGCCCGAGCGCACGCGCGAGTCGCGCGTCGTCTCGGAGCTCGTCGCCCCGGACCGCTGGGTGCGGACGATGTCGGTGTCGGAGGACGGCGGCGCGCTCTTCGCCCGGCTCGTGCTGTACACGAGCCGTGTGGCGCGTGCTGTGGGTCGACGAGCTGGAGCGCTGAGGCGAGCTCGCGCTCGCGGCTCAGCTCACGGCTTCTCGGGCGCGAGGATGCACAACGCCATCGCGGTCGCGTAGGCGCGCCCGAGCAGCGCGTGATCCATCCACGTGCCGTCGAGCTCGCGCACGCGCAGGACGTCGCCCTCGATCGTCGCGAGCAGGCGCTTGCGCTTCGCGGGCGGCAGCGGCTCGCTCGCCTCGAGCGCGTTGCGGTACGCGAAGAAGAAGTAGTAGCCGCCGTGTCCGCGCGAGTTGAACCAGTCGTAGTACTTCTTCGTCGGCGCGCGCAGCTCCTCGCAGTGATCGACGAAGCGGTCGAGCGCGCTGCGCACGTGCTTGGTCGTATCGCGGCCCGCGAGCGCGAGCGCGCTCTCGCACAGCGCGTCGCGGGCGATCGAGCCGTGCTCGGTCGTCATCCACTCGTGCCCCTCCTTAGTCGAATACGGGAACAGCCCCTTCTTCGTGCGCATCGCCTCGAGCGCGGCGGCGCCGCTCGCGAGCACGTCGTCCGACACGCGCAGGCCCGCGGCGCGCGCGCGGGCGAGCGAGCGCACGTTGAGCGCGGTGTTGAAGCTCGCGGGCCGGTCGGGGACGTACACCGTCCAGTTGTCGTCCGCCTGCTGCGTCCGCTCGATCAGCGCGACGACGCGCTGCGCGGCCTCGCGCGCGTCGCTCGTGCCGCGGCGCAAGAGGTAGTCGAGCGCGTAGGGATGGTTGAACGCGCCCGTCGCGCCGTTCGGCGGACGGCTCGACCACGCGGCGAGGTATGTGTCCGCGCGCGCGAGCGCCGCGTCGATCCGCGCGCCGAGCGCGTCCGCGAGCGGCGCGCGCCACGCGAGCAGCGCATCGCCCGCGATGCCGGTGATCGCGGGCTCCCAATGGCCCTCGCCGTCGACGCCGTCGTGCCCGCCCCACGAGCCGCCGGCGCGCTGCTGCTCGAGCAGGAAGCGCACCGCGGCCGCCGCGTCGAGCTCGTCCTCGGCGACGAGGCCCTCGGTCTCGTCCGGCAGCTCGCGCGGGAGCTCTGCGCCCGCGTCGATCACGCTCAGCGCGAGCGGGAGCCGCGGTCCGCTCGGTTGGACGCACAGCGCGGCGCGCCGGCCGACGCGGGTCGGGCCGACGAGCTCGTGGAACGCGCTCCACGCTTCGTCCGCGCGCCCCAGGCGCAGCGCGGCCCACGCGGCCCAGAAGCGCGCCTCCTCGGCGCGCGGATGGTCGTCGGGGAGCTCGAGCGCGCCGAGCCGCTCATCCGCCTGCGCCCAGTCGCCGCGCGCCAACGCGACGAGGCCGCGTTGCAGCTCGACGTCCGGTCCGCTCCCATCGCCGAGCGCCTGGTCCGCCGCGTCGAGGTCGCCGAGCCGCTGGTGCGCGCGCGCGCGCAGCACGCGCGACTTCGCGTCGAAGCGCCCCGCGAGCCGATCGAGCGTCTCGGCGAGCTCGCCCGCCGCGAAGAGCGCCGCGGCGTCGTCGCGCTCGTCGGGCGCCTTCGCGCGCGCCTCCTCGAGCGCGGCGCGCAGCACGCGGTCGACGAACGGCGCGCTCATCGTGCCGATGCGGTGCAGCGCGTGGACGAGCTTGCCGCGCGCGTCGAGCACGAGCAGCGCGGGCGTCGTGATCTCGTGCGCGCGTGCGCCGACGGCGCGCAGCGGGTCGTCGGGCGACTCGTGCTGGCCGTGCGCGCCGAGGTGGTACGTCACGAGCAGCGGGACGTAGCGCGTGCGGACGAGCTCGACGACGTCGGCGTCCGAGAGCGGTCCCGCGCGCATCAAGAGGTCTTTCCTGAAGCCGTCGTCGCCGAAGGGCGTCCCGGGCGCCGCGAGCTCGCGTTGCGCGGCGGCGAGCGTCGCGTCCTGGTCGTCGCGTGCGTCGATGCAGCGCACGTAGACGAGGATCGGCCGCTTCGTGTCGCGGGCGCGCTCCTTCGCAGCGTCGACGTCGAAGAGCCAGCCGATCTCGCTCGCCGCCTCGCGCGCGAGCGTCTCGAGCGGCGACGCGGAGTCGGCGACCGTCGCGGAGCGCGGCTCGGCGTCGCTCGGCGCGAGGCTCACGTCGTCGAACCACGCGACGCCCTCGCCGATGAGGAACGCGAGGATCTGGAGCGAGACGCAGGTGTCCTCGACGTCGAACACCGTGCCGACGTCGCGCCAGTCGGTGTCGCTCGTCACGTAGTCCGACCACGCGCCGCCGACCATGTTCCCGTCGGCCCCCCACTGCTGGACCATGACGCAGATGCGCGCCGACACGTGCAGATCCTGGGCCCGGACGCGCGCGGCGAGCGCGAGCCGTGCGGGCCGCTCGCCCCGCTCTCCTCGTGCGCGCGTCCCTTCGGGCCGGCGCTCGGGCAGCGGGATCTGCTGGCGCCAGTTGTGGATCCGCTCGTCGCGCGGATCGCCCGAGCGAATGACGAGCGCCCGCCCGCCGCCCTCGCGCTCGGCCCATTCGAACGTCGCCGTCGCGGTGTCGCCGGTCGTGCCCCAGTGCTCGGGGCGCTGGCCGCTCCCGTCCTCGGCGCCCCCGTTGCGCACGAGGTCGCCGGAGAGCGCGAGCGCGGCGACGGCGATCGCAGTGCAACTGATCATGGGTCTCCTCCCGCTGCGGTGGACCAGAGACGCGGCGCGCGCGGGGCTCTTCCCGCGAAGCGCGATGCTTCGGCACGCGGTTCGGGGCGGGCGGCTCGGCGCAGGGCCGGCCCCGGCAGACGAGGGCGCCGAGCTCCGTCGCCGACCCGGGTCGGCCCGGCTCGCGCATCGAAGCCTTACGCAGGCAAGCCGCTCTCGGGAGCGTAGTCCGCTGCGCCGGGCATGCTAGAAGCGCGGTTGGGGCCCCCCGCCCCGCGTTGGAGTCGCGCAGCATGAAGCTTCACGGTCTCGTCGCTCTGTTCCCTTTGGCTCTCGCCGCCCCCGCGGGCGCGCAGTTCGCGACCGATTCGCCGAGCTACCAGGTCGGCGTCGTCGCGACCGGAGTCGCTGCGTACGGCAGCAGCATGGCGGTCGACCGCTTCGGCAACGCGTTCGTCGTCGACCGCGATCCGACGGCGGCCGGGCCGTACTCGGTCACGCGCATCGCGCCGGACGGGACCGTGACGCCGAGCTTCGCGAGCGGCCTCTTCGCGCCCGGCGAGGCCACGTACGACCCGACCGACGGGCTCGTGTACGTCGTCGACGTCGTCTCCGCCGCGCCGGCGCCCGGGTCGAACGTGCTGCGGCTCGACCCGAACGTCGGACCGGTCGTCGTCGGGTCGGTGAACGTCGCGGCGCTCGGCTTCGCGATCGACGACAACGGGCGCATGTACTTCGGCGGCGACGGAGCGCAGGGGCCGGGCCTCTACCACGTCGACGCGCCGCTCGCCCTCGGGCCCAACCTCGCGACGTTCGACGCGACCGGATTCGGCACGACGGGCGTGCTCGAGACGCTGCGCTCGGGCGACGTGCTGATCGCCGTCGGCGGCGACGACGTCGTGCGCTACGAGCCCGCGAGCGGCAACGTCGTCGACTGGTATCGCCCGTTGATCTCGGTCGGCAACCAGTGGGACGTCACGCGCTCGATCGCGCGCAGCCCGTTCAACCAGCTCGGCCTCGGTGCGATCATCGGCGTGAACTCCGTCGCGACGATCTGCTTCTGCGGGAACGGCGTCGCGTTCTTCGGCGGCCCGCTCGGCGAGCTCGGCCCCGCCGGCGTCACGTTCTTCGGCTCGGAGTTCTACCTCGCGTCGCAGACGTCGAACGGCTTGCGCGCGCTCGCCGCGGGCCAGCGCCGCGACTTGTACTGGTACACGAGCGACGCCACGCTCGGCCCGCAGAACGTGCTCCTGCGCGTGACCGAGATCCCCACGGCGGGAGCCACCGGCACGATGCTCGTCCAGGGCGGCCCTGCGGCGCTCGGAGCGCAGGTCTTCGGCCCCGCCGGCGCGCCCGTGCTCCTCGGCGTCATGCTGCCGTTCGTCGCGAACCCCGAGGGTTTCTTCCCGCCGTACGGCGTGCTCGATCTCGACGTCACGAGCCCGTTCTGGCTGCCGCTGCTCGACGGCATCGGCTACTCGGGGCCGCCGAGCCCCGCGGGCGTGATCCCCGCGAGCGGCGAGCTGCTCGTCGGCTCGGTGATCCCCCCCGGGCTCTCCGGCCTCACGTTCGACTTCCAGACGCTGATCGCGTCGCCCAACGCGCCCAACGGCGTCCTGTACCTGACGAACGTCGCGTCGTTCACCGTCCCGTAGCGCGGCGCAGTGCCGTAGCGCGGCGCACCGGCGTGGCGCTCGTGAAGCGCCCGGTCGAGCTCATCGCGGACCTCATCGCGGACTACGTCCAGGCGCATCGCGGCCGACCGCTCCGTCGCCGCGGCGCTCGGACGTCGAGCGACGGCGCAGCGCGATCCACAGGGCGATCACGACGAGCGCGAGGCCGGCGACGATCGGCGCGAGCAGGAGGCCGACGAGGCCGACGCCCAGGAGCGCGAATGCGCTCACGCCGAGCACGACGGCCGTCCAAGGAAGGCGGGC
>CAZGTQ010000279.1:0-10096 GCA_964528575.1 uncultured Planctomycetaceae bacterium | reverse complement strand
CGGCGGGACGGCGGCGAGCGCGCGCGCGAGGCCGCGCAGCGCGCGGCGCGTCCGCTCGCTCGGCGGCGCCACGCGCGCGACGTCCGCGCACGCGAGCGCGAGCGCGCACGCGCGCGCGTGCTCGCTCGGCTCGTCCAGCGCGCGCTCGAGCGCGATCCGCGTCGCGTCGGGCGCGAGCCGCGCACCGAGCGGCGCCGCCGCGGCGAGCGACTCGGGCTCGAGCGCGTCGGCGCCGAACGCGATCCAGCTCGCGAGCCCCGCCGCGAAGAGCGCGGCGCGCTCCGGCGGGGGCGAGGGCAGCGCGCGCGTCGCGGCGTCCCACGCGCGTTCCCAGGCGACGCGCGGCGCGTCCCAGGCGAACGTCGCCGCGGGCGCGCTCGCCCACGCCGCCGACCACGCGCGCTCGTCGCCGCTCGCGACGTCGAGCACGCACACGCCCGCGGTGCCGAGCGCCACCGGCGCCTCGCCGCGCGCCCAGGCCGCGCGCGTCGCGTGCACCGCGTGCGTCGCGATCTCGCGCGGCGCCGCCACGCGCAGCTCGGCGGCTCCCGGCGCGACGAGGACGAAGCCGCCCGGCCGCGCGCGCACGAGCGGCGGCCCCGCGTCGGGCGACGCGCCGTCGAAGACGAGCGCGTAACGGCCGGCGCGCTCGAACGACAGGCGCAGCTCGAGCGCGCCGCCGCCGGGCGCGAGCCGCAGGGCCGAGAGCACGCCGCGGCCCCGGCGCTCGATCTCGAACGGCGACCAGCGCGAGAGCGCGCGCGGAGCGCACGCGCCCCAGACGTCGCCCTCGCGCCGGAACAGCTCTGCCGTCGGACCGTTCCACGCGCCGTGCGCCGAGCGCCAGCGCGCGAGGCCCGCGACGTCGCGCGCGACGACGACCTCGGCCCGTCCGCAGCGCAGCGCGGGCGACGCGAGCTCGTCGGGCCGGTCCGCGAGGTTCCAGCGGCCGAGCGAGCTCGCGAGCGGCGGGTGGCCCGGCCGCTCGACGCGCGCACCGGGCGGGCTCGTCGTCAGCGTCACGCGCACGACGTTAGCAGGAGGAGGGCTCGCAGGACGAGGGTCAGCAGGCGAAGCGCCGCGGGCGGAGCGGCGGCCCGATCCGGTAGACTCCGCGCGCCCCATGCGCATCGCCCCGGCCACCCTGCTCGCCGTCGTGGCGTCGGCGGCGTGCACCACGACCCCGCCCGCCCCGGTCGCGCTGTCCGCCGACGTCGCGCCGACGGGCCGCGCCAGCGCGTACGAGCACGCGCTCGTCCTGCACGAGCAGCGCGCGGACTTCGGCGGCACGTTCGCCGGCTCGTTCGCTACCCCCGCGGGGACGGTGGCCCTCGCCGCCCGCGCGACGAGCGGGACGTACACCTCGCGCCCGCTCGACGTCGCCCCGTTCCAGGAGCTCCTGCCGAGCTGGAACGTCGCGGTGCCCGCGGGCGCCGGCTTCTGCGTGGAGCTGCGCGTCGGGCGCCGCTCGGACGGCCTCTGGTCGCCGTGGCTCTACGCCGGCGACTGGGGCGAGCCTGTGCCCGGCGTCGCGCGCGTCGAGCGGTTCGACGGCGGCCGCGTCGAGGTCGACTGGTTCCGCTCCGACGAGACGTTCGACCGGGTGCAGTACCGCGTGCGCGCGCGCCGCGCGCCCGACGGCGAGGGACCGGAGCTCGTGCGTTTCGCGCTCTGCCTCAGCCGGCGTGGCCAGGACGAGCCGCCGTCTCGCGCGGGTGCGATCGACCCCGACCCGCGCGCGTGGCAGCGGCGCCTGCCCGTGCCGTTCCGCAGCCAGCGCGCGGAGGGTCCCGCGCTCGCGAGCCGCATCTGCAGCCCGACGTCGGTCGCGATGGTGCTCGCGTACCGCGGCGTCGAGCGGCCGACCGCGGAGGTCGCGGCGCTGCTCTACGACGCCCAGCACGACATCTACGGCAACTGGCCGCGCGCGGTGCAGGGCGCGTTCACGTACGGCGTGCCCGGCTACGTCGCGCGCTTCGACGACTGGGCGGACGTGCGCGGCCACGTCGCGGCGGGGCAGCCGCTCGTCTGCAGCATCGCGGCGAAGGACGGCGAGCTGCGCGGGGCGCCGTACGGCGCGACGTCCGGCCATCTGCTCGTCCTCGTCGGCTTCGACGAGCGCGGCGACGTCCTCGTCAACGACCCCGCGGCCGTCGCTCCCGAGCAGGGCCGCGCGACCTATCGGCGCGACGACTTCGAGCGCGTCTGGATGGCGCGCGGCGGGACGGCGTACGTGCTGCTTCCGAGGAGCTGATGGGCGCGGCAGCGATCGCTCGGGCGCTCGTCGTCGCATTGGCGGCCTGCCGCGCCGCGCCCGAGGACGCGGGCGAGCCGCTCGTCGATCTCGCGCGCGTCGACCCGACGATCCGCGTCGCGCTGACGTACGCGACGCCCGACAACTTCGTCGGGGAGACGCTGTACGACGCCGACGTGTGCCTGTTGCGCGCGAGCGTCGCGGAGCGGCTCGCGCGCGTGCAGGCGCGCCTCGCGCCGCGCGGCGTCGGGCTGCTCGTGTGGGACGGCTACCGCCCGCTCTCCGTGCAGCGGCGCATGTGGGCGCTCGTGCCCGACCGGCGCTTCGTCGCCGATCCCGCGCGCGGCTCGCGCCACAACCGCGGCGCGGCGGTCGACGTCACGCTCGTCGATTTCCGCGGGCGGCCGCTCGCGATGCCGACGGCGCACGACGACTTCAGCGAGCGCGCGCGCTCGGACAGCGACGACCTCTCGGCGGCGGCGCGCGCGAACCGCGAGCTCCTGCGCGCGGCGATGGAGGCCGAGGGCTTCGCGCAGCTCGCGTCGGAGTGGTGGCACTTCGACGCGCCCGGCTGGGAGGGCTACGCCGTGCTCGACGTGCCGGTCGCGGCGGCGCAGCAGGAGGAGCGGGCGCGATGAGCACCTACGAGAAGCTGGCGGACCTGCCGCTGCGCGTCGATGCGGCCGCGTTCGAGCGGTTCGAGCTCGAGGTGGCGAGCGGCTTGCGGCGCGTGACGAGCGTCGTGCGGCTGCGCGGCGGGGGACACGACGGGGCCGGCGAGGACGTGACGTACGAGAGCGAGGACCAGGACGCGCTCCAAGCGGCGGGCCCGCCCGCGCTCGCGGGACGCTTCACGCTGCGCTCGTGCTCGGCGCGCGTGGACGAGGCGCTCGCGATGCTGCCCGCGCAGACGCGCTTCGACGCGCGCGACTACCGCCGCTGGGCGTTCGAGAGCGCGGGGCTCGATCTCGCGCTGCGCCAGGCGGACGCGACGCTCGGCGGCGTGCTCGGCCGCGAGCCGCGGCCCGCGCGCTTCGTCGTCTCGATGGGGCTCGGCTCGCCGCCCTCGCTCGAGCGCGTCCGCGCGCTGCTCGACGCGTACCCCACCACGCGCTTCAAGCTCGACCCGACGAGCGCGTGGACCGACGAGCTCGTCGCCGAGCTGCGCGCGCTGGGCGTCGTCGACGTCGCCGACCTCAAGGGCTACTACCGCGGCACGCCGGTCGACCAGGAGCTCGACCTCGCGCTCTACCGCCGCGTCGCCGAGGGCTTGCCGGACGCGGTGATCGAGGACCCGCTGTGGGACGAGCGGACGGACGCGCTGCTGCGCCCGTACGTCGGGCGGTGCGCGTGGGACGCGCCGATCCACTCGGTCGCGGACGTCGAGGCGCTGCCGGTGCGCGCGCGCCGGATGAACGCCAAGCCGTCGCGCTTCGGCTCGCTGGAGCGGCTGTTCGCGTTCTACGACCACGCCGAGCGGGAGGGGATCGCGCTCTACGGCGGGGGCCAGTTCGAGCTCGGACCCGGCCGCGGCCAGATCCAGGTCCTCGCGTCCCTGTTCCACCCCGACGCGCCCAACGACGTCGCGCCGGCGGGCTACCACGTCGCGGCGACGGTCCCGGGCCGGCCGGTGAGCCCGCTCGAGCCGGACCCCTCGGCGCGCGGCTTTCGGCGCCTGGCCGCTCCGGACGCAGGCTGATTGAGCTTACGATGCTCGGCCTTGCCCCGGAGGCTTCGTCCATGCTCCAGACCACCCGCGCGCTCGCGCTCGTCACGTGTGCCTGTCTCGCCGCCTGCTTCGAGTCCTCGGAGGCGACGTCGGTGCGCATCGACGTGCTCCCCGACCTGTCGGGCACGATCCACGTGCGCGCAGTCGCGGTCCCCGAGACGGCGGCGGCCGAAGCGCCGTCGGACGGCATCGACTGGTCCGACCGCGTCGCGCTGGTCGCGAGCGCGGGCAGCTTCACGAGCCTGGACGGCGTCGCGCTGCTCGGCATCGACGTCTCGGCCTCGACGGACGAGCAGGGCGTGACGACGGTGCAGCTCACCCTCCCGCGCGGCGCCGACGCAGCCTGGGCGCGCGCTCTCTCGCCGCTCGAGCCCGACCTGCGCCGCACCAAGGCGATGACGCTCGAGCCCGACGGCGGCACGCGCGAGCTGGGCCGCCGCATCGCGGTCCGCCTCCTGCTGCCGGGCCCCGTCCTGAGCCACGGCGTCTATCCGCGCGGCTTCGGCGTCACGTCGGAGGTCGACGGCAACGGCGCGACGCTCCTCGTCCCGGTCGACGTCGCGCTCGAGGGCGACGCCCCGTACCTGTGGCAGGTGGCGTGGACGCGCGAGTGAGCGCGCTGCGCCGGGGCGCGCGTCACTCCACGTAGCGGCGCGCCTTCGCGCGGCGGCCGCGGATCGTGGTCGCGCGCATCGCGTGGACGACCGCGTCGGCGGCCGACTCGGGGACGCCGACTACGGAGAAGTGCTCGCCGATGCGGATCGGGCCGACGTCGCGGCCGACGAGGCCGGTCTCGCCGGTGATCGCGCCGACGAGGTCGCCCGGGCGCACGCCGCCGCGGCGGCCGATGCCGATGTAGACGTAGGCGACGCTCCGCTCCGCGTCGCGGGAGGGCGAGCCGGGGATCTCGACGTCGTCGGCCGGGGCGGCGGCGGCTTCGTGCAGGAGCTTGATCGCGGCGAGCGCGACGTCGCGCTCGGTCGCCTCGTCGGACAGCGCGTCGAGCACGCCCGCGTACCCCTCGAGGTCCTCGGCGTCGAGCGCGTCGCGCACGGCGTCGGTCGTGCGCTCGATCCGGCGCGCGCGCAGGTCCGCGACCGTCGGGACGTTCCCGACGGAGAGCCGCGTGTCGGCGAGCCGCTCGATGTTGCGCAGGAGCCGCCGCTCGCGCGGCTCCGCGAGCGTGATCGCGACGCCCTCGCGGCCCGCGCGGCCGACGCGGCCGATGCGGTGCACGTAGCTGTCGGGCGCCGACGGCACGTCGTAGTTCACGACGTGGGTGAGCACGTCGATGTCGAGCCCGCGCGCGGCGACGTCGGTCGCGATGAGCAGCTCGGCGCTCCCCTCGCGCAGCCGCGCCATGACGCGGTCGCGCTGGCGCTGGTCCATGCCGCCGTGCAGCGCCTCCGCGCGGTAGCCGCGCGCATTGAGCGCGACCGTCAGCTCGTCGACGTCGGTGCGCGTGCGGCAGAACACGAGCGCGGCGCGCGGCGACTCGACGTCGAGGATGCGGCCGAGCGCGGAGGGCTTGTGCGCGCGCGGCACGAAGTACACCGTCTGCCGCACGAGCGCGCGTTCCGCGCCCGCCTCGGCGCGGCCGATGCGGACGTGGACCGGATCGCGCTGGTAGCGCTCGGCGATCGCCTGGATGCGCGGGGGCATCGTCGCGGAGAACAGGACGGTCTGACGCTCGGCGGGGGTCGCGTCGAGGAGCGTCTCGATGTCCTCGCTGAAGCCCATGTCGAGCATCTCGTCCGCCTCGTCGAGCACGACGACGCGGATCGAGCCCAGCGCGAGCGAGCCGCGCCGGACGTGGTCGAGCGCGCGTCCCGGCGTCGCGACGACGACGTGCACGCCGCGCTGGAGCGAGTCGAGCTGGCGGTGGATCGGCTGGCCGCCGAAGACCGCGACGACGCGGACGCCCAGCCCGCGGCCGTAGCGCACCATCGCCTCGCTCACCTGCACCGCGAGCTCGCGCGTCGGGACGAGGACGAGCGCGCTCGGGGCGGCGCCGGGCAGGCCCCCGAGCGCGTGGAGCAGCGGCAGCGCGAACGCGGCGGTCTTGCCGGTGCCGGTCGCCGCCTGTCCGAGCAGGTCGCGGCCGGCGAGCAGGTGCGGGATCGTCTCGCGCTGGATCCGCGTCGGCTCCTCGTAGCCGAGGGTGGACACGGCGTCGAGGAGCTCGGGGCGCAGCCCGAGCTCGGCGAACGGGGAATCGGTCATCGCACCAAGATAAGGGCCGAAGGCCCGAAACGATCCGCCGAGCTGCAGCACGAGCAGCGCGGGATGCCGATCGTGAAGCCGAACGCGATCAGGGTCCGGCGAGGGTCCGGCTGGGGCCCGCCGCGGGCGTCTGCGGCTCGTGCTCGTGCTCTTGCTCGTGCTCTTGCTCGTGCTCTTGCTCGTGCTCGGCCACCGGCTCCGCGCGGCGCGCGCAGCCGCGCAGCGCGGCCTGCCGCCGGATCTCGGCGACCGCGTCCTGGAACGTCAGGACGACCTTGTCCGTGGCGCGGGCGCCGATGCGCTCGCGGGTGCGCGAGTGGCGCACCGGCGAGAGCCACAGGCACGTGATGATGCCGACCGCCGGGAAACGCTGCAGGCGCGCGTAGAGGTGGCGCGCGTGCGCCGTCGCCGACGGCGGGACCGCGGAGATGCAGACGATGGACGCGCCGGCGCGCTCGACGGCCGCGAGCCGCTCGCTGACGAGCGACTCGGCGCCGACCGCCTCCGCGCGGTAGCCCCAAACGCGGAGCACGGCCGCGAGCATCCGCCCCGCGACCGCGTCGGCCTCGTCCCGCGCCGGTACGCACAGCACGCACACGTCGCCGGCGGCCAGCGGCTCCTCGGGCTCGGGCGCGCGGTCGAGGAGCACGTCCGCGATCGTCGCGATGCTCTCGATCACGAACGCGTTGCGCTCGGGACCGAGCCGGCCGCGGTGGCGGTCCTCCTCCGCCATGCGCAGGGCCGGGAGCAGCACGTCGTCGTACACGCTCAAGATCGATCCGGTGCGCTCGAGCTCGTCCTCGGCGATCTCGCCCGCCTCCTCCTGGTCGGCCCCGAGCAGGCGCTGGTAGAAGCGCCACTCCGTCGTCGCGACCTCCTGGTCGCCGAGCAGCGTGTTGAAGAAGCCGATCTGCGGGACGCGCTTGCCGAACGCGACGATCGTCGCGGTGAGCGGCGTCGCGATCAGCAGGCCGACCGGTCCCCACAGCCACGTCCAGAAGATCGCCGAGACGATCACGGCGACGGGGGAGAGGCCGGTGCTCGAGCCGTACAGCCAGGGCTCGACCGCGTTGTTGATCACGAGCTCGACGACCAGGTACAGCCCGATGACCATCAGCGGGTGCGTCCAGTCCTCGAAGATGGCGAGCGACAGGGCGATCGGCAGGCCCGCGGCCGTCACCGGCCCGATGTACGGGATGAAGCGCAGGAGCAGGCCGAGGAAGGCCCACAGCAGCGCGTTGGGCAGCCCGATCAGCAGGAGGCCGATCGCGATCGGCACCGCGTAGATCAGGTTCACGAAGAGCTGCATCAGCAAGTAGCGGCTCACGCGCTCGCTCGCCTCGTGCAGCGCCTCCGTCGTGACGTTCGAGTCGGTGCGTCCCGCGAGCAGGATGAAGCGGTCGCGCAGGTCTTCACGCCGCAGCAGAATGAACACGACGAGCACGAGCACGATGCCCGCCGTTCCCAGCGGCCCGAGCAACGGCCCGGCCGTGCGCGCGATGAACTTCATCGGCGACACCGTCGGCGTGACGACCTCGACCGGCACCGGCCGCGCCGTCGGCTCCTCGTGGCGCTGCGGTCGGCCACCGCCCTCGCCCTCGCCCTCGGCTTCGTCTGCGGCGAGCTCCTTGCCCATGTCCTCGATGGTCTCGGCCGCTTGGGTCAACGCGCTCTCGCCGCTGCGCAGCGTCTTCACGCGCGCCATGATGTTGTCGCGGTACTGGGGGAGCTGCTCCGTCAGCTCGATGCCTTGGCGCACGACCGCGTAGCCGACGGAGCCGATCACGCCCGCGCCGAGCGCGCACACGAGCAACACGGCGGGCACGCGCGCGACGTGGAAACGCTCGAGCCGGCGCGCGAGCGGCGTCAGGAGGAAGCTGAACAGGATCGCCAGCGCGCACGGGATGAGGATGTCCTTCGCGAGCGCGAGCGCCGCGACGACGACGACGAGTGCGACCAGCGTCGTGAGGCGGCTGGAGGTCGTGGAGGGGTCGGAGCCGGGCGGCGGCATGGAGGGAGGTGCGCCCGCGGCGGCGGCCGCGGGCGCTCGGGGGCGGTCTAGGCGTGCTGCTGGTGGTGCTGTTTGGCGGCGTGGTGCTGTTTGGCGGCGTGGGAGGCACAGCAAGTGCCGTTCCGCTCGCTCGGGCTCCGCACGGGTACGTCGCTCGCCCCACCAGCGGGTTCATCCGCACGAACGAGCTCCGAGGGCCGCCGCGCCGGCACGATCAGGGGGCCCGCGGGCGCCGACGCTCGTGCTGTTCGGAATCTACAACAAGCCGGTCGAGCAGGGCGGCAGCGGCCGCACCGACCGAGCCCTGAGCTCGGGACGGACGTTTCGCGAAGGGGCTGAAGTCGCGACGCCGCGGATCCCGATGGGGGGAAAGCCTTTCCTCGCCCGCCGCAGGTCCCCATGTCGTCCCGCAAGCTCCTCGCGTGTCCGTCCTGTCGACGCCAGTACGACGTCACTCACGCCGAGCCGAAGAGCTCGATCGAGTGCGAGTGCGGTGAGCGGCTCTCGGTGCACGAGCGCCGCAGCCACGCGCCCCGCGCGCTGCGCTGCTCGACGTGCGGCGGCAACCTGCGCGACGGCGCGCGAAGCTGCGACTACTGCGGCTCGGAGATCACGCTCGAGGAGCGGCGCCTGACGTCGATGTGCCCGTGCTGTTTCGCGCGCATGGGCGACGACGCGCGCTTCTGCATGGAGTGCGGCGTGCGCATCGAGCCGCGCCCGGTCGCGGCGGAGATCGTCGGCGTTCCGTGTCCGCGCTGCAGCGAGAACCTGCACCGGCGCGCGGTCGGCGCGGCGGAAGTGGCCGAGTGCCGCACGTGCGCGGGACTGTGGGTCGAGCCGCACCAGTTCGACGCGATCTGCCGCGACGCGGCGAACCCGCGCTCGGCGACGCGCTGGGACGGGACGGCGGCACCCCCGAATGCGGTCCACGAAGCGCATCCGATGCGGTACCTGCCGTGCGCGAAGTGCGGCGACCTCATGGTGCGGCGCAACTTCGGCAAGCGCTCGGGCGTGATCATCGACGTGTGCCGGCGCCACGGCGTCTGGCTCGACCACGCGGAGCTCGAGAAGGTCGTGCTGTTCGTACGAGCGGGCGGAGGGGAACGTCCGCTCGGGCAGGGCCCGCAGCCGCGCCTCGACGTGCAGCCGCTCGCGAGCCGGACGCCGGCGGGCTCGACGGGGCCTGCCACGTTCGGCCTGGGCCTGGGCCTCGGCCTCGGCCCGGGCGCGGACGCGCTGATCGGCGGCGCGCTCGGCGTGCTCGGCGACGCGCTCGCGGGCTTGTTCGAGTAGCGCGGCCCTCTGCGCGGCGTGGCTGGCCCGGTCCGGTGCGGGCGGCTACGCTCTCGCGGCCATGAGTCGAGCCAGGCTCTGCGAGCTGTGAGCGCGGCGACGCGAGCGAGCGTCCTGCGTCGCTTCGGCCCGAGCGCGTTCGCGGACGCTCTCTTCTACGCCGTGTCCGGCGGTCTGCGCTTCGAGCTCGCGACCGGGGCCTCGCGCATCGATCGCTTCGTCAGCGCACTGCGGCGGGCGGAGGCGATCGTCGACGCGGCCTTCGACGGTTGCGAGACGGTGACCGTCTGTCTCGAGACGTGGGAGCCGCTCCGGCGGGCGGATCTCGACGACGTCGAGCTCGACGTGCCGCGCCACGCGGAGCGCTGGCGCGAGGAGCGCGAGGGGCGCGTGAAGGCGTCGGAGCTCGTGCTCTTCGCTGTCGACCTGGCGGCCGTGCGCCGTGTGCTCTGGAGCGCTCTCGCCGGCGAGCTGGGGATCGAACCGCGGTGGCCGGCGCGCCACTGGCTCGTCGACGAGCGCGTGGGGCTCGTCGTGCACCCGTACGACGACCGCGGCATGGACGTGGTCGGCCCGAACCGCGAGC
>CAZGTQ010000278.1:0-15743 GCA_964528575.1 uncultured Planctomycetaceae bacterium | reverse complement strand
CGCCTACGGCAAGAGGCGCACCCGCAGCGGGGACGTGCCGTCGAGCGTGAAGGCGGGCAGGACGACCCGCACCCCCTGCACGTACACGTCGACGCCGGCCTGGGCGGGATTCGCGGGGAGCGGCAGCGCGGCGGTCCCGGCGCCGTCCGCTCCCGCGACGATCGTCGTGATCTGGGTCCACGGCGCTTGGAGCCACACGAAGCCGAACTGCGGCGCGGCGAGCAAACCGAGGGAAGCGAAGACGAGCACCGGCTCGCCCGCTCCCGCGTGGACGCCGAAGGTGAACGCCGTCCCCAGTTGCGCGGGTCCGCGCGCCCAGAGCGTCGGGAGCCGCACTTCGTCCGCGCCGGGATCGATCTGGGGCCCCACGCGGCGCGGATTGCTGTCCAGGTCGCGCACGTCGTCGAACGCGACGTCCCAGGACCAGCCGCTGCTGCCGATCCACTGCGCGGCCGGCGGCCAGGGCGCCGCGGGCGCGACCGAGTCGACGACCGGCGAGATCGCCGGCCGCAGGTGCACGTCGCCGAGCGCGGCGGCGACGAACATCGGATCGACGCTCACGTTGCCGTCGCTCCCGGCGAGCGCCGCGTCGCCGACGACGTTGCCCGAGAAGAAGAGGAAGCTCGACCAGTTGCTGATCGTGTCGTCGACGTTGCCCTGGACGATCGAGTCGGCCATGCCTAGGTAGCGCTCGAACCCGCTCCCGATCGCGCGCAGGCCAAAATCGTTGAGCGTCACGGTCGTGCCGTAGAGGAGCACGGACACGCTCTGGAAATCGGAGTCGACCGACTCGCCGACGATGCCGGTCCCGTTGGCGTGGACGACGCTGTTCACGACGGCGAGCCCGTGGTCGGAGTGCAAGCAGTCGTACGCGTGGATGCCCACGCCGCAGTCGGTGACGATGCAGCGGCGCACGTAGCGCACGGTGCCGCCCAGCCCGAAGCAGTCGCCCGCGCTCTCGATCCCCACGTCGCCGCCGCGCACCGTGAGATCGGACACGAGGGTCCGCTCGTCGAGCGCGAGGAGCACGCCGCTCCCCGGCCCGGAGACGATCGTCTGGCGTGCGTCGCTGCCGAGCACGTTCGTCTGCTGCGGGAGTTGGATCGGGAAGCTCTCCCCCAGCGCCGCGTCGTAGCGCCCGGGCGCGACGCGCACGTTGTTCGGGCCCGCGATCGAGCCGGCCTGCTGCACGCCGCGCGTGATCGTGCGGTACGGCGCGCCGAGGGTCCCTAGCCCGGCGACGTCGTCGCCGCCGATCGCGTCGACGTACACGTCCACCTGAGCGGCGAGCGGAGCCGCGGCGAAGAGGAGGACGGCTACGAGCGTTGTCGCCTTCATCGGATCGTTCCTGATGGGGGGAGGGTCGACCGGACGTCTCGATCGTACGGCGCGAGGCCGATCTCGGGCACGACCGGCCAGACTCGTCTTTCGACGAATCCGCTGCCGCAATCGCCCTCGACCTCGATCGTGCCCCCGCGCGCGCGCCCCCACGTCGCCCCCCATGTCGCCCCCCACGTCGCAGGGCGTGGCCCACAGGCGCGTCCCCGGCAAACCGACGACGTCGAGCGCGCCGGCCACCGGCTGGGCTGGATCCGCACGAGCGCGGACCCCAGCCGCGCGCGCGCGGAGCTGAGCTGCGCGCTCGTTCCGCTCGGAAAACGTTTCCGCTCCGCGGCGCGGAACAAGGCGTGCAGCGTCGCCCGTCTCATGCGACTGCGCTCGCGGGGGCCCGGCAGGCTCCCCCTTCATGCGGGATTTGCTCCGCCGTTTCCCGACCTGAACGAGCGCGCGACACCATCGTTTCTGCCATGGCACCCGATCTCATCGAGGTTCGATCGCTCGACGCCCACCTGGCGTTCGCGCGCGAGCGGTTCGAGCAAGGCACGGCTCCGCGGCGCGCGCCGCTCGAGTTCGCGTTCTACGCCGACCGCGAGGCGGCGATCCTGCGGCTGCGCGACGCGCTCGGCGAGAGCTACCGGCTGCGCATCCAGCACTACCCGCGCGTCGGCGCGGTCGCCGCGGCATGGGTGCTCGAGGGATACACGTCCCCGATGCAGCTCGACGCCGCGACGCTCACCGCCTGGGTCGAGCGCATGGACTCCGAGGCGCGCGCGTGCGAGTGCGCGCTCGACGGGTTCGCGCCGCTCGAGCGCGGCTGATCCGCTCGACCCTCTACGGCAAGAGCTACGGCAAGAGCTGGAGCGGCGCTGCGTTCGACACGAACACGAGCGCCAGCAGCGCCGGCTGCAGGTCGAGCACGACGAACGCGTGGTTCAGCGTCAGGCCGGCGAGGCTCGGCGCCGTGCCGGGCGCGAGCGTGAGCTGCGCCGTCGCCCGGCCCTGGGCGTCGAGCGCGCCAGTCGGGCTCGCGAGCGGCACGGCCCCCGGCGCCGTCAAGAGCGTCAGCGTGTACCCGTCGACGTTGAGCGGCACCAGGAAGATGCCGTCGAGCAAAATGCCCGGGCTCGTCCCGCTCGCCGAGCCGAGGATCAGGTACGTCAGGTTCGCGAAGCTCGGACCGGCGTTCAGCGACAGCGTCTGGGTGCCGCCGTTCGCGAGCGAGATCGAGCCGGGCACCGCGCTCAGCCCGACGCCGTTCCCGCGCTCGTACGCTCCCATGTCGACGATCGGCGCCGTGCCGAGCCCGACGTCCGGCGCCAGCGGGTCGTCCTGGAAGCGATCGATGCCCGCGAGATCGTCGGTCACGCCCGCCGGGACCGCCGCGTTCGAGCCCGCGTCGACGCACGGCGAGCCCTGCGCGAGGCCGAAGTCGCCGTTCGGAGCGTCGACGAAGAGCGGGTCGCCCGAGACGTTGCCGGCACCCGGATAGCTGCCGGGAATCGCGCTGTACGACGCGGCGAACGTGCCGACGATGCTCGCGTTGCTCGCCGCGCTGACGATGCAGTTGACGAGCGTGCCGCTCGCGCTCGACGACGCCGCCCGCAAGCTCGCGCCGCTCGGCGCGGTGTTGTCGACGAGCGTGCAGTTGACGAGCACCGGCGCGCCCTCGTACGTGTACAGCGCTCCGCCGCTCGTGCTCGCGTCGTTCTCGACGAACAGGCAGTTCACCAACGTCGCGTCGCCTTCGTAACCGTAGGCGGCGCCGCCGTTCTCGCTCGCGCGGTTCTCGACGAACGTGCAGTCGGTGAGCGAGGGATCGCCGGCGTAGTCGTAGAGCGCGCCTCCGCGCGTCGCGCTGTTGCGCGCGAACGTGCAGCGCTCGATCGTCGGGCTCCCCTCGTACACGTAGATCGCGCCGCCGTCGCCCGACGCGCGGTTCTCGAGGAACACGAGGTTGCGCAGCGTCGGCGAGCCGCCGTACGTGTAGAAGCCGCCGCCGTTCTGGCTCGAGCCGTTCGAGCCGAAGCCGCGCCGGATCGTGAAGCCGTCGAGCACGGTCGACGCCGCCGCCGCGTTGGCCGTCTGCACGACGGTCGCGAGGTCCTGGCCGTCGAGCACCGTCGGGTTCGCGACGAAGTCGCGCTGCGCGAGCGCCGTCTCGTTGCCCGCGAAGCCCCCGTACACGGCGACGCCGACGGGGAGCTGGAACGTCGCTCCCCCGCCCGCGAACGTGCCGGCGGCGACCCAGACCTGCGCTCCGCTCGACGCGGCGCCGAGCCCGGCGGCGAGGCCGTCGAATGCGCTCGCCCACGACGAGCCGTTGCCGCCTGGAGCCGCGGACGAGTCGACGTAGACGACGGACTGCGCCCCGAGGGCTCCCGCGAAGAGGAGAGCGGCGACGAGCGAGCGGGCGGCGGTGCGCGCCATGGGAAACCTCGGCAGAGGACGGGACGGCCGGCGCGGAACCGTCGCACCGTAAACGCGGTTGCTCGATCGCGCCAGCCGGGTAGCGTGGATCGAGGAGGCTCGCCATGGACAAGATGCGCATCGCCCAGACGGCTTTCGGGCTGCTCTTCGCCGCCGGGAGCGTCGTCACGCTCGTCCGCCAACAGATGTGGGAGGACTGTTGGGAGCCCGGCCAGGTGGTCTACCGCAGCCAGTCGTGGTCGATGGATGTACCGGAGGGGCACAGTGACGAGGAGATGGACGCGGTGATGGTGGCGATCATGAACGACGACCCGATCCCGCCTGGCTGGTCCGTGGACATGGGTGCCCTCATCGAAGGGATGTACACCGGGATCCACGACGGGGACTCGCACGAGAAGCTCGTCACCGTGACGCTCGAGGACGAGAGTCCGGACCTCGAGAGCGCGGAGCTGCGCCTCGACGGCGAGCTCGTCTCGCGCGCGACGCGCGACGACGGCTCGATCGTCGACGAGGCCGGCATGGCGATCGCGACGCTGCCGCTGTGGCTGCCGATGCCGCCGTTCGAGCTCGAGCTGACGCACACGTCGGCGAGCGGCTCCCCGAGGCTGAGCTACCTACGGGTCCGATGAAGAGTGCGAGCATCGCGCAGGCGGCGTGTGCCGCGTTGCTCGCCGTCGCGTGCGCGAGCAGCGGCCACGACCAACAGGAGTGGGAAGCGCTGTGGGAGCCGGACGAGGTGGTCTACCGCAGCGCATCGTGGAAGCTCGCGGCTCCGCCCGGGGCGACGGCGCAGGAGCACCAGAGCGCGATGACGGCGCAGGTGCGCGGCGAGCCGTTGCCGGCGGGCTGGGCCGTCGCCGAGTCGCTCGGGAGCATCGAGGCGCGCTACGCGGGACGGCACGACGAGGAGCGCAACGCGAAGCTCGTCACCGTCGTGCTCGAGGACGAGCGCGAGGACCTCGCGAGCGCCGAGCTCCGGATCGACGGCGACGTCGTCCACCGCGCGACGCGCGCGAACGGCGCGATCCAGAGCGAGGACGGGATGGCGCGCGCGACGATGCCGCTGTGGGTGCCGCAGCCGCCGGTCGAGGTCGAGCTGCGCTGGACGGCGGCCGACGGCGAGGAACGCCACGAGTCGCTGCACGTCGTGTCGCACTCCGACGCCCGGGGGTCCGTCTCCCCGTGAGCCGCACGGGGATCGCGTGGGCCGCGCTCGTCGCCTCGCTCGCGCTGGTGGCGCTCGCCGTGCTCGCGTGGCGCGGCACCGGAGCGTCGGACGTCGGCGCGATCGCTCCGGCCCCAGCGGCAGGAGCGGACGCTGCCGAAGCGGCGTCGCTGCGCGCGGCAGCAGCGGACGAGCGGGAGGAGGCGCGCGCGAGAGTGGCGGAGGCCGCCGGAGCGGACGCGCCGGCCGCGGAGCCGAGCGCGGACGAAGCCACGTTGCGCCACGTGCGCGTGGTCGTGCTCGACGCCGCGTCGCGCCGGCCGATCGGCGGCGCCGAGGTGCTCGTGCTCGACGAGGACACGCGCGGGCAGGAGCCCTACCTGCGCGCGGAAGCGCTGGGCGAGCCGGAGACGGAGCTCTTCGCCCGCTGCGGCGCGCCTCAGCGCGCGGACGACGACGGAGTGGCGCTCGTGCCGCGTCCGGCGCGCTTCCAGACGACGCTCGTCGCCGCGCGCGCGGGCGACTCGTTCGCGTCGGGTCAGTTCGACCACGAGAGCGACGGGGTCGTGCTCGAGCTGCGCCCCTCCCGGCGCGTACGCGTCCAGGTCGTCGACGCGGACGGCGCGCCGGTCGCGGGCGCGGTCGTCGCGCTGCGGACGCGTTCGCGCGACGACATCGGCGGCGGCGACCACGCGCGGGCGACGACCGCCGAGCCGTCGGGCATCGCCGAGCTGATCGTGCCCCACGACCTGGCCGAGTGGACCGCCAACGACGGGGACGACATGCTCGTCTCGCTCGCCATCCCGTTGGCGCCCCCGGTCGAAGCGCCGATCGATCCGCGCGAGCTCCCGCACGATCCGGTCCGGCTCGTGCTCCCGCCGACGGGGTCGGTCGAGGTGCTCGTGCGCACGCCGGGCGGCGCCCCCGTCGCGCGGACGGTCGACGTCCGGCTCGTGTCGATGCTCGACGACGACTGGTGGCGCTTCCTCGGGCGCGACCTCGCCTCGATCGCGGTGACGGAGAGCGGGCGCGCGCTCTTCGCACACGTCGGCGTCGGGACCGAGCTGCGCGCGGAGGCGACGCTGCTCGGCGGCGGCGAGATGTACTCTGCACCGACGAACGTGGCGGCGACGCTGGCGGCGGGACCCGCGGCGAAGGACGAGCGCGTGACGATCGAGGTCGTGCTCGACGCGGACGCGATCCCGTGCCTCGTCGGCCGTGCGGTGCGCGAGGACGGCAGCGCCGTCGTCGAAGCGATGTTCGGGGTCCAGATCAGCAGCAACGGCCGTCGCCTCGGGCACCAGCTCTTCACCGACCCGGACGGACGGTTCCGTTGGGAGCTTCCCGCCGGCAGCACGTACGACGAGATCACGCTCGCGACGGACCCGTTCCTGCGCGCCACGATCGAGCTGCCGGGAACGCTGCCCGGCGGCGACTTCGACCTGGGCGACGTCGTTCTTCGCGCGCCGCCGCTCATCGCCGCGGGCGTCGTCGTCGACGGCTCGGGCGCGCCGTTCACCGGCGCCTCCGTGCGCGCCTACGAGGGGGGCGACGCGAACAGGGAGCGGTGGGTTTCGGCCTGGACGGACGACCGCGGCAGCTTCGAGCTGCGCGGCGACTTCGAAGCGCAGGAGGGCGTCCTCGAGCTGTTGTGGACCGACGTTCGGGTCGCCGAACCCGTCTCGTTCGTCCGCGGCGCCTCCGACCTGCGCATCATCGTCGTCGATCGCAGCGGATCCGTCGAAGCGCGCGTGCTCCTCGACGACGACCTTCCGGCGTGGCGCGTGGACCTCGTGCTGCACGGGGAGGGCGACCGGATGATCGGCTACCACTCGGGCGTGGCGCGCTGGGAGCATCTCGCGCCGGGCACGTACGCGCTCACCGTGTCGGCCGACACTGCGGAGCCGCTGGTGCGGATCGACGACATCGTCGTGAGGGACCGCCCGGCCGACGACCCGCGCCTCGATCCGATCGACCTGCGCGGCGTGCTCCGGCGCGTCGAGATCACCGTCGTCGACGAGCGCGGCGAGCCGATCCCCGACGCGAGCGGCCGCGTGCGCGGCCCCGCGGAGGGAGCGTGGAGCCCGTGGCCGCAGGGACGGGCGAGCTTCGTGACGGGCCGCGCGCCGTTCGACCTCGAGGTCGGCGCGCCGGGCTACCGCTGGACGCTCGCGCACGACGTCGAGGACGGCGACGCGATCGCGCTGCGCCGCGGCATCCCTGTGCGGCTCGTGCTCGAGGGGGCGCCGCTCCCGCAGGCGCCCTGGCGGCTCGATGCGACGCTCTCGTGGACGGGCAGCGGCTTCGGCGGTCGCTTTGGTCCCGAAGAACCGGTCGACGCGCGCGGCGAGGCGCTCCTCCACGTCACCGAGCCCGGCCGCCACGAGGTCGCGGTCCTGCTCGCGAACGACCTCGTGACGGACGGGGACCACTGGCGCTCGAACTGGCCCGGCGACTACGCGCTCGGCTACGTCGACGTGCTCGACGTCGAGGACGAGCAGGTCTTTCGGATCGCGGTGCCGCAGAGGCTGATCGACGCGGGGAAGGCGCACGTCGAGCGCTGAGCGCGCGGGCTCACACGTCGTACCACGAGTCGACGTGGGCGACCGTCTGCGCCCAGAGGGCTTCCGCGAGCGGGAGAGCGGCGAGGAGCGAGCGGGCGGCGGCGGCGCGCCAGGGGAGCACCTCGTCGGGGGTCGCGGCGGCCGGCGCGGGAACGGCCATCGTAGGCGCGCTCGCCCGATCGCGCCGGACGCGTGGCTGCCCCGAACGTCTACCCCCGTCCCCGCCGTGCATACAATCCTCGGCGCCCGAGGCAACTCGTCATGTCGCGCGATCAGCAGGACGGACACGTCACGACCACTCGCGATCAGTACCGAGCGTTGTTCGCTGTGTCGGACGCGATCGCTTCGCGTCGCGACCTGCCCACGCTGTTCGACGAGCTGGCGGAGCGGCTCGGACTGGTGATGCGCTTCGACGCGCTCTCTTTGGTGCTGCATGACGCCGCGACCGACACGATGCGTCTACACGTCCTCTGCACCGGCGAACCCGTCGAATCACCACTCGAGATCGTCCTGAGTCCGGACGACGACCCGGCGGGATTGGTCTGGCAGACGCAGCAGCCGCTGATCACAGCGACCATCGCGCAGCTCGACCGTTGGCCTCGGTTGCAGGAACGGGTGCGGCCCTACGCCATCGAGAGCGCTTGCTGGCTGCCGCTGACCACGGCCCGGCGGCGGCTCGGCGCGTTGGTGTTCACGTCCCGGCAGCCGTCCGCGTACGACGAGGCGGACGTGGACTTCTTGCATCAGGTCGCCAACCAAGTCGCCGTCGCCGTCGAGAACGCGCTGGCCTTCCAGGAGATCGAGGCGCTCAAAGACAAGCTCGCCGAGGAGAAGGCATACCTGGAGGAGGAAGTCCGCACCGAGCACGAGCTCGGCGACATCGTCGGGGAGAGCCCCGCGCTACGAGCCGTCCTGAAGGCGGTCGGAACCGTGGCACCGACGGACTCGACCGTCCTGGTCTGCGGGGCGACCGGCACGGGGAAGGAGCTCATCGCGCGCGCCGTGCACGACCTGAGCCCGCGCAAGGGACGCACCTTCGTCAAGCTCAACTGCGCCGCCATCCCGACTGGACTCCTCGAGAGCGAGTTGTTCGGCCACGAGAGAGGAGCGTTCACCGGCGCGATCGCGCAGAAGGTCGGACGGTTCGAGCTGGCGAATCAAGGGACCCTGTTCCTCGACGAGATCGGAGACATTCCGCTGGAGCTCCAGCCCAAGCTGCTCCGCGTCCTCCAGGAACAAGAGTTCGAACGGCTGGGCGGCACGCGGACGATCCGGGTGAGCGTGCGCTTGGTCGCAGCCACCAACTGCGACTTGGCACAGATGGTCGCGGAGGGCCGCTTCCGCAGCGACTTGTACTACCGCTTGAACGTCTTCCCGGTCGCGATGCCGACCCTGCGGGAACGGCCGGACGACATTCCGCGCCTCGTGCGTCATTTCACGCAGCGCTTCGCCCGCCGCATGGGCCGGCGGATCGAGAGCATCTCGTCCGCCACGATGGATGCGCTGGTGCGTTACCCGTGGCCCGGCAACGTGCGCGAGCTTCAGAACATCATCGAGCGAGCAGTCATCCTCTCGTCCGGACCAACGCTCCAGGTCCCCCTCGTCGACCTGCAAGCCATGCCCCCGCAGACCAAGCCGGGTGCTGCGCCGAGTGCGACGCCGATCACGCTCGTCGACGCCGAGCGCGAGCACATCATGAGCGCGCTGATCGCCACCGGGTGGATCGTGGGCGGGCCCAGGGGCGCCGCCGCGCGCCTCGGGATGAAGCGCTCCACGCTGCAGAAGAAGATGCTGAAGCTCCGGATCGCCCGCCCCACCTAGCTAGCCAGCTAGTCGGCGGCGCGTGCCACCCGAGCGGGGCTCCGCGCGCCACCCCAGCGGCAGCCGCGCCACCCCGGTGGCGCGTCCGGAGTCGTACTCGCTCCCGAGCATCTCGGGCTTCGCTTCGCAAGTCCGTTCGTCCCGGACGGTTACGCGATTGCGTTGCGCCGTCGCGAAGGCGGCACGGTCATCGCCTTAGGGGGTTCGGAATCGCATCGCGCGGTTCCGAGCGCAAGGCGGCCTGAGGCGCGGCCCACTTCCGCTCTCGTCCCAAGCGTCGACGAAGGAGTCGGGCGATGTTGCGCATCACGGCCGACGATGAGCCGCGGGTCCTCAGCTTCCGCCTCGAAGGCAGGTTGGAAGGACCCTGGGTAGGAGAGTTGGACACGTGCTGGCGCCGCATGGTGGCGCGCGCGGGGACGCCGGCACTGCGAGTGGACCTGACGGGCGTGACGCACGTCGACGCCGCCGGCAAGGCGCAGTTGACGGCCATGCAGCGGGAGGGCGCGGAGTTCATAGCGGACGACTGCCTGACGCGGGCGATCGTGTCCGAGATCGTGGAGAACGGCAGCGCGATCCTCGGGATCGAGGACGGGCGGAAGCCATGAAGTCCGCGCGGATCAGCCTCGAGGCCGCTCGATGGGCGTCCCGGGTCGCGCTGAGCGTCGTGCCGATGGCCGCCGCCGGTTGCATGGTCGGCCCGAACTACGAGCCCCCGCACACCGCGCTCCCGGCGACGTACGACGAGACCTCCGACGACTCGGCCCAGGCGGCGAGCTTCGCTTCCACCGCTCCGAGCGAGATCAGGTGGTGGCGACAGCTCGGCGACCCACGACTCGCGGACCTCGTCGAGAAGGCGATCACCGCGAATTACGGCGTCGCGGTCGCCGAGGCGCGCCTGCGCGAGGCTCGGGCGGCACGGCAAGTCGCTCAGTCCCTGCTCTATCCGCAAGTGAGCGTGGGCGCCTCGGCGCTTCGCTTCCGCGGCAGCGACGCGGCGATCCAACTGCCGGGCCTGGACCTGGATGACAACCTGTTCCAGGTCGGCTTCGACGCCTCCTGGGTCGTGGACGTGTTCGGGGGTACCCGCCGCGGGATCGAGCTGGCACGGGCGAACGAGGAGGCCGTCGCGGCCGACCGGCGCGCCGTCGTCCTCATGGTGGCCGCCGAGACGGCACGCGCATACATCGAGCTCCGCGGAGTCCAGCGACAGCTCCAGACCGACCTGGACATCCTGGAGCAGCAGCGGAAAACGCTGGCGATCACCGAGGACAGGCGTCGCAACGGGCTCGCGTCGGACCTGGAAGTCCTGCGCGCGAGGACCGAAGTGGAAGCCACCGCGGCGGAGCTCCCGCCTCTCCAACAGGCGAGCCGGCAGTACGTCCACTTGGTTTCGACGCTCCTGGGCATGGCGCCCACCGCATTGAGCGCCGAGCTCGAACGGCCGGCCCCTGTCCCTGCGGTCCCCGAGCAGATCGCGGTCGGCATCCCCTCCGACCTGCTGCGCCGCCGCCCGGACATCCAGAGCGCCGAGCGACAGTTGGCGGCTGCGACGGCCCAGGTGGGCGTCGCGACGGCTCAGTTGTTTCCTCAGTTCGTCCTGGGCGGTTCGGCGGGCCTGCAGAGCCGAGACGCCGACGACCTCTTCAACGGCAACTCGACCGACCCTTCGAGTAGCTACTCCCTCGCCGGTCCGCTCATCAACTGGACCTTGTTCGACGCCGGCCGCCGCAAAGCAGGGATCCGATTCGCCGAAGCGCAGGTGGATGCCGCCAAAGCGGTTTACCAGGACGCCGTCCTGCGCGCGTTCCGCGAAGTCGAGAGCTCGCTCGTGGCCGTCGACCGCGCACGGGTGCGAGTCAGCGACCTCACGCGGCTGACGGCCACCGCACGGCAGAGCGCCGAGATCGCGCGGCGCGACTACGAGCGCGGGATCCTCGACCAACTGACTGTGCTCGACGCGCAGCGCCAGTCGAACCGCGCCGACCTGCTGCTCTCCGATGGAGAGGTCGCTCTCGTGGTGAATGTCGTCGCTCTCTACAAGGCATTGGGCGGCGGCTGGGAAGTCGCCGAGCTCTCGCTCGACGGGCAACCGGTCGCGCTCTCTCTAAACGAAGGAAACGTCCATGAAAGCAAGTGAAGTCGAACCGGTGCGTGCGCCTTTGCAGCGCGCGACGCCGGCGTACCCGTCCCACTGGCTCGTGTGCCTGCTCGTGGGAGCGGCCGCGCTCGGCTGCGACGAGCCGCCGCAGCAAGTCGCCCTGGTCCCCGTGAGGGCCAAGGTCCTGACACCGGAGGAGGTCGTCGTATCCACCCGCTTCAGCGGCTCGATCGAACCCCTCCAGACCACGGACCTGGCCTTCAAGCTGCCTGGCACCGTCCACGGGCTCTACCGGCCGCCCGGGCTGGACAGGGACGTGCAGGTCGGCGACGTGCTGGCGAAGGGGACCGTCATCGCCGAGCTCGACGAAGGCGACCTCCGGCGTGCCAAGGCCAGTGCCGAGGCCAGGGTCGCGCAACTGGAGGCGCGCGTTGCCACGGCGAAAGACAACCTCGAGATCGCGACGCGCGTTCTCGAGCGGTTCGACGCGACGTCGGGATCCGTCTCCGAAGTGGCGCGCGACGAAGCGGCCGCGAGACGCGTGGCCGCGGCCGGCGAGCTGACGTCGGCGGAGCATGCGTTGGCGCAAGCGAGGGTGCAGCTCGATCAGGCGAACGACGACTACGTCAACCGTCACCTCGTCGTGCCGTTCGACAACGCAACGGTCGCCGAGAAGCGCATCGAGTCGGGCGAGCGCAAGACAGCCCACGAGGTGGCCTTCCGACTCATCGACATCTCGACGGTTCACGTCACCTTCGGCGTGCCGGACACGATGATCGGCGAGCCCGCCTTCGGCGCGTCGGCCGCGGGTCGGATCCACGTGGGGCAGACGCTCCGGATCACCGCGGACGCCTTCGAAGGCAGCTCGTTGGAAGCGGTCGTGACCAAGGTCGCCCCGCAGGCGGACGCGCTGACGCGCACCTTCCTCGTCGAGCTCAGCCTGACCAACCCACGGCTCCCGGACGGCCAGCACCTGCTGCGGCCCGGCATGATCGCGACGGTCCACGTCTCCGCGGAGAACGACCGGAGCGTGATGTTGCTGCCGATGACTGCGATCCATCGCGGCCGCTCCTCTGAAGAGCTGATCGTCTACGAGGCGGTCACCGAGAACGGCCGCGAAGTCGTGAGGGCTCGACAGGTCTCGCTGGGCGGCGTCTACGACAACCAAGTCGAGGTCGTGTCCGCCGGCAGCGAGTTGCGCCAGGGCTCTGAAGTCGTTGTGACGACCGCCGAACGGCTGACCGACGGCGTGCTCGTTCGCGTGATGCGGGAAAGCACCTCTTCACCTTCAATGCTGTCGGAAGCGAAATGAACATCTCCCAATTCTTCGTGAGCAAGAGACCCATCGCGTGGACCGCGATGATTTCCGTGCTGGTGTGGGGCGTCTACGCCTACATCGCAATGCCGCAGCGGCAGGATCCGATCATCCCTGTCGTGACGGGCGTCATCCTCACGCCCTACCCCGGCGCCGAAGCCGAGAAGGTCGAGCAAGAAGTCACGCGCAAGATCGAGCGCAAGGTCGCTGAGAATCCCGCCGTCGAGCACGTCAAGTCGATCAGCCGCCCCGGGATCTCCATCGTCTACGTCGAGCTGTTCGAAACGGTGCAGAGCGCCGAGCTCGTGTGGCAGGACATCCGCGGCAAGCTGAGCGAGATTCCGGACCTGCCGCAGGCGGCCGGCCAAGCGACGCAGTCGTTCCTGAACAAGGACTTCGGCGATTCGGTCGCGGTCATGCTCACGATCAGCTCGCCTCCGGTCTCCGACCTGGAGATCGAGCTGCGAGCGAGGAACATCCGCGAAGCGCTCCAGGCGCACCGGCGACAGGTGCCGGCCACGTCGCCGGGCGAACGGTGGGCCGGGGTGCTCGTCTATCCGAGTCTGGTCTCGCGCGACCATGTATTGCGCACGGGACGCACGCTGGCCCAACACCTGATCGAGTCCGGCATCGTCGGCGAGGCTGCCCTCGTCGAAGCGCCCAGCGCGGCGATGCTCGACGTCACGCTCGCCCCCGGCAAGAACCGTGACGAGCTCCAGAAGGAGACCGACCGCTGGGAACGCGAGGCCGCCGGCGCAAGCGAGTACCAGCCCGACGTCTGGCGGCCGTTCTGGATCCGCGAGCTCGACGGTCTGGAGAACGAGCTCCGCCGGAGCGCTCAGGACAAGTACACGCATCGCGAGCTCGAGCACTTCGCCAACCGGATGCGGGACCGGCTGAAGCAGTCTCCCTACATCGCCCAGATCGACTTGGTCGGCGTGCAGGACGAGCAAGTGTGGCTGTCCTACTCGGGACAGCGACTCGACCAGTTCGGAATCACGCCGCTCTCGCTCGTCGACCGGATCCGGCAGCGGAACATCAACGTCCCCGGCGGCCGGGTCGAGTTGCCGGACCAGAACGTCGTCGTCCGACCGACGGGGGAGTACACGTCCGCAGCCGAGATCGGCGAGACGGTGCTCGACATCTCGAAGGATGGGTACCCGGTCTACCTGCGCGACCTCGTGGAGGTCACGCGCGGCTACGAGGACCCGGCCGACGTCATGAACTTCCGCACCGTCAAGGTCGCGCCGGTCCAAGCGGCCGGCGAGGAGCGAGGATCCGCGGAGCACGCGAGCGACGGCGATCACGAGCTGACCGGCGGCTACGAGCTGCGAACGGGGCGCGCGATCACGATGTCGGTGCGCCAGGTCAAGGGCACCCACATCGCCGACTTCGACCGCGCAGTCTCGGCCGCCGTCGAGGACGTTCGTCTGCAACTCCCGCAGGACTTGCGGATCGAGCGCACGAGCGACGAGCCGGGGGAAGTCCGTCACAAGATCAGCTCGTTCGTCCGGTGCCTGATCGAGGCGATCGTCATCGTCGTGTTGCTGTCGATGCTCTTCATGGAGTGGCGGAGCGCGCTGCTCGTCGCCATCTGCATCCCGATCACGGTCGCGATGACCATGGGGATGGCGCACCTCGTCGGGATCGACCTCCAGCAGGTCTCGATCGCGGCGCTGATCATCGCCTTGGGCATGCTCGTGGATGCCCCGATCGTCGCGGCCGACGCCATCAACCGGGAGCTCGCGCACGGGCAGCCGCGCGCCGTCGCGGCTTGGCTCGGACCCAAGCGGCTGGCGCGAGCGGTCTTCTACGCGACGCTCACCAACCTAGTCGCATTCCTGCCGTTGCTGCTGGTCAAGGGCAAGACGGGCGACTTCATCTACTCGCTCCCGATCGTCGTGTCGTTCTCGCTGATCGCGGCGATGCTCGTCGCTTGGACCTTCGCCCCCCTGCTGGGCGTCTACTTGCTTCGGGGACAGAAGGGATTCGAGAACTCCGACGGCGAGCCTGCAGCCGGCTTCCCTCGCCTCTACAAGGCGTTCGTCGAGCGTTGCATCGCGCATCGGTTCACGACCGTGGGCATCGCAGTGCTCGTCCTCGCCGTAGGAGCATTGCTCGTTCGGTCGATCGGAAGCTCCTTCTTCCCCAAGGACCTGCACGACGTCTTCGTCGTGAACCTGGACCTGCCGGAGGGCTCGCCCATCCGCCAGACCCGCGACGTGGCGCTGGACGCGATTCGCCAGATCGATGCGATCGAGGGGAAGCGCGTGCGCAGCTACACGACGTTCGTCGGCGCCGGAGGGCCGCGTTTCTGGCTGTCGATCGAGCCGGAGCAGCGCGCCGACAACTACGCCCAGATCCTCGTGCACACCGCCGACAAGGCCGAGACCGCCTCGGTCGTCGAGCGGCTGAAGAAGGAGCTTCCTGGCCGGATCGCCGATGCGCGCGTGCGCACCCAGATGCTCGAGACGGGACCGCCGATCGGGATCCCGGTGCAGCTACGCATCTACGGCGCCGACGTCGAGACGCTGCGCGGGCTCGCCTCGCAGGTCAAGTCCGAGTTGCGGTCGATCCCCGGGACCATCGACGTTCATGACGATTGGGGCGACCCGGTGTTCCAGATGACGCTGAAGATCGACTCGGATCGGTGCGCCATGAGCGGGCTGACGCACCAGGACGTCGCAGCCGCCGTAGGCACCGGCCTCTCCGGGCTCTCGGTCAGTCATTTCCGCGAGCGCGACAAGCTGATCGACATCGTGCTACGCCTGCGGCCCTCGGAGCGGAGCCGGCTCGACGACCTGTACAGCCTCAACGTCGTGAATGCCGCCACGGGCGTGGGCACGCCGCTCCGACAGCTTGCAACGTTCGAGCGCGAGCTCGTGAACCCGAAGGTCCGCAGGCGCGATCACGAGCGCTGCATCACCGTCCGCTGCGACACGCTGCCGGGCGTGCTGCCGAGCCAGGTGGTCAGCGATCTGCAGCGGGCGCTGCCCGCGGCGTCCGGCG
>CAZGTQ010000277.1:0-5053 GCA_964528575.1 uncultured Planctomycetaceae bacterium | reverse complement strand
GGCTCGACGCCCGCCTCGCACGTGACGACGACGAGGTTCCAGCGGTCGTTGAACGCGGTGATCGAGCCGACGGGCACCGGAGCGACGACGTCGACGGAGAGCTGCCGCTCGTTCTTCGCCGCGTCGGTCGCGACGACGTCGAGCGTGCGCGCCTCGCCGGGCGCGAGCGCGTACTGGAGCTCGAAGCCGCGGCCCGCGAGCGCGACGGGCTCGCCGTCGACCGTCACCGTGCAGCCGTCCTCGTCGACGCGCCCCGTGACGACGACGCCGCCCTGCGCGCCCGGCCGCGGATCGTCGACGGTCACGACGGGCGGCGTCGAGTCGACCGTGACGCGCACGAACCGCGGCGCGCTGCGGTTGCCGGCGCGGTCCTCGGCGACGACCTCGAGCGCGCGTTCGCCGTCGCCGGGCTCGAGCAGGTGCTCGATGTCGAACGCGCCGTCCGCGCCTGGCTCGTGCGGCACGCCGCCGACGAAGACGCGCGTCGTGAGCTCGTCGCGCACGACGCCGCGCACCGCGACCGTCGACGTCTGCTGGACGAGCCCGTCCGCGGGCGCGGTGAGCTCGAGCTCGGGCGCGACCGAGTCGCGGTGGACGACGAGCGACGAGCGCGTCTCGAGCCCGGCGGCGTCGCGCGCGACGAGCGCGAGCTCCGCGCGCCCGGGCGCGAGCGGCACCGTCGCCGCGAACCGGCCGTTCACGACGCTCGCTGCGACGCCCGCGACCCTCACCGATGTGGAGGTCGCGTCGCGCACCGCGCCTTCGACGGCGAGCTCCGCCGCGCTCGTGTAGGTGACCTCGGGCGCTTCGACGGCGAGCTCCGGCGGCGTGACGTCGACGACGATCGCGCGCTCCTCGCGGTGGAGAGTGCGCGTGCCGGCGCGCACCTCGACGCGCACCTCGTGCGGCCCCTCGCCGAACGTGAGCGAGATGGCGAAGTCGCCGTTCGCGTCCGGCGTGGCCGAGACGGCGTCCGCCCACACGAGCGCGCCGTCCGGCAGCGCCCCGTCGACGCGGCCGCGGATCGAGACGTCGCTCGACGGCAGGACCGCACCCAGCGCCGGCTCGAGCCGTCCGAACGCGACCTGCTGGGGCGCCACCGGCACCGGCGCGCTTCCGCCGCTGCCGCCGCGGTCGTCGGTGCCGCGGTCGCCGCGGCCGTCGTTGCGGCCGTCGCCGCCGAATCGGTACGCGCCGAGCCACCCCGCGACGAGCAGCGCCGCGGCGCCCGCGACCCACACGGCGGTCCGCGGCCGCCGAGCGGCCGGCTGCATCGGCACGGTCGCGACGGGCGTCGTCGCGCGGCTCGCCGCCGCGGTGGGAGGCGTACCCGCGGAGCGCGACGCCGCGCCGAGCTCGGGCGCGCTGAGCTCGGTGGCGACGCGCTTGCCGCGCTCTTCGCGTCGCACGAGCGTCTCGAGCACGGACGAGACCTCGATCGTCTCCGCGACGTCGCGATCGAGCGCGTCGCGGCACACCCCGAGCGCCTCGACGAGCGCGGACGCGTCGGGATAGCGCTCGGTCGGCTCCGGCGCGAGGCAGCGCTTCACGAGCAGCGACGTCGCGTGCGACACGTCCGGCCGCAGCTCCTCGAGCGGCGGCCACTTGCCCTCGATCGTCGCGAGGATCGCCTGGACGCCGTTCTCGGCGGCGAACGGCGCGCGGCCGGAGAGCAGCGCGTAGAGCGTCGCTCCGATGCCGAACACGTCGGCCGGCTTCTTCGCGCGCTTGACGTCCCGCGCCTGCTCGGGCGCCATGTACCCGGGCGTGCCCATCGCGATCTCGGAGCCGGTGATCGATTGACCCGACTCTTCGCGGCGCGCGAGCCCGAGGTCGGCGAGCTTGGCCCGCTCGAGCTCCGGCCGGCCCTGCACGTCGACGGGGATCAGCACGTTCGCCGGCTTGATGTCGCGGTGGACGATGCCTTCCACGTGCGCGGCCTCGAGTCCGCGCGTCGCGGCGATGCAGAGGTCGAGCGCGGCGCGCTCGGGTGCGCCGACGCGGCCCTGCTGCTTGATCTGCACGAGCCAATCGGCGGCCGACAGCCCGCGCACGTACTCCATGACGAGGAAGTGGACGCCGCTCTCCTCGTCCCGGTCGACGTCGAGCACGCCGACGAGGTGCGGCGAGCGCAGCCGCGCCGCGAGCCGCGCCTCGCGCACGAAGCGCTCGACGAAATCGCGCGAGCGATCCTCGAGGTCGCGCGGCAGGATCTTGACGGCGACCTCGGTGCCCAGCCGCGGGTTGACGCCGTAGTAGACGACGCCCATGCCGCCGCGCCCGATGCGCGAGAGCAGCGCGATGCGGCCGAGCGAGGGCCTCAGCTCACCCTGGTGCTCGATCTCGGCGCAGCCCTGCAGCGTCCATTCGCTCGACAGGTCCTCGGGCGGGCTGAACGTCGTGCTCTCGACGCGGATCCCGTCGTTCTCGCTGTCTCGCGGTGCGCTCACGAGAGAAGCCTACCTTCCGCTCGCCCGCCGGACGACGAGCGTATCCCGCTCGTAACGACCGCGCGCCGGCCGCCGGGCGCCGCGCTAGGGTGCGCCGATGATCGCAGCATCGTTCGTGTGCGCCCTGGTGGGGATCGGCGACCTCGCGGCGGCGTTGGACCGGGCGTGGGCGGCGCTCGACGCGGGCGACCCGGCGCGGGCCGTACGGCACGTCGAGCGCGCGCTCGACGTCGCGCCCCAGAGCCCGGTCGCGCTGTTCGCGCTCGCGTCGGCGCGCGCGGAGCTGGGCGAGCGGGTTGCGGCGCTCGACGCGCTCGAGGCGGCGGCGCGCGCGGGCTACGCGGCGGCGGAGCTCGCCCAGTGGCATCTCGCGGAGCTGCGCGGGAACGAGCGGTTCGAGGCGGTGCTCGTGGCGATGCGGGCCAACGCTGCGCACGGCTCCTCGCGCATCGAGCATTCGCCGGCGCGCATCTGGCCGTGGGTGCCGACCGTCGTCAGCCCCGATGGGACGCGCTTCGTGCGCGAAGGATTGGTGTGGGACGTGGCGAGCGGGCTCGCGCTCGCCAGCGCGCCGGAAGCCGACTGGCTGCGGTTGCGCGACGACGGGCGGATCGTCGCCGGCACCGAGACGCGCGTGTGGGTGACCGGCGGCGGGCCCTCGCTCGAGGGCTTCACGCCGCGCTGGGCGTCGACTGACGGCGGGCTCGTGGTCTGCGACGGCGAGCGGACGGTGCTGTGGGACGCGCGCACCGGAGACGTGCTCGCCGAGCTCGAGCTGCGCGGCGTCGTCGAGGCGGCCGACGCGACGCAAGACGGAGCGCGCGCGGTGCTCGCGCTGGCGGACGAGGAGGAGCGCGAGGTCGTGCTCGCGGACCTGCGCGCGGGGAAGGTGCTCGCGCGGATGGCGGCGCCGGACGAGTCGCGGGCGTACGTCGGCGTCGGGCCCGGCGGCGAGCACGCGTGGGCGCTGTGGGGCGATCGAAGCGAGTTGCACGTGCTCGCGGCGGACGGGACGCGGCTCGCGCCGATCGAGGCGCACGCGGGACGCTTCGTGAGCGCGGAGCTCGTCGGCGCGAAGGTCGCGCTCACCGCGGGCTCCGACGGCCGCCTCGTGTGGTGGGACGTGCGGACGGGCGAGTCGCTGCGCTCGATCGAGGCGCACGGCGCGCGCATGCGCTGGAGCGCGGCGACGTTCGGCCGCGCGGCGAACGTCGTCGTGACGAGCGCGCCGGGCGAGCCGGCGCGGGCCTGGGACAGCGTGACTGGCGTGCGGTTGTGGGAGCGCGGGGCGGACGGCACGGACCTGGACTGGGCGTGGTCGAGCGACGGGGAGCGGGCGTTCGTCGCTCACGAGGCCGGCGACGTCAGTTGCCTCGACGCGCGGAGCGGGCTCACGCTGTTCGGGCAGGAGCTGGTTGCGGCGAGCGGGCACCTCGCACCGCCGACCGGCCCGGTCGTCCCGGTCTTGGGGCCGAGCGGCAGCGTGCACGGGTTCGTCCCCGAGACGGGGCGGATCGAGTGGACGATCAGGGTCTGCGACAGTTCCTTGCGCTTGGGGGCCCTCTCGCCCGACGCCCGGGCCCTGGCGATCTGGACCGAGGATGCTCTCAGCTTGTGGGACGTGCAAACGCAGAGGAGGCTGCACGAGCCGACGTCGCTCGATGCTTCACCTTGGCCGAGAAGGCTCGAGTTCTCGTCGGACGGCCGCAAGCTTCTCGCCTTCGACAACTCGAGAGCAGCAGTGCTGATCGACGTGCCGAGCGGCGAGACGACTCGACTGGGAGTCGAAGGCGAAGAGCTCACCGCAGCCGCGCTCGACGCCAGCGGCACCTGGGTCGCCTTCGGCACCGAGGGGGGTCGGGTCTTCCTGGGAGACCCTATGTCTCCGCGCCTGATCGGCGCGCACGATGCGCCGGTCTCGGCGCTCGAGCTCGGCCCTCGCGGCGACGTTCTCGTCTCCGGCGGTGAAGACGGATACGCGATCCTCTGGTCCGTGCCGCAGGGCGAACGTCTGCGAGCGTTCGAGCACACGGATGTCTTCGGGCCGCCGACCGTCGGTCAGCTCGTGTTCTCGGGTGATGGTCGGGCCCTGCTCGCCTCGACGGGAAGTTGGTTCCAAGTCTTCTGCTGGGACGTGGCCTCCGGTGACTTGCGATGGTCGTGGGCGGCGGGAGGGGGCCAAGGACGACACCTGCCGATCACGCTGGACGAGGAGCGCGGGCGCGTGCTCGTGGCAGGCTTCGTCCCTACGGCAGTCGACCTCCGCGATGGGACGGCGCGAACTTCGCCCGATCGGAGTGGTGCGATCCCGTTGGACGAGCCGGCCATGGTCTACGGCCTGGGGAGGCGTGTGCTCGCCGACGTGAACGGGACGCTCGTCGTGCTCGACGCGTTGACGCTCGAGCCGACGGTCGGCGTCAGCGCGCTCGGCGGCGGCGAGCACGTCGTCGTGTCGCGCTCGGGGCGCTTCGACGCGAGCGAGGGCGCGCTCGCGAAGAGCCACGTGCTCGTCGACGGCGAGCCGCGGATGCTCGACGCGCTCGCAGGCTGGCTCTTCGATCCCGCGGCGGTGCGCGCGGAGGCCGCGGGCGTGCTCGTCGCGA
>CAZGTQ010000276.1:0-11869 GCA_964528575.1 uncultured Planctomycetaceae bacterium | reverse complement strand
GCGGTCTCGCTGTCCGCCGGCGGGGCACATGCCCTGAGCGTGGACTTCGGGCCCGAGCTGGCGACGGCCGTCTACGTCGTCCTGGGCACGACGAGCGGAACGTCGCCCGGCACGCTGCTCGACGGGCTGCCGGTGCCGCTGAACGTCGACTCGTATTCGGTGTACTGCCTGCAAGCGCCGAACGTCGCGCCGCTCACCGAGCTCGCCGGCCTGCTCGACGGCTTCGGACGCACGAGCAACACGGGGCTCGTGCTCCAACCGAACACGTTCCCCGGCCTGGTCGGCCTCACGCTCGACCACGTCGCCCTCGCGCTGGAGACGAGCCCGGTCCCGCGTCTCGTCGCGGTCAGCAACGCGGCCAGCGTGACGTTCGTACCCTGAGCGGAGCGCGGCGGCCGGTGCCGCACATGGTCGGCCGCCGCCCCGCCCGACCGGGCCGGGCCGGGCGGTTCGCTCGCTCGCCGGCTACAGCGCCCGGGCGATCGGGTCGATAGTCCCCGGCGCCATGGCGGGACACGCGACGAACGACGCCGACGGGCTGGCCCACGCCCGCGCGCTCCTGGACGCCGGCGACGCCGGCGGGGCCGAGCGGGTCGCCCGCGAGCTCGTCGAGAGCGAGCCGACCGCGGACGCGCTCGAGTGCCTGGCGCGCGCGATGCACGCCCAGGGACGCATGTCGGAGGCTCTCGTCGCGTTCCAGCGCATGGTGAGCGCCGATCCGACGCGCGTGCACGGCTTCGTCGAGATGGGGGCGTGCTTCCAGGCGATCGGCGCGCACGAGCAGGCGGCGCAGTCGCTGCGCATCGCGGTCGATCTCGATCCGCACAACGTGCCGGCGCGGCTGCGGCTCGCGCGCACTCTGCTCACGCTGCGCGACGCGACCGGCGCGCGCCACTGCGCACAGGCCCTCGTCGACGAGGGCGTGCTCGATGCCGAGGCGCTCGTCGTGCTCGGGCTCGCGAGCGAGACCGAGGGCAACACGAGCGAGTCGCAGGAGTGGTTCCGGCGCGCTCTCGAGCACCGGCCGAACGACCCGGCGCTGATCTACGGCTTCGTGCGCGTCGGTGGCGAGCTCGAGGCCGACGACGTCGCGCGGCGCCTCGAGGAGGGGCCGCTGTCCGAGTCGCAGCGCTCGGACCTGTGCTTCGCGCTCGGCATGCTGCGCGACCGCCTCGGCGACTACGGCCGCGCGTTCGAGGCGTACCTGGCGGCGAACCGCGCGCGCGGCGCCACCTGGGACCCCGACGCGTTCGACGCGCTGATCGCGCGCATCGCCCGCGTCTCGTCGCGCGACTACTTCGAGCAGAGGATGAGCTGGGGCCGCCGCGGCGCCGCGCCGATCTTCGTGGTCGGCATGCCGCGCACCGGCTCTTCGCTCGTCGAGCAGATCCTCGCGGCCCACCCGAACGTCGTCACGCTCGGCGAGCACAGCGGCGTCGCGAAGCTCTGCACGTCGATCCGCGCGGGCGCGAAGCGTTTTCCCGAGGTCCTCGAGGATCTCGAGCGCAGCCACGTCGACATGCTCGCCCAGCGCTACCTCGACGGCCTGCCGACCGACGCCGCCGGCATGCGCACGGTCGACAAGGCGCTCGCGACCTTCCTGCGCCTGGGGCTCGTCGGCGTGATGTTCCCCGACGCGCGGATCATCCACTGCCGCCGCGACCCGATGGACGCGAGCGTGTCGGCGTTCTGCCAGAACTTCGACCGCTCGAACCTGCCCTACGCGTACGACCTCGAGCACCTCGGCCGCACCCACGCCGCGTGCGACCGTCTGATGGACCACTGGCGCGACGCGCTGCCCCAGCCGATCCTCGACGTCTGGTACGAGAAGCTCGTCTCGGACCCCCAGAAGCAGATCCGCCGCCTGGTCCTTGGCGTCGGCCTCGAGTGGAACGACGCCTGCCTCGACTTCCACGCCTCGCGCCGCGCGGTCTTCACCGCGAGCACCCGCCAGGTCCGCGAGCCCGTCCACACCCGCTCCTGCGGCAAGTGGCGGCGCTACGAGACGTACCTCGGCCCGCTCAAGCGCGCGCTGGCGGGGTAGCGGAGCCGTCCGGCCGTCGTCGCGCCAGATTCCGCGCGAAAGGCGGGAAGCCGGAGCGGGTCCAGGCGACTATCGTCTCCCCAGGGCGCACGTCCGCGCCCACGTCCACACGCGCCGCAGGCGGCGCTCTGGCACGAACACGCGCCGCAGGCGGCGTTCTGGCACCAACACGCGCCGCATGCGGCGCTCTGGCACGAACACGCGCCGCAAGCGGCGCTCTGGCACGAAGGCTGGCAGGGGAGGAGATGCATGGCGAGCGCGAGCCGCGGCAAGCCCGACTTCGAGCGGACCGCCGCGTTCATCGGAGCGGTGCGCGAGCGCATCGGGACCGTCGTCGTGGGACAGGACGTCGTCGTCGAGCGGCTCCTGACGTCCCTGTTCACCGGCGGACACATCCTGCTGCAAGGCGTGCCGGGCGTCGCGAAGACGCTGCTCGCGTCGTGCCTGTCGCGCGCGCTCGACCTCGAGTTCGCGCGCATCCAGTTCACGATCGACCTCTTGCCGTCGGACATCGTCGGCTCCGAGGTGCTCGACCAGCGGACGAACGAGTTCCGCACGATCCAGGGGCCGATCTTCACGAACCTGCTGCTCGCCGACGAGATCAACCGCGCCGCGCCGCGCGTGCAGAGCGCGCTCCTCGAGGCGATGCAGGAGCGCAAGGTGACGATCGCCAACAAGACGTTCACGTTGCCCGCGCCGTTCCTCGTCATCGCGACGCAGAACCCGGTCGAGCAGGCGGGCACGTTCGAGCTGCCTGAGGCGCAGCTCGACCGCTTCATGCTGCTGCACCGGCTCGGCTACCCGACGCCGGACGAGGAGCGCGAGCTGCTGCGGCGCAACTCGCTGCTCGGCATCCAGCGCGCGGACAAGGGCGCCCTCGTCCAGACCGAGTTCGACGTCGTCTCGCACGAGCCCGTCGGCTCGAGCGAGGAGATCGTCGCCGTCATGGAGGCGGTGCACCAGGTGCACGTGAGCGAGACGTTCCTCGAGCACGTCGTCGAGCTCGTCGGGCGCACGCGCAGCCACCCCGCGGTCGAGCTCGGCGCGAGCCCGCGCGCCGGCATCTCGCTGATCAAGGCGTCGCGCGCCCGCGCGCTGATCCATGGTCGCAGCTACGTCGTGCCCGAGGACATGTTCGCGCTCGCCGAGGACGTGATCTTGCACCGCATGCGCCTCGAGTACGAGGCGCTCGCGGAAGGGCGCACGTCCGCCGGCGTGCTGCAGGAGATGCTCGCACAGATGGGCTCGACGCCGGCCGCCGCGACGAACGGAGCCGCTCCCCGCGCCGCGGCCGCGCCTGCCCACGCATGAGCCGCGGATGGAAGGCTTCGTCGACAGTCTCGACGTCCTCGACGCGCGCCAGTTCCGCATCGTCGTGCGGCGGCTCGCCGACAGCCTGAGCTACGGCACCGACCGCTCGCCGTTCCTCGGCGCCGGCATCGAATACGTGCAGTCGCGGCCCTACGTCGCGGGCGACCCCGTGCGCGCGATCGACTGGCGCGTCACCGCCCGCACCGGCCGCTACTACGTCAAGCAATACGAGTCGCCCAAGAGCATGCCGCTCTGGCTGCTCATCGACACGTCCGCGTCGATGGCGATCTCCTCGACGCGCGTCAGCAAGTACGCGACGGCGCTCCACGTCGCGGGCGGCATCGCGTTCGCCGCGCTCGACCGCGTCAGCCCCGTCGGCGTCGTCGGTGTCGGGAGCCGCGGCCTGCGCGTGCAGCCGAGCCTGTCGAAGACGCAGATCATGCAGTGGCTCCTGCGGCTGCGCCGCTTCCGCTACGACGAGCCGACGCTGCTCGGCAAGCGCATCGGCGAGCTGACGCCGAGCCTGTCCCACCGCGTGCTGTTCGTCGTCCTGTCCGATCTGCACGACGCAGCCGCGCTGCCCGCGCTCGAGCGCCTCGCGCAGTTGCACGACTGCGCCGTGCTCCAATTGCGCGATCCCGCCGAGCTCGGCTTGCGCGGCGCCGGTTTCGTGCGCGCGCGCGAGGCGGAGACCGGCCGCGAGTTCTGGACGCACGGCCGCCGCAGCCACGTCGACCAGGAGGAGATCGAGCGCAAGCTGCGCCGGAGCGGCATCGACCACCTCCTGATCCGCACCGACCGTCCCTACGTCCCCGCGCTGCGCCACTTCTTCGAGTCCCGCGGCCTGCTCGGCCGTCAGGCGCGCTGATGAAGTCGTCGCTCCTCGCCGCCGTCGCCGTCCTCGCGCTCGCGGCCCAGGACCCGAGCTCCGCGCCCGTCGGCGTCGCGAGCCGGATGCGCGACGTCGTGCTGCCGGGCAGCGAGCTGGAAGCCGCGCCGTCCGACGTGACGACGCCCGTCGTCGTGCGCATCGCGGACGTGCGCCCGCACGGCGACGCGCACCGCTACGACCTCGTCTGGTACGGGCTCGACCCCGGGACGTACGACCTCGCGGACTTCCTGCGCCGCGTCGACGGCTCGTCCGCCGACGACCTCCCCGCGCTCCCGATCGAGGTGCGCTCGGTGCTCCCGGCCGGGCAGGTGCAGCCGAATCGGCTCGCGGCCGCCGAGCTGCCCGACCCCGGCGGCTACGCGACGACCGCGACCGTGCTCGGGGTCGCGTGGGCCGCCGGGCTCGTCGCGATCGTCCTCGTCGGCCGCCGCCGTCGCCTCGCGGCGGTCGCGGTGCCCCGGCGCGAGCGGTCGCTCGCCGAGCGGTTGCGGCCGCTGGTCGAGGACGCGCTGAAGGGCGAGCTGCCGGCCGAGCGGCGCGCGGAGCTCGAGCTCGCGCTCATCGCGCTCTGGCGGCGCCGGCTCGGGCTGGCGCAGAGCGACGCCGCGTCGGCGCTGCGCACGTTGAAGCGGCACGAGGAGGCCGGGCCGCTGCTCGTGCGGCTCGAGGAGTGGCTGCACCGGCCGCCGAGCGACGGCGCGCAAGACGTCGACGTCGCCGCGCTGCTCGAGCCGTACCGGCGGCTCCCGGCGGACGCGCTCGACTTGCCTGTCGCGGCGGCGGGGAACGGGAGCGCGTGATGGACGTGCTCTTCCCGTTCCGCCACCCGTTCGTGCTGCTCCTGCTCGCGCTGCCGGTGCTGCTGCTGGTGTGGACGTGGACGCGGCGCGGCGGCGGCGTCGTGCTGCCGCTCGACCACGCGCGCTCGAAGGGCGGCCGCTGGATCCGCGCGTTCGTCGGCCTCGGCGAATCGGTGCCCGCGCTCGGGCTCGCGCTCGCGATCCTGATCCTCGCGGGCCCGCAGCGCTGGGACGAGCCACGCTCGAAGAAGGTCCTGACCAACATCGAGTTCTGCGTCGACGTGTCGGGGAGCATGACCGCGTCGTTCGGCGATGGCGATCGCTACGACGCGTCGATGGCGGCGATCAACGAGTTCCTCGACTACCGCTCGGGCGACGCGTTCGGGCTGACGTTCTTCGGCAACGCCGTCCTGCACTGGGTGCCGCTGACGACGGACGTGTCGGCGTTCCGCTGCGCGCCGCCGTTCATGAAGCCGGGACAGCTCCCGTCGTGGTTCAACGGGACGGAGATCGGCAAGGCGCTGCTCGCGTGCAGGCGGGTGCTGACGAGTCGCGAGGAGGGCGATCGCATGATCATCCTCGTGTCGGACGGCTACAGCGCCGATCTCGGCGGCGACCGCGACGAGGAGGTCGCGCGGATGCTCGCCGCCGACGGCATCGTCGTCTATGCGGTGCACATCGCCGAGAGCACGGCGCCCGAGCCGATCGTCAACATCACGAGCATGACGGGCGGCGAGGTGTTCAACCCCGGCGATCCGGACGCGCTGAAGCGCGTCTTCCAGGCGATCGACGCGATGCAGGAGACGCGGCTCGAGAAGGCGCGCGCCGAGGCGGTCGACGACTACGGACCGTGGTGCGAGGCCGCGCTCGCGGTGCTCGGACTCGCCGTCCTCGCGGGCTTCGGGCTGAGGTACACGCCATGGTGAGCGGCGCATGATGGTGAGCGGCGCATGCTGAGCACACCGTGGAACGCCGACGTCCTCGCCGCGGCCGTCGCCGCCGGCGCGTTCCTCGTCGTGCTGCTCGCCGAGCTCCTGCACGGGCTGCGCGTGCGCCGCGTCGCGGCGCTCGCGTTCGGCCCGAACCGCCGTCCCGCGCCGTGGGCGCGCGCGGCACCCGCCCTGCGCGCGCTCGCGGCCGGCGCGCTCGCGTGGGGGCTCGTGACCCTGCTCGTGCTCGAGCCGCGCAAGCACAGCGCCGACGACGACGCGTTGCGCCGCGTGGGCGATCCGCGGCACGTGCTGCTCGTGCTCGACGTCAGCCCGAGCATGCGCCTGGTCGATGCGGGCCCGAGCGGGATCCAGAGCCGCATGCAGCGTGCGCGCGACGTGATGGACTCGTTCTTCGAGCGCGTGCCGCTCGAGCAGTACCGCATCACCGTCGTCGCGGTCTACAACGGCGCGAAGCCGGTCGTCGAGGACACGAGCGACGTCGAGGTCGTGCGCAACATCCTCGGCGACCTGCCGATGCACTACGCGTTCCGGTCGGGCGAGACGCGGCTCTTCGACGGCCTGGAGAAGGCGGCGGAGATCGCCAAGCCGTGGAACCCCGGCAGCGCGACGCTGATCCTCGTCAGCGACGGCGACACCGTGCCGGCGGAGGGGATGCCGCGCATGCCGGCGTCGGTCGCGAACGTGCTCGTCGTCGGCGTCGGCGACCCGCTCCGCGGCAAGTTCATCGACGGCCGCCAGTCGCGCCAGGACGTGTCGACGCTGCGCCAGATCGCGACGCGCCTGGGCGGCACGTTCCACAACGGCAACGAGAAGCATCTGGCGTCGTCGCTGCTCGGCGACCTGACCGCCGGCACGGGCGGGCGCGGCCTCGAGCGTCTCTCGCGCCGCGAGTACGCGCTGATCTGCATCGGACTGGGCGCGGCGCTCTTCGCGCTGCTCCCGGTGCTCCTCCACGTCGCCGGCACGCGCTGGCGCCCCGGCCGTCCGCCGGAGCGCGCCCCCCGCGTTCGGAGCCTGGTGCCTACAATCGAATCTGCGGCGTCGTCCGGCGCCGAGAGGAGGATACGGACATGAGGATACGGACATGAGGAAGTTGCTCTTGATCCTGTGGCTGCTGATGCCTGTCGGCGCGGCGGCCTACCACCTGGGTCCCGGCCAGGACGCGCTGCGGCTCGACGCCGCCGCCGTGCTCATCGCCGAGGCCGAGGAGCACGTCGCGCGCGCCGAGGCGCTGACTGCGAGCGAGGGCGAGCTCGCGGCCACCGGCGCGTGGGCCGAGGCCGAGGCGGCGTACGAGGAGGCGCTCGCGCTGCTGCCCGAGGAGCTCGTGACGACGCGCCGCGGCGTGCGGCTCGAGCGCGCGAAGTGCCGCATGCTCGTCACGGAGCTGCCCGAGGCGAACGCGGACCTCACCGACCTCGTCGAGGAAGTCGCGAGCGATCCCGGCGCGGATCCGACGACGCTGCGCGAGGCGCGGCGCGCGCTCGCGAGCTCGGAGTACTACATGACGTGGCTGATGCGCCTCGAGGGCCTCGGCCGCGACGAGTGGGAGCCGCGGATCGAGTCCGCGCGCCAGCTCTACAAGCTGCTCGCCGAAGAAGCGGCAGAGCGCGGCGACGGCGACGCGGTCGAGCGCGGCCAGGAGGACCTCGAGTCGGCGATCCGGCTCGCGCGCATGGACCTGACGGAGCTGCAGGGGCTGCCGCTCCCGGGTCAGTGACGGGGTTGCGGGTCGGGCCGCGGTCGCGGCTCGAAGGGCAAGGGCAACTCGAACAACGGGCAGCAGCCCGAGGACGCGCGCGGCGCGGGCATGGGACCGCCGCCCGACCAGTCGGGCTCCTGACGAAGGTCCAAGCATGAAGATCGCTCTGGCCATGGCGGCCGGCCTCGTCCTCGCGACGAGCGCCGCGGCGCAGAACCCGTTCGAGCAGCTCATCCAGATCGAGGGCGGGCGGGTCATCTTCGACGGCGCCGCGGTCCGGTCGTCGGGCTCGACGAGCGCGAGCGCGGGCGCGGCCGACGCGGCGCCCGCTCCCGAGACGCCGCGCCAGCAGCGCTTGAAGACGCTCGTGTTCGACCGGCGTCCGTCGTCGATCCTCGCGGCGTGGTCGACGCCGCCGGAGCCGACGGACGCGGAGCTGGCGGACGCGGAGCTGGCGGACGCGGAGCCGGCGGACGCGCCGCAGGCGCCCGCCGGCGCGGCCGAGGCGCCCGCGACGGACGAGAGCGCGGCGGCGCAGGCTCCCGCCGCTCCCGCTGCTTCGGACGGCGTGGTCGGCGCGGTCGTCGACGCCGAGGAGGCCGCGCGCGCCGCCGAGCGCTCGGCCGCGGAGGTCGCCGCGGCCGCCGAAGCCGAGCAAGCGGCCGCCCAGGCCGAGGCGGCCGCGGCCGCCGCCGCGGCCGCCGCCGTGAAGGCGCAGGCCGAGGCCGCGGCGCTCGAGGCCGAGCTCACGCGCTTCACGCGCATGGTCACGCTCGGCGACTGGGCCGGCGTGCGCGCGTACCTCGCGGGGCTGACCGAGGCCGAGGCGAAGGCGGGCTACGAGCAGCTCGTCACGTCGCTGATCGCGGGTCCGCCCAAGCCGCCGTCGCGCTTCGCGAACTGGGCGGAGACGAACTACTACGGGCCGGGCGACATCACCGGGCTCGCCGGCGCCGCGTCGTACGAGCTCTCCGTCGAGACGCTCGCGAAGCTCGGCCAGCTCCTGCGCCAGTCCGTCGACGGCGGCAGCCTCGTCGAGCAGTGCGTCGAGCGCTTCCGCCACGCGCTCGACGACGGGTCGCTCGCGATCGAGCGTTCCGAGGTCGCGCAGATCCTGTTCGGCGCGGTCCTCCCGCTCGAGGCCGGCGAGTTCCTGCCGGCGCCCGACGAGGCGAAGAGCGCGAACGACCGCGCCGCGCTCAACCTGCTCGCGCGCCATTTCGTCGCGCTGCACGCGGACGAGAACGACGTGCGCCACCTCGAGCAAGCGTGGGACGTGACGCAGGCGGTGCTCGCGACAGGCGACGTCGAGGGCGACGTCGAGAAGGAAGCGCTCGCGCGCGCGGTCATGCTCGCGCCGCGCATCCGCGACGAGCTCGGCCAGAGCTGGCTCGACGCGAGCTTCACCGAGCGGCCCGAGCGCGGCATGCAGATCCTCGCCGTGATCGGCGCGGGCGCGTCGAAGGGCCAGGTCGAGCACGCCCAGGACGCCGAGCGGCGGCTGAACGGGCTCGAGCTGCAGACCACTGCCGCCGAAGCCGTGCTCGCGGCGGCGCCCGAGCGCGCGGCGGACTGGAGCGCGACGCTGAACCTGCTCGCCACGAACTGGCTGCGCGAGGCGCTGTACTCGTACCAGTGGGACCAGTCGACGGCGCGCGGGCCGCAGCTCCAGCGCGACTTCTACGGTAATTTCTTCTACTATTCGAGCCGGTCGTCGACGAACAACAACATGCCGGCGCCGCTGAAGACGGACGAGCTGCTCGACATCCGTCCGTCCGACCGCTGGCTCGAGCGGGTCGACGCGGCGCTGCAGCCGAAGTTCGCGATGGTCGTCGCGCAGCTCCTGCTCAAGGTGAACGAGGAGAGCGAGGCGTTCCCGTACATCGAGCGCATCGCGGCGTCGCACCCCGAGCGCGGGGAGGAGCTCGTCGCCGAGTTCCTGCGCGTGTGGACGCGCAACCACGACCCGAACGCGGCGAACAGCAATACGAGCTCGTACATGTTCATGTACGGCTTCGAGGAGCGGAAGAACGCGATTCCGCTCACCCGCTCGAAGCAGGAGCGCAACCTCGCCGAGCTCTCCGAGTGGGTCGCGCGGCTGCGCGAGCTGCCGATCGAGATCGACGACGATCTGGTCGCGAACGCGTTCACCGCGGCGCACAGCACCGCCGAGGTCTACCGCATCGACACGATCGAGCGCGTGTTCGGCCAGCTCGACGACCTCGAGCCGCGCACGCTCGCCGCGCTCGTCCAGCGCATGCGCTCGAACCTGGTCGGCGTGTGGCGCGAGCCGAACACGCAGAAGCAGAGCAACACGAAACGTCGCCAGAAGGACATCCAGGCGGAGATCGTGCGCGGCTACGAGGTGGCGCGGACGGTCGTCGACCGCGCGCTCCTCGACCATCCCGACGAGTGGTCGCTCGTGCTCGCGCGCGCGTCGGTCGCGCACGACGAGAACAACTACCGCCAGGAGATCGAGAAGACGACGGAGTTCGCGAGCCGGCGCGAGGAGGCGTTCGCCGATTTCGCCGTCGCGGCCGACCTGTACGCGCAGGCGGTGCCCGAGCTCGACCTCGAGGACGAGACGACGCAGGTCTACGAGACGTGGTTCTACGCCGCGCTCGGCGCGTGCGACCTCGACGCCATCGACGAGCGCAAGCAGGTCGTGACGGCGCAGCTCGACGTGATCCGCGACGCGATCGGGTCGCTGCCCGGCGAGGCCGCCGAGCGGCACACGGGCATGTTCGCGAACACGATCTACACGCGGATGAGCAACGTGAACCCGGCGGTGAAGTTCCGCTACGTCCGCTCCGGCCTCGCGATCGCGGGCGAGCACGAGCGCTCCGACCTCGCGCGCGAGGTGCTCGAGTACTACGGCGACCTCGTCACGGAGATCAAGCTCGAGACGACGGTCGACGGCGCGACCCGGGTCGGGCACGAGGAGCCGTTCGGCATGTTCGTCGACATCCGCCACACGCGCGAGATCGAGCGCGAGGCGGGCGGCTTCTCGAAGTACCTGATCAACCAGAACAACCAGCAGTTCGCCTGGAACTACGGCCGGCCGACCGAGAACTACCGCGACAAGTTCGAGGAGGCGGCGCGCGAGGCCCTGTCCGAACACTTCGTCGTCCACTCGGTCACGTTCAACCACCCGGACACGAACTCGCGCGCGATCGAGCAGTACGGCTGGCGCGTCACGCCGTACGCGTACCTGCTCCTGCAGGCGCGCGGCCCCGAGGTCGACCGTGTCCCGCCGCTGCGTCTCGACCTCGATTTCCTCGACACGACCGGCTACGTCGTGCTGCCGGTCGAGTCGTCGCCGCTCGTCGTCGACGCGACGGTCCCGTCCGACGACGTTCGCCCGTTCGCCGATCTCGAGATCACGCAGACGCTCGACGAGCGCCAGGCGGGCGACGGCAAGCTCCTGCTCGAGATCAAGGCGAAGGCGCTGGGGCTCGTCCCGTCGCTCGACGAGGTCGTCGAGCTCGCTCCGGCGCACTTCGACGTCGTCACGACCGACGACCAGGGCGTCTCGGTGACGAAGTTCGACGAGGAGAGCGACGAAACCGCGGTCGTGAGCGAGCGCACGTGGATGGTCTCGATGCGCGCGAAGGAGGACCTCGAGGAGCTCCCCGAGTCGTTCGAGTTCGCCGAGCCGCGCGTCGCGGACGCGGAGGTGCTCTACCAGCGCTACGTCGACGCCGACCTCGAGAGCGTCGAGCGCGCGATCGCGCTCGAGAAGCGTTACGGCGAGCGCGGCGCGGGCGCGGCGCTCGCGTGGCTCGGCGGCGCGCTCGCGCTGGCGCTCATCGGCGGCGGCGCGTTCTGGTTCCTGCGCCGGCGCGACACGGTGCTCGTGCCGCAGGCGCGCTACCGCCTGCCGGAGCGCGTCTCGCCGTTCACCGTGATCGGCCTGTTGCGCCACATCGAGTCGACCAACGGCATCGGCGCGAGCGAGCGCGACGAGCTCCAGCGCCACATCGAGGAGCTCGAGCAGCACTACTTCGGCGACGAAGGCAACACCCCGCCCGACCTCGAGCGCATCGCCCGCCGCTGGGTCGACCGCGTCTCGTGACAGCGATACGGTGTCGCACACCTATACGGCGTCGAACACCTTTTTGTCGTTCAGCGACAGGGTGGTGCCAGGTGCTGCACCTGGCACCTCCC